>JBEEIB010000023.1:0-16571 GCA_041167675.1 Verrucomicrobiota bacterium
GAGTAACCGATCTGGCCGGCAGCCCCGGTGACGGCCACTTTGACGGGAGATTTCATAGCAGAAGCATGAGAGAAGCGGGCGGCTTGTCAAAGCGAACGATTAGAATCCAGAAGCCAGAAGCCAGAGGACGGAAGCCAGAATCCAGAATCTGGAATTCAGAAGCTGGAGGATGCTAACCTCAGCTCTAAATTCTTACTCCTTGCTTCTTGCTTCTGGCTTCTGGATTCTTGCTTCTGGCCTCTGACACTTCCCCAAATCATACATGAAAAAAACGCTCGGTATTCGCAATGAATTTGAGTTGTACGATGAATCCTTTCACTTCCTTATTCTTGGCAACGCCTGGGTAGAACGGCTCCATTCGGGAACCCTCTGGGCCGAAGGACCGGTTTACTTTGCGGATGGCGATTACCTCGTCTGGAGTGATATCCCGAACAATCGGATGTTGCGTTGGGCCAATGGTAACGTTGACGTATTCAGGTACCCTTCAAATTGTAGTAACGGAAACACTCGCGATCGCCAAGGAAGGCTGGTCAGCTGCGAACATTTCGCTCGGCGGGTAACCCGTACCGAAGTTGATGGGCAAATCACCGAGATTGTGAGCAAGTTCGATGGGAGACGGCTTAATTCGCCCAATGATGTCGTTGTTAAATCTGATTCGACGATTTGGTTTACCGATCCGCCGTACGGAATCCTCAGTGATTACGAGGGTAAGCAAGATTCGAGCGAATACGGCGGTGCCTATGTGTTTCGGTTTGATCCCGCCGACAGCTCTTTGACAGTGGTTGCCAACGATTTCGATAAGCCCAACGGTCTCGCTTTTTCACCGGACGAATCAAAGCTTTACGTCGTCGACACCGGTGCATCGCATGATTTGAAAGGTCCTCATCATATTCGCATATTCGATGTGCTAAACGGCAAAAATTTGGTCGGCGGCCAAATTTTTGCCGAGGTTAACCCTGGCATTCCTGATGGCATACGGATCGACGTCCAAGGGAATGTCTGGTCCAGCGCCGGGGATGGCGTGCATTGCTACTCGCCATCTGGAGGTTTGCTGGGAAAGATCAAGATTCCCGAACCGGTCTCCAACTTGACCTTCGGGGGCCTAAAAAGAAATCGGCTGTTCATCACGGCCACGACCTCACTGTACGCGGTGTATGTGGGGACGCGCGGGGTACAGTATCCGTGATACGGAATACGGAATGCGGAATTTGGCAATCGATTGGTAGGGCGGTCCGTACCGGACCGCCGTTGCGATGACTTCGGTAAAGCTAGTTTCAATGCCGATTCAGAAGCCTCCGATTTTGGTTTTCGGCCTAACGGGGTTCGATCGTCTGCCCGATTCCGCCTCCGCAAAACTGAACGACTCCGAAGGCTTCGGCGGATAGATCGGCGGTCGCGGAGCGACCCGCCCTACCTGCACCAATTGCCGGGTTCAGGATTCCGTGTTCTCACCCCTAAACAAATCGCCCTAACACCGTCGAGTAAATCGCAATTTCGATCTTTCGATTTTCCATGACGCCTTGGAGGGCCTCGCGATAACTTTCGAGCTGCGGGAGATATTGATTGCGCAGATGTTCGGCCAATTGTTCGGCCGATTCATTCAACGCAGCTTGGTTTGTCTTCCAATCGACCACGTACAGCGTTCCATCGTTCATCCCGATCAGGAGATCGATCACTCCTTCGTACCAATCCTCGATCGTCTTAGGCCACGAGAACGGAAATTCGGATTGAAACCAGAGGGCACCGCGGCATAAGCGTTGTAACTGATCGTTGGCTAACAACGCTGCGATCTCTTTTTGCGCACGTTCGCGAAAAGAAATCGGCAGTACCGAATTTTTCCCATGGCTCTCCCATTGTTCGATCTCGTCACCCCAGGGAAACATCTCAATCCAGGAATGCCACCACTTTCCGTAGTCATACGCTCCCGCCGCTTCCGCGAACTGGAGATGTAAAACCGGTGAATCATCGGCGAGTTGGTGAGGTCGCACCAAACGTGGCGGTTGAGGCGCAGAGAAAAGCGGTTCGGCAGTGGCAAATACCCGTCGTCCCCCACCGGTTGGCTCAGCCGGCGTGGCCGGTTCTGTCTTTCCTAGCCGCATTATTTCATCCGCGGAAGGCAGTTCTAACTGATGCGGTGAAACCACTTCGTTGAACGCGATTCCTTGTTTGCCGGGGTTATAAGCCCCTTCGGGTGTCGGAATAATTAATCCGGTCTTGGCTCGCGTGAGCATGACGTACAAAAGCCGCTTGATGTGAATTTTTGCCGCTTCTTCATCGCGTTTCGCGCGCCGGCTAAGATTGGACCACACAACGTGACAATTCTCTTCACTTTGAATCCGGGGATAACGTTCGTTTCGATGGGAGAATTTCTTTCTGAATCCGATCGGAATCACCCACTCCCATTCCAAGCCTTTGGCCGAATGAGTCGTAATTAACTCCACTCCCTGAGCGGGTGCTTTCGATGGTTGGGCGGAATCCTGTAGCCAGGAAAGAAGCTCGGCCAGCCATTCTTCCAGGTCTAAGCCGCGTTCGTCTGCCTTGGCTGCTTCCCAGCGGAGTTGCTCGAGACCACTGGTGTCCTCGGCTAATGCGACTAACCGTTCTCTCAATCGAAACCGCTCTAATAATCGATCCAGAAAGTAGAGCGATGACCGACGTTTTCCCGAAATAAGATCAACTCTGGCCGCCTCCAACTGTTCTTCAGCCTCGCGATAGAGCTTACCCGCGTTACCTTTCAGAGCGCGAAATAGCTCAGTATCCGGAACACCAAAAAGCTCTCTGAGGACGCCGAATCGTTCGAATCGATCCCAAGGATTCACCAGCGTGTAAACCAGAGAAATCGGCCAGGCAAAAGCGGCTATGCCGGAGCGTGCGATTCTCGGCCGGAAAAAGCTGAACGGCACACCGAATTTTTTCAGCGCATCACCGGCAATGATCAGCCACTCGTGACGTGGCGCGATGATCGCAATCTGACTCCAGGAAGGACGATCGGAAGAGCGCACTTGGGAAAGCCATTTTCCGACCGCCTCACATTCGATAACCAGCGGTTCAATTTCGTCGTCACTTTCAATCTGTTCCTCCAAAATGAACGGCAGCTCGGCCACGAATCCTTCGCGGGCTCCCGGGCGCACAGCTAAGTCATCAAAAGAGATGCCTTCCACCGCCTGCGAGCTAAAGAATTCGTTAATACCCCGAACCACATTCCCGGCGCATCGATAGGTGACATTAAAGCAAATCAGTTCGTTTCTCGAACCGAAGTGCTCGCTCAGTTCAGCAAATCGCCCGGTTCGATTGCGTTCGTAGATGGTTTGACGTGGATCACCAACCAGGCAAAAACGACCGGGCAGCGGCGGCTGGCCGGATCCTGGCCAATCGCCGAAACGTTCACCCGAAGGTCGGGTCAGCTCGACGAAAACCTGAAACATCCGGGCGTCGGTATCTTGCGCTTCATCGACAATCACGATCAACTCACGTTGTCGCACCTGATTAAGCAAATCTGGCTGCTTCAAGAGCTCGACGCAGACATCAATTTGATCTGCATAAGAAAGAACTCCCTGCTGCAGACACCATGCGCGAAAGCTTCGAGCCAACCGATCGGCAAACCATTCGGCGGCTACTTCCAACCAGGCGGCGACCGGCGCCATTTGAGTTTCAAATGCATCTTTTAGCCTGGATGTCTCGCATTTCGGCAACGAAATGAAGCCGGAGCCACTTGACCAGCGTTTTACAAATGCTTCCAGGCTCTCGATCGTGCTCTGTTTCTTCTCCGCTGATTGTTTCGCAACCGGAATGGAACTGATTCTCGTCACATTGGGCAGAGGCATCCGTCGAGTCGGAGGATCCAGAGGCGCATTTGGCCGGAAACGTTTCGCGACATCCAAGAGATCCGACAGCGTACACACGCGCAAAAGCGATCGGGTCACCGGGTGTTGCGCGAGCTCATCGAGTAAAGGAGATGCTGCGACAAAGATCTCCCAAAGCAGGTCGCGCTCTGCGTCAGTTGGTACTCGCAATTGTTCAGGAAGTCTCAACCGGCTTTTGAACTCGCGAATCAAGTTCAGACAAAACCCATGGATCGTTCCGAAGTACGCTTGCTCCAGCGCGCGCAGATAGATAAGAGCCTCCGCTTCTGCTACTGCGTCCAGTAGTCGTTGTCGCGATCGGCTCTTAAATGTAAGTGCTGCGCTATTCGTATAAGAGACAACAACCAGCCGCCGCAAAGCACTCGGATCCCGAATGGCAAGTTCGCAGATTCGTTCGACAATCGCAGTGGTTTTACCGGAGCCGGCACCCGCGACTACACAAAAATTCTGGTCTAAAGCGCTACGAAAAAGGGTTCTGGCGTCTTCGTCCATAGAATGGTTCTCAGATTTACCCAAACGCCCGTCTGATAGTAGACGCACCTTCCAGGTGCGGAACTGTACAAACCTCGCAGCTGGACGCTGCGGTACGTTGTTGCCGATAATATCGAGCAAACGCTACATGCACCTTAATTTCTCCAGTGTTAACGCCCGTTTCTTCCGGAGGACCCATGCTGGTATCGCCAATGTTGCAATTGGTAAGCTCTCACGGACACCGAATTCACCGCGCAGAAGAGGCGCATGCCCAAAACAGGTTCGTCTCTGCATCGATGTAAGCTCGGCCAGCTTCCTTTCAATCTCTTCTGGCTGTTTCAAGCGTCCGAGGTCTTTGGATCCAGTTGGCAGCACCGCGATCTGATTACAGGACCCTGCACCCATCGTTTCGGCTAGCAGGCGATACGCCACAAACTGAAATCCTTCACCCGTATCGGCTTTGATCTGGCGCGGTGATCCGGCGGTCTTAAAATCGATGATTGTAATGCCGGATTCCGGCACGGTGTTAGCATCTGCTAACAAAAGATCAAACCTTCCTTTCAGGGCGATTTGCGGCTCGCTTACGGTCAATTCTCCGGTGGAATGTTCGGCAGCTCCGTAGGGAAACTTTTCTAACCATGGACCAATCTCGCCCAACATATTTTCGACGAAAAAAATCGCCTTATCGAGAATCGAACGCCACCAGAGTTCGTCTTGCGGAAAATCCAGTTCGCGAATCAGTTTTCTGATATATCGATGCCCATTGAGACCACGGCTCTCCCGCAGGAACGGACTTTCCCGTAAATCGCTTAGACCGTTCCGGAAGAGATCGCCAAATGGGTTTCTCAGAAGGTAAGCCAACAGTCGATGAACTACGATTCCCAGAGTCTTACGTTCATCGCGCTTAAATCCGAGATCCCAACTTCTTTCCAGCCCGAGCACAACCTGAAAACCGAAGCTGCCCGGAGCGGCAATAGCGGCCTGAAGTCGGGAAGCAGACCAGGCCATCGGATTAAGGCCAAGCGAGCTGAAGTTCAGCAAGTATTCATCAAAGCCCCGTACCGGATCGCAGCGGACCGAACGAATCTGTCGCAAATCGGCAAAATCATTGACGGCGTCAATTGGAGGCGCGGCAAAGCTCTCTACTTCCGCACGGAGCGTCCGCTCGAGAAAGGTAACGATTCGGTTCGCATCGATCTCTTCACCGCTTTCTTCTTTGCCATAAAAGCAGATGCCGGCAGAGCGGCGCGCATGGAGCAAAAGTTGCAAAATCGAATCCTCTCGTAACAGAGACTCCTCTTGCAGGCTTACGAAAAGAAAACCTTGCTGTCGCGCCGACCTGCGAAATTCTTGTCCCAAGAGGGAGTCCCCGCTCGTTAACTTCATCCAGAGATCAGCTACCCCATCGGTTAGTATCACCGAGTCCCAGCTCGTTGCATGCAGCTGCTCCGGCGTACTCACGACCACCGGCGCGTAACGATGCGAGGAATCCGGATGGCTCGCTCGTCCCGAGTTTGAAAGTGAGTCGGCAACAAAATCAAGGAAGATGGCGGACGAGAGCTGTAGATCGCCTAACGCATGTTGAATCTCGTCCCAATTCGGCTGCAACGGCTCGAGCGAGATCTTTACCGAGCGGAAAACATTCTCATAGCGAAGTACGAACGCTTCGAAATCGAAAAGAGCGTTTTGCCATTTTGCTTCAAGCTCTTTCCATTGGCCGCTCTCTGGCCAATCTGCTCCGATATTGAGCAGGTCTCGAATCCATGGATACGAAGAATCGGATAACAAAAGTTCGCTGATTGAGCGGGTTTGGCGACGATCGAATTGGCGAAAGAGATATTCGCGAAACCGGGAAAAGCTGTCCGGACCCCGACTGAGAAGAGCGAAAAATTCAAGTAGCTTCTCCGGGGTCGGTGTCCCTCCGATCCACTCCGCCAACCAACGCTGGACTTTCTCGGACCGGCCAAGCATCGCTCTCGATCGAAATTCATCTGCGACCGCGATTCCGGCCGAGGCTAAGGCTTCCACTACCGTAGGCCCGGTGGGCGATCCTTCTGGAACCATCACCGCGATATTTCGGCTACCACCTTGAAACTCGTGCTTTACGATCGCCACTACCGCGTCTGCTTGATCGGACCATCGTTCCGCTCGAACCAGTCGCGGCACATTCGGTGAGGGTTCGGACGTGTGAAGGAATGTACTAACCAAATCCTCGTAGATTCGCAGTTTTCCTTCGCTCGGAGTTACGGTTACTACGCCGTCTAAGCGCGACTCCAATTGCGCAATCCACTGCATGAAGATCTCTTCGCTGACAAATGGTTGAGCCAACCAAAAACGTGCATCCTCTGAAGCACTGACCGCTGCGATAAGCAATTCCTGTTGATTCAGAGCAAGAGCGTCGAGGCCGAAAAAACCGATCCGCAACTCGGGTATTTTGACGCCTTTCTCCATGAGGGCGCGATCGACTCTCGGCCGCCAGAACAACGAACCGATAATCTGCTCAACGGCATCACGAAGCTCTGGCGGAATGCCGAGTAGTTCAATGGCTGCGCCGGAGCCAAATCGATCCAACCATCCGGAAGCGGCCAGATCGTCCAGCGCATCCAAAATTTGTCCAGCAAAAGCAGACGAAGCCTCGGTCTCCGCCATTCTCGCACGCAACAAAAGACTCAGGGTCTCGCGTCCGAACGCCGGAGTTGGCAATCTAGCACGGAAACAAAGCTCCTGGCGCAGCCTTCGCAAATCCAGGAAGCGAACACCCACAATCGGTTTTCCCTCTTCCAGAGCACGGCGGCGAAGCCAATTCGCCTGCAAAAACGAACGACAAACCATCCAGACCTTCTGGCCGGAAATTGCCGCTTTCGTTCCCGCTTCGAGCCAGGCACGGACGTCATCTTCCCAGACATCATCAACATGACTGAAAAGATGGATCGAAGGCGAAGTCATGGGTCATTCTCGCCTAAGGCTCGAACGAATGACAAATAGCAAATAGCAGATACGGATTCCGGAACGGTCGGTAGGGCGAGTCCGTCCCGGACCGCCGAACTCAGGGCATCCATGGGCCCCGTTATTCCTAACGCCGTTATCGGAGACTACGATCCGCCAGATCATCAATGACGAATAGCAGACAGTAGATGGCTGGATTGCAATTTCATTCGAAGTTGTCAACACCTGCCCGTTTCACCGCCGTATTCCGATCTTCCAATCTGTCATCTATTCAAGCCTAACACGAGAATGACGGCGGTCCGGGACGGACCGCCCTACCGCGTCTCCCGAACAAATAGCACATCCGGCAGGCCAGCACCCAACATTCGGTGTTCCGTGTTCATCATCTCATTCTCGCTTGAGGCAAGAATGACCGCGAACGATGCGCTGAAATAGCGATTCGACTCGTTGCCGACGCAATCTCTGATCTTCGATCATGGCGGCACGATCGGTGAAATCCAGGCGACGCGCGATTTTTTCCTGATCGGGGATATTCGATGGCAATTGTGAAACGGAACTATTTTCTATCCGGCGAACAGCCGATTCCATTCTGCGAAAGAAAAGATAATCCCGGGTAAGGTCTACTCTTTCGGTTGGGCTCATTCGGTCGGCTACCGCCGCGATCGCATCGAGAGTGTTTGGCTCACGTTTCGCCGACTGAATTTCGAGATATTGCACAATAAATTCGATCGCGATCAATCCTCCTCGTCCCGCCTTGAACGCAACCAAATCGGTATCATGTTTACCTCGTTCGCGCACAATTCGGTCATACATGGAAGCAAGATCGGAGCGCCATCCTGGATCGTTCCGCAGAGAGTTCCAGGCATCCTCGATAATTCGTTCGGCCGCCCTGGCGTGCGGTCCACTCAACACCCGTGCCTTGGTCAGCGCTTGCTTCTCCCAATTTTGCGCCCGTTCACGAAAGTAAGATTCATAACGCTCCAACGTGACCACCAACGGACCCGACTCCCCTTCCGGCCGCAGTCGGGTATCGATTGGGAACACTCGACCCCATTCCGTGCTCACGCTCAGCGCTGCGATCAGTGCTTCCGCCGGACCGGGCGTGTCACCGATAAACACCAGATCGAGGTCTGCGCCGTAGAGCAATTCTCGTCCACCAAACTTACCCAGCACAATAACGGTTAAATCTTCGGTTCCGGGAATAACGGTTTGACAAAAAGCGACGCAGGCTTCCGCCAAATTTGTTGCCTCCTCCTGAAGCTGAGGCAGATCAGCAAATCCGAGAACATCTCGCAGCAAGATTCGCAACATCTCCGCGTGCTGAAAATCCCGGATCCAAGTCAGTGGCGGCAGGTTAGTAGGATTTGACTCTAAGCTAGAGAGAAAATTCTGCCGGCTCTGGAGTTCGCCCAGCGAACGGCCTCGGGCAATCTCTTCGACCAACTCAGGCCGATGGATTGCCAATTCGCTAAAGGCCCCGCTTGCGTCAAACAAGCGAACCAACAACTCGAGCAACCGCGGATTCGCCAACAACGTTTCGAACAAGAGGCCGCGAATGCCGTATCCATCGACAAAGCGCACAAAGCGGCCGAGAACTGCATCCGAATCGGCGGTCTTCCTCAGCCGGTTTATCAGTTCGGGCTCTAACTTTGCGCACAAACGACGAGTACGCGCGGAGACATGCACTCCGGAAGGTCCCTCCCGAAGCCGTTCCAACGTTTTCTCTGCAGCCTCCGGTTGCCGAAAAAAATCGGCACTGCCAGTTCCTTCGCTTTCGGGAGTTCTGGTTTGAAGCAGCTGGTGAAAAATCTGACGCACTGCCTTAGTCTGTTCTCCGAGCTTTTGATCGAAGGCCTCCACTGACTCAAACCCGAGACTTTTAGCAATCATGAGCTGGTCGTCCGGCCTGATTGGTAACGTATGAGTTTGGCGCTCATCGACGATCTGCAGACGATGCTCAACCGCTCGCAAAAAGACATACGCCTCGCCTAAGGCCTCTACCGCCGAATGATCGAGCATCTCCAACTCGGCTAATGCCGCCAGCGCCTTTAGTGTGCTGCGTTCTTGCAGAAAAGCGTGGCGCGCACCGTGCAATAGCTGCAACGTCTGTACCGTGAATTCAATCTCGCGAATGCCGCCGTAACCAAGCTTAACGTTACGGTGTAGATCCTCAGCGCCCACTAGGTCACGCTCAATGCGAAGCTTAAGTTCGGCAATTTCAGTGAGAAGATCGTCCGAGACCGTGCGCGGAAAAATGAACGGTTGGAGCCGATGCTCAAATTCGTAAAGCAATTCTTCGTCACCGCAAATTCCACGGGCTTTGAGCAGCGCCATCCTTTCCCAGGTTTCTCCGTAACCGGCATAATAGTTTTCTACGCTGGCCAACGATCGGACCAGGGGTCCAGAGCCGCCTTCGGGACGAAGTCGGAGATCGATCCGAAAAAGCTGTTTTCCTTTAGTCGTGAATACTTCGACAATTTTCCCGGCTAAACGACTAAAGAATTCATGATAACTGAACCGTGGATTGAGAAGTCCCTCCTCATGGTAAAGAAAGATGACATCGATATCGGAGCTATAGTTGAGCTCCTTTCCGCCAAACTTTCCCATCGCTAAAACCCCGAATCCCGTCTTTGGGCTACCCCATTTTTTTGTTAGCTGGTCGAACGCGAATCGATATACCTGATTGACGCAGCGCTCTGCCACCGCGGTGATATCTTGCGTGGTCTCGACAAATCCTGCCAAGCCGGAAACTTCCCGATAGGCGATGCGAAGCATTTCCTGTGACTTCCATTCGAGTAGAGCGGCCAACTGCGAGTCGGCCGCATCCTCATTCCATCCGCGCCAATAGCCGCGCTTTGAAGCAGCCATCTCCGGTCCGGACAACCAGTCCAGTAAATCGGGGCGGGCGGTAATTTTCTCGACAGAAATCTTGGAGAGAGAAAGAAAATTGATCAGCGCAGAACCGTGATCAGGAAACCGCGAGCAGATGTAACCGAAATCGGGTCGTACCCTGATCAGATCCTCGATCACCTTTTCGGCAACGTCCGGTTGCCAAGCATCTCGAACCAATTCGGTGACCCACGCACCACGTCCTTTCATGCAGGATCATGATACATTAAGCAGCACTTTTTGTCGCGCTTGCCGAAGAATCTGCTTTTCCGCACTGGATAAACTCCGAATACCGTCTCGATGAATTTTTTCCAAAACCGGATCGACATAGGCGGCCAGATAGAGCCGCAGCGGCAGCCGCCGTGCGCGCGCACGTTCCGCTAGTCGTTGACGCAGCGCCATCTCACCGGGTAAGGGTGATCCGAATCCGAGAATGCGTACGTAAACCCATCCGACCGCGGCGCCGCTTAGATTTACTATCGCAGTCGAATGTGCAGCTGCGCGTCCGCCCAGCAGGCCGTAACCCAACAGACCGAGGATCAAAACCCACCCGGCGTATTTATAACGGAAACGGATTCCGAACGGCAGCATCACCGGGAATTCCGAAAGGATCGTGGTGCACCCCACGATCATCGCACAAATCGCTGGCCCCGCGCCGAGCAAAATCCCGTTAGATATCGCCAAGTAAGCCACCCCGGCGACAGTTCCGGAGCAAACAAACAGCATTGTGAAATGTGCTTTCCCAATAATTCCTTCGAGCTCACTACCCACGAAGATGAGGCCAAGAAGGGTAAAACAGATGCCGAAGGGATGGCTCAAATGGTGCAGAAATAGATAGCTGACGAATTGCCATATGCATCCGTAAAGGATGCTGGAACGATCGAGACCGAACAATTTCTCGGGACCGCCCGGGTCACAATACGCCATCGCCCATTGAAAGATGTATAGGACAAGCATCAGGATTGCCGCACCCATCGCCCAGGTCATCCGACCGCGAGTGAGCAACCAAGGCAATTCCTGAATCGGGATCCGTTTCGTTCTCATTCTGTTTTAGCGAGCGACTCGTTTAGTCAGTACGAGCGCTCTACTAGGAAGAGAAGCAACGATCAGGCCACTTGCCGGAATTTTGAAAAAATTTTACGCAGTAGGGATGCGGGAGGGTAGGAGGGCGTGTCCGTCCCAGACTGCAGAATCGAGGACATAATCGGATCTTGTTGAGCCGAAAAATCGGTATTGCAGCCCTTCGGCGGTCCGGGACGGACCGCCCTACCGAGCGACGTGAACACGAAGTTGGTACGGGCCAACCCGAAAATGCACCGGAGTGTGAAAAGTGACTTCCCCATCGATCTCCACCGGAACCCGTCGATCACTGATGACACGTAGCGACTGGACTTGCCGATATTCGATATCAGCAAAGTCGGCATGGTTACCGGCGAGAACACCTTGGAGATAGCGAATGATATCGAGGTATCCTTGGTGCTTGAATACCAGGACATCCAATAAACCATCATCGTTTTTCGCTTCAGGAAAAAAGGCAAGTGGCCCCCCATAGAAGCGACCGTTGCCCACCAGCACAAAACATCCTCCCATTGTCTCCCGCTCGTTGAAACAGATCTCCAGGCGAGGAGCCGGACGGCCAATGATCTGGGCGGCCGCGAAGATGTAGCTAATTGGACCAATGGTTTTTTTCATATTCAGATCCGTCTCCCGCACTGCTAAAGCATCCAGGCCCACGCCGGCCAGCTGGACGAAGTACTGGTCGTTGGCCATCGCCAGGTCGATCGATCGGGTGAATCCCTGCTGGATGATTTCCCAACACTGCTCGAGCTGCGTTGTCGGGAGACCAAGCTCATAAGCGAGGACATTCATTGTACCAATAGGAAGAATTCCCAGTGATACATCGAGTCCCACTATTCCGTTGACCACCTCATTGACTGTGCCGTCACCGCCAGCCGCCACGATGGTCGAATATCCTTCCTGGGCCAGTTTCCTGACCAACGCCCCGGTTTCACCCGAACGAGAGAGCAGAAAGGCGTCTGCTTCCGTCAAAGAACGCATCTTCTTCTCGAGAGAACGTGCCTTTTCTCCTCGTGCGGCGGGGTTAAAAATTATCGCTAGCTTAACCTTGTCCATTCGGGTCGAGGCCTATAAGAGTAGATCCCTGGTGCTATTCAGTAAACAAATAGGGGCCGCTGGTTGGCGGACTGAGGAACACCGAGACAGAGCAGCTGATGGCGCGCTGGATCAGTTCCTGGCGTTCCCGTCGATGGCCGCGCTCCTGGAGGCAACGTTGGGATGAATAAGGTGAAACCTTTCCTCCGCATCGCCTTATGGTCGGTGGCGAGTGTTTTTCTCGTTTGGTGCATCGGCCTGCTTGGTATCAATCTTTACATACAATCTCCGGGCGTTCAGCGCGATCTACGTGATTCATTTAGCGAAAGTCTGGGGCTGCCGCTCGAAGTTTTTCGCATCGCCTTTACTCCCTGGGATGGCCTGACCTTTGAAGATGTCACCGTCGGCGGTCTCGATTCTGAGACACCAATCCTGAAAGCGGGAAATTTGAAGGTGCGCTGCGACTACCTCGCGCTCTTGCGGCGTAAGATCATCGTCCGGGAAATCGTGCTAAGGCATGTCGATCTCAGAGTACCGCTCGCGGCAATGAAAGAAACGTTGGAGACGACTAAACGTTCCGCCGCCCCCTCGTCTACGGCCGACTCCGCACAATCGCTGAGTTCGACCCCGGCGGAGACCGCCCATCGCAGTAAGTCACTGTCGATTCGGGATACGCTGACCCGAAAGTTCTGGGTGGAGATCCAGAAGTTCAAGCTGAAGGATGCAACCATTGCGTTAGTGCGACTGGACGGCGCAACCGCCGCCGTGATTCATGGGCTCGATTGCACCCTGAATTTTCAACATGGAAATTATCTCGGGCGGGTCCACGCGGATAATGCAATGATCGGAGAGACGATCAGCCTCGACGATATTGGATCGCCGGTGAGATTTAGCGGCGGCTCATTGGCCCTCGAAGATGTCTGCGCGAGAGTTTCCGGCGGTGATCTGAACGGTACATTCACGGTTAACTTCTCTAATGCAGACCTTCCCTACCGACTGGAGCTCAAGGCATCCGGAATCGATGTAAACGAGGTAACCAACCGAACCAGCAGTTTCTTGGATCGAGCCCATGGCACATTGGAAGGTTCGTTCGAATTGACCGGCGACGGGCGCGATTCCAGCCAGGCCGCTGGAGCTGGCACTTTGGAGATCAAATCCGGATATCTTGACCAATACCCGATGCTACAGGAGATCGGACGCTGGACTCAGATCGATGAATTACAGCGAATTGATTTGGAAGAGGCTGATTCCAATTTCCGTGTGGTCGGATCACGAGTGCAAGTCGACTCGGTCCGTTTAATATCGAAGAATTGTCGGATTAATCTGGCCGGAACCGTGGAAGACGCACAAAGGCTTGACCTGAAAGGACGCCTCACGATCACCCAATTTCTCAGCCAGAAGATTCCTAACGAATTGGAGGATAATTTCGTCAACGCGGATGATGGACGTAGTCGTTACCTTGATTTCGAGGTGTCCGGATCAATCCAGAAACCGGAGACCAATCTATTCGAGCGCATCATCGGTGATAAACGCAAGCTGCTGCAGCGCTTGCTCCATGGCAGCCATTCCGATCGATCCAAACCGGAACCCGTAGCAGACTCGAACCGGACTCGTCCGAATCCAGAAAAATGAGGATTATTGCCGGTTCCGCCGGGGGTATTCCGCTCCGTCTTCCCAAGCACGATATCCGTCCGACGATGGAGAAGATCCGGGGAGCAATCTTTTCCTCCTTAGGTGACCGCATCATTGGCGCTCGAGTGCTCGACCTCTTTGCCGGCAGCGGAGCGTTCGGCCTCGAAGCATTGAGTCGCGGGGCAGCCAATGCCACGTTTGTGGATCATCATCGTGATGCGATCGCTGCGATTCAATCTAACTTCGAGAAAACCAAATTACGCGGTGCGATCATTCGCCTTGATGTGTTTGGATTTCTCGAGAGTAACCGGGAACCATTCGATCTGATATTTGCCGATCCACCTTATTCCAAGAGTCCGAGCGATCCCGATCCGGCTTCGGAACTCCTATCGTCTCCCTTCGCTCCCGCTGCGCTCGCCAACGATGGACTATTGATCCTGGAACGAGCAACCGGCTCCGCCGTAGTCGATCCGCGGGTTTGGTCGGTTATCCGAGCGAAACGGTATGGGGGAACTGAAGTGCTCATTCTCGCCAAAGGCGCGAATGAAATGCGGATTGCGGAACGCGGATTGCGGAATGAGAAGCAGTAATTGGCGGGCGTGCTAAACTCACAGCCCGAAAGTCAAGATTTTGAAAACGATGCGAAATCACGCCGCTAATCGGCATCCGCAATTGAATTCGCTCCTTGTTCCGCAATCCGCATTCCGCAATCCGCATTTCATTCACCTCTCCTAATGTTGCTGTTTCTGTACAACCTTTTCCTCCCGTTCGCGCTTCTCTTTTCGATTCCCTTTTATCTTCGGCGGATGCTGAAACGGGGCGGTTACGCGCGGAATTTCGTTCAGCGATTCGGATTTTTTTCGACTGCGCTCCGCCAACAGATTGCCGGTAAAACCTGGACCTGGATCCGGGCGGTGAGCGTAGGCGAAATGCTCTTGGCGCTCCGGTTGGCTGCCGAGTTGCGCCGACAAGATCCCGAGTTTCGAGCCGTGATTTCCACCACCACTTCCACCGGATATCAGCTCGGATTAAACCGCGCGGATACCGCCTACCTGCAGGTCATTTATAGTCCGGTCGATTTCTATCCGATTCTTCAACGGGTCTGGCGATTCATTCGGCCGACTCGGGTTGTACTGATCGATTCCGATCTCTGGCCAAGTTTTCTCGCGCTGGCTCAACACACTAATGTGCCACTGTTCCTGGCCAATGCGCGGCTCTCGTCGCGTTCCGAAAACCGTTACTTGCGTCGCCGCTGGTTGTCGATGCTTCTATTCTGGAAACGATTAAACGCGGTATTCGCCCAAGATTCTAAAGATGCCGGCCGATGGGAACGACTTGGTCTACCGGCACACAAGATTACTGTAACCGGGAGCATCAAGTACGATCGAGCCGGTCTAGTCACTGAGCACAATTTGCGCTTCGTTGAATGGCTCGAGAAACGCGGAATTGCTTCCGACCGCCCGGTCTTACTCGGAGGCAGTTTACATCCCGGCGAAGAAGAACTCTTAATTCAAGCGTTTCAACAGCTCCGGAAAAAGCATCCAGCACTGTTTCTGATCCTAGTGCCGCGGCACGCTGAACGCGCACCGGATATTGAAGACTTGCTGGGAAAAGAACCGGTCTCTTTTACCCGCCGATCCAACCCTATTTTCTCGCCCGATACCTCGGTCCTGCTGGTCGATTCTACCGGAGAACTGCGCGACTGGTACGAGACCGCCACCGTGGCCATCATCGGAAAAAGCTTCCGTGGCGTCGGCGGCCAAAACCCGGTTGAACCACTTCTCGTGCATAAACCGGTGGTGTGCGGCCCGCACATGGAAAACTTCCGGTTCCTCGTCGAAGAATTGGTTGCCGAGAACGGAATTAAACAAATCGCATCGGACCAGGATTTAGTTCCGGCTCTCGACCAATTACTGGCAGATCCCGATGCTGCCAACCGTATGGTCAAACGGGCAGAAACCGTCCTTGCTCAACACGACGGAGCCACTGCCCTTACCGCGCGGTTGATCCTGAACTGGAAATCGGCAAATCTCACGCAAAGACCCGGTGCCTAATGCTTCCGCCTGGGCGGATGCGGGTGGGCGCAAAGAGGCAAAGCAATGACGGTTTTGAGAGCCGAATTGATGATTGTACATTGAGCAATCCGAGATTCGCATTCCCAAATTTGTTTATCTGCTATCTACTGTTTGCTATTTCATTCGAGCGTCTGTCGAGAATGATATTTTCCGCTTGCGGACTTGCGACTTGGTGCCACCATATCAGTCCGTTTCAAGACCCTATCGTCCAGTGGCCTAGGACACTCCCCTTTCACGGGAGTAACACGGGTTCGAATCCCGTTAGGGTCGCCAGTTGCGTAACTAGCTTAACCAAAACCAATTACAGATCGTCGATTCTTTCGATTCCCTGGATTTGCTAACGCATCTGCTAATACGTCCATTACGATCCACAAATTTCCGTTTTCGAAGAAACTGGACTCCTCTAAGAACTATAGCATTCAACCTGATGAATGCGCGGATCGCTATGGAGGCGGCAACTGGTAGAGTTTTTGGCCAAAAAATGGGTAGAAATCTTGTCTCCGCGGACGAGAAGCACCATCGCCTTTCTTTGCGTTAGCGAAAGTTGGGGACGCTAGCACGCAACGGAAGTCGATACGGCCAG
>JBEEIB010000024.1:0-2660 GCA_041167675.1 Verrucomicrobiota bacterium
ACCGGATCAGATCGACAACCATCCAACCAATGAGCCTGCAAAGATCCCTCATTGCACACGATCATCGTCCGATTCTCGATCGACTGCCAAGCAGGATAAGGTTTGCGACAGGGACAAGGGGCTGGAGCCGAGGTCCCTTAAGGGTCAAAACCGGAAAAGCTCGCTATGAGCACATGTTTTCCGCTTTACCCCTGAAAGCAGACATGACGCTACGCACTCGGTATGTCCGTTTCGGGCCAAGAACGGACTCATGCGCTGCAACAAAAAGGTCGGCGTGGCCCCCTTCCTCTGCTCGCGAATTTCGATGTAGCATTTTACCCGAGCCTACCAGCGGGACGTGGGGGACTCTCCCGTTGGCGGCAGCGTCGTTATATTTCCGGCGCATATCGCGAGAGTGCGTCTTCTCGCAGAGAATGAAACACCATGAATTGGCAAAACCCGATTAGTTTAATCGTGCTCGCGATGACAGGATTGCTTGTTTGGTGCGGAAGCGCCGTTGCTAAAGTCGTTCGCTTCGAGATCACGCGTACCGACATCTACGGTAGTTTTGTTCCTGGAGATTTCGTTCGCATAGATGGCCGCATCGTGGGCGAACTTGCGCATGACGAACCCATTCCAGGCCTAGACAAGGCAATGAAGAATGCGCGTGGCCGTGTCGAATATACAACTCCTATCGTCATCATCGCCCCCAAGGATGCAGGCAGCGGTAACGGCGCGCTCCTGTTCGACGTTGCTAACCGCGGAAGCGCGATCGCACATGCGCTTTACAATAGTCCCCGCGGAAAATTTCTGCCGCTTGGATCCTTTGAAGCCGGAACAGGTTTTCTGCAAGATCGTGGCTTCACAGTCGTCATGGCTGCTTGGGAATTGGGCCAAAAAATTGAGCTTCCACGCTTTACTGATGCCGATGGCAAGGTTCGTTATGTCGAAGGGGTCGGCCTCGCTGCGATTCGTGACATCGTCGACTTTCTGCGCCATGCAGCCACAGACGAAGCCGGCACGCCCAATCCGCTCGCAGGCTCCGTGAATCGCGCGCTCGCTTTCGGATACTCGCAAACTGCCCGGTTGCTCAAGACGATGATTGTGGAGGGCTTCAACCGCGCGGATGGGCGGCGCGTGTTCGACGGTATTCACCTGCAAGCCGGAGCGTCAGGTCTTGCCACCATCCTCGTTGCCGGGACGGGGCCGGATTCGAGCACGTTCTTCACGCCGCGTTTTAGCCACGTTGATTTCCGTGGCGTTCACGAGGAGCCGTTCACATACGAGGACATTGTTAGTCGCAAGGTCCGGCGCGGTGAGCTGCCGCCGAAGATCGTCGTTACCAACATGACCACCGACTATTTCAGCAGTCGCGCCTCCCTGGCACGAACCGGCTCGCATGGTACGGCAGAAGCACCTATCCCGGCCAACGTGCGCATCTATGACGTCGCGGGCGCATCCCATGGCCGCAGCGCGCCGGGCTGTGAGTTGCCGCGAGGTGAACTTGATTGGTCGCCGGTGATGCGCGCAGTTCTCGTCGCGCTCGATCAATGGGTTAGCGGCAACCGGCTGCCGCCGCCAAATACCTTGATGCCGATTGCACCGAGGCCGAAGGATGAGACAGTTTTGCCCGCGCCCGCACACTTGCCGAATGCGGTCATCCAGGTGCCGCTTCAGAATCCGGACGGCAACTTTGTCGGGGGTGTGCGGCTCCCGGACGTGGAAGTTCCGCTCGGCACTCATGGGCTTCAAAATCTACCGCTGTCGAGCCGGCCGTGCAATCTTGGTGCCGCTTACATTGCGTTTGCCAAGAAACCGGCAGAACGAAAGCCTAGCGACGTTCGGCTCTCTTTAGCGGAGCGCTATAAGAGTCGTGGCGACTACGTCAATCAAATCCGGGTTGCGACCAGGAAGTTGATTGAGCAACGGTTTCTTCTTCCCGAAGATGGGACAATCATCATTCATGCCGCCACGCAATCTTCTGCATTCGACTAGGGATTCACACAAGTTCATCATCGAGCGCGCCGCCAAACTTACGACCGCTCTGGGTCAATCTCGACCAAATTGGGCTGTCCGTGTCACTTCCGCTTTTCCCCTATTAGCGACCGAAGAACGGACATCGCCGAATGTCTCAAACGTGCCGATAGTGTTGCAAAGTCTTTTTGGGGTGTCGAACGAAAATTCTTAGAGCCGCTGATGCGTTTTGCGCGCGGCGATGTGAGGGACCATATCGGTTGATCCAAAATCGATTACGGACCTGCGTAGTGGCGCTGAAAAGCGTCGCAGCAGCAGAGAGGTCCAAAGTTCGACTTTCGCGAGATTTTTAGGGTTGTTCGATTTTCGACTTTTGCAACGATATCCTCAATGAACTGACATCAGCAGCTCGGCCCCCGACATTCGAAACCTACCGAACGAGAAGCCTGGGTAACGGCGTCGCAAGCTCGATGCGCTAAAATTCGCGCGGAAGGCGCGCGCGAACGCACCAGGCAGGCCATCCGTGACTGGTCGATTCGAAGCCCGGTATAGCGCGAGATCATAAATCCTCCTTGATGCCCCGCCTGTTGATGACGGCGACCGACAGCCGACCAGCGTGATCGGGATCGAGCGCATTCCCCAGTTCGAGCAGTTTTTGCTCCGCGGATTTTCATCTTGGCTGCGTGAGCGCATTACCTGCCGTCCAG
>JBEEIB010000025.1:0-3376 GCA_041167675.1 Verrucomicrobiota bacterium
CGCTTCCTCAATCATTTCGCGTTCGACGTGCTCGCGCGCGTGTTTGAGAGTCGTTGTAGATGAAGCTGCCACGTCCTGGTCCTTTTCCAACTCGAGATCTTTTGCGGTCACTCGTGATCCGCTGGCCATGATGGCGCCCCGTTTCACGCGGTTTTGGAGTTCGCGCACATTCCCGGGCCACGAATAATGGGCCATTGCACGCAGCGCGTCAGGCGGAAAAACCAGCTTTGTCCGACCACTTTGGGCGGCATACCTTTGCAGAAACTCGCGAGCCAGGAACACGATGTCTTCCCCTCGCTCACGAAGTGGCAGCAGGCGGATGGTGACAACGGCAAGACGAAAATATAAATCCTCGCGAAATTTTCCGCTGTCGATCAGATGTTTCAAATCGGCATTGGTGGCAGCGACAAGCCGCGTGTCGATTTGAATTTCCTGTCTTCCGCCCACCCGCTGAAAACGCTGTTCCTGGAGAAACCGGAGAAGCTTCACCTGAATGGCTGGGGGAAGTTCGCCAATCTCGTCCAGGAAGAGGGTGCCGCCACTGGCTGTTTCCATCATCCCCTTGCGCTGAATATGAGCACCGGTAAAGGCGCCTTTTTCGTGGCCGAAGAGCTCACTCTCCAGAAGGTTTTCAGGAATTGCGTTGCAGTTGATCGCGACAAAAGGGCCGTCCTTGCGCACGCTGCGGCGATGAATCGCTGCCGCCGCCATCTCTTTGCCAGTGCCGCTTTCTCCGAGCAAGAGCACCGGAGCATTCGTCCCGGCTACCTTGCGAATAAAAGCAAAGACTGCCTGCATTTGTGGACTGGTGCCGAGCATATCTTCAAACACATCGGAAAGCTGGCTCTGCTGTAACTCGCGGTACTCTTTCTCGAGTTCCACCACGTGGATGCATCGCCGAAGGAGCAGTTTCAATTCCTCCATCTCCACGGGCTTGCACAAGAAATCGTAGGCGCCCGCACCAACCGCCTCGATGGCGTTCTGCTTTTCGCTCTGCCCCGAGATAATGATGACTTTGGCCGTACTATCGACGGCGAGTAAGTCGGACAGCAGAGCCAATCCTTCATCGCACTCATTGGGGCGAGGCGGGAGGCCCAGATCAAGCAACGTCACCGCCGGAGAGTTGGTTTCAAAGGCGTCAAGCGCTCCGCTTCGGTCTTCGGCGAAATGAACTTCGTAATCCTGGCTCAGGGCCCATTTCATCTGCGTCCGGATCGCTTCGTCGTCATCGACTATGAGCAATCTGGGTTTCATGCTGATTGGTGTTTCAGAGGCAGCATTATCCGGAAAGTTGTGCCGGCGCCGGGTTCGCTTTCTACCTGAACCTTCCCCCGATGCGCTTCGATAATCATCTTGGATTGGAACATGCCGATGCCCAGTCCCTTCTTCTTTGTCGTCTGAAATGGGCGGAAAAGAGAGGCCTTTAGAAATGCCGGGCTCATCCCGCACCCGTTGTCAGCGACCGAAAGGACTGCCCAACTGTCGATTTGACTCGTCTCAATTCTCACCTCGCCTCCAGGTCCGACTGCATCGCGGGCATTGAGAAGCAAATTAGTGATTACACTGCCGAATTGATCCCGGTCCACATGGAGTGGTGACTGCAAGTGAAGCTCTTTCACGACATTTATTTCCGGCGCCCCCCTCAGGACTTCAAGCGCGTCAGCAACGAGCAGATTAACGTCCAGTTCCGCGAGTTTGAGGTCGAGGTGTCGCAAGGCGCCGACGCGGCTGATAAGCTGGTTGATGCGATTTGCGGTTTCACCGATCCCACGCAAAGCGTCTTGTCGAAAAACGGGATCATCAAAATGGACAGGCAGATTCTGAAGCGTCAGACTCAAGGTTGAGGCCGCGTTTTTCAAGTCATGAACGAAGAATGCGGAGATGGCTTGAAAGGCCTCCAGCTCCTTTGCCCGCATAATCTCTTCGGTAAGCCGAAGGTTCACCAGACCCACCGCAATCTGATCCCCCATGCATTTCAGCAGGTCCAGTTCTTCAACCGTATAGGGAACGCCACCGACGCGATCTGCCAGGATGGTCACGCCTATGCAGCGATCTCCCGTCCATAAAGGCGTGCAAACCCGGTTCCCTCCAGTGCGAAATTGACTCGAACTGATTTGTCTCAAGCTCTGCGCATAACCGCCTTTCGCTTTTTCCAAATCAAAGGGTTTGGAAAGCTCTCGAATATTCGTTAGATTTGGCTCCAAGGCGGCCAGGTTTGGGAGCGCGTCGCTGGCCTCGCGTTCTGATCTCGAGGTGGACGCGGCGAACGCGAGCTGTTCGTGTTCATCAAGTAGCCAGATAGTGACCGACAACACGTTAAAGGTTTCAGAGATAAATTTCGTGGCTGCGGCGCACAGGCCGGACTGATCGAGCACGCTGGAGGTGCATTGAGTAAAGCGCGTCCATATCTGCCGGAAATCATACTGCGGCCTCTTAAAATGGCGGCTAACGAAAGACCCGATATTTCGCCGGATCCGATTTGAGACCAATAGGACAGCCAGGAGAGCAAATCCCAACAGCACCACGAAGGCTTGAAACTGAAACGTTCCCGGTTCGCCGGTCCGCGCTACGACCTGGGCAAGCACGCCGACAATGAAAAGGTACGCCCCGACCAGAAGCACCGTCAGGGACGTGCGCAGAACAGCATGGGACAGATAAACATCGATTTCGCCGAGACCACTCCTAAGAAAAGCGACGGTGATCAACGTGCATCCAATCAGCAGCGCCCCTGTTTCGACGTCGATTAAGGCCATCATGTCTCCGGAAAAGAGCAGCGCCTGGCTTAGGGTGTAAATCCTGGCTCCGAACACAATCCCGAGGCCAAGAACCATAAACTTGATTCTCCACTGCATCGTTCCGACAGCCGATCGGAAGGTCCTTTCGAGATTCACAAGAACCAGCACCGCGGCCACGAGCAGAAGGCCATTCAGTGTTTTGGCCGCTGCATGAGAGCTGATCCACCAATTTTCGCCTGACTCCTGAGGAAAAATCGGCGCCAATTGCTCCCGGAAAACCAGGGACACGCCTACCGGGAGTAAAAACGCCGCCAGGACGAGAAATCGGGATCTCACCGGAAATTCGCGAGAGTTGCCACGCGAATACGTAAGGCTAAAACAAAGCCAAATGCCTGGCAGAAATGACTTCGTTATCAGGGTAAGAGTTTCCCAAAAGGCCGCCCTTTCAGGAACAAGCGCGTCGTGCCATAGCGCGCCGAACAAACTTTCCAGCGCGAAAGTCAGCATCCCGGCCGAGAAACACCAAGTCGCAAGCGAACGGCGCTTTCGGCAGGCCGCGGCCACGGCCAGGGCGGCACTGAATGTGGCGGCGGCCAAAGCTAACACGGAGTTCAGGCTCACAATTGGCTCCAAACCGATGT
>JBEEIB010000026.1:0-3032 GCA_041167675.1 Verrucomicrobiota bacterium
AGCGAGGCGTATCTGGCGGAGGGGCAGAGACTGGCCAAAACGGGTAGTTGGGCGGTCAACCCTAAAACTGATCGGTGCATTTACTGGTCCGAGGAAATGCGACGAATCTTTGGATTAGATCCTCAAACAAGCAGCCTCCCAGATCGGAAAGAGTTCCTGCGATTGGTGCACCCGGAAGATCGCGACAGATTTAACGAACAAGTCGACAAAGCATTCCGCGAGAAAGCTGATCTTGTGCAAGATTACAGGATCGTGCTGCCTGATGGCACGGTAAAGCACATCCACGGGATCGGACACCCGGTTCTCGATGAAACCGGAAATATTGTCGAATGCGTTGGTACTGACGTGGATGTGACAGAACGCAAACGCGCGGAGGAAAAGCTTAGACGCAGTGAGGCAGATTTGCTCGAGGCGCAGAGAATAAGCCAAACAGGCAGCTGGAAATATGATGTTTTATCGGGGATAGTCACAGTTTCGCCGGAAGTGTTTCGAATATTCGGCGTCAAGGCAGATGAGGATACGTCGACCACTGAATTTTGGCTTAGCAGAAATCATCCCGAGGACCAGAAGCGCATTCGGGAGCTCTTTGAAAGAACCGAAATCGAGAAAACAGATTATGAAGCGGACTACCGTATTGTTCTTCCCGACGGATCCATCAAGCACATCCATGCCGTCGGGCATCCTGTTTTGAACGAGTCGGGCGAGCTCGTAGAATTTGTCGGGACCGCCATGGATATCACTGAGCGCAAGCAGGCAGAAGATAAAATCCGGGAACAGGAAGCAGAGCTCCGTCAGATTCTGGACGCCGCACCTCAACATTTGTCAGTGCTAAGGAGCGACGGAAGCCATCTGTATATCAACCAATCTAGCCTCGACTTCCTCGGTCTTACGCTTGAAGAGTGGCAGAATCGCGATATCCGTGAGCTCGTTCATCCGGATGATGCGGAACGTGTAGCGTGCGAAAGGAAGCAAGCACTTTTAAGCGGATCTCCGCTTGAGATCGAAGCACGGTTCCTTAGATTTGACGGGGAGTATCGTTGGTTATTCCTGCATTACAAGCCACTGAAAGATCAGCTGGGACATATTACGCGTTGGGTTGTCCCTGCGATTGACATCGACGATCGCAAGCGATCGGAAGAGAGACTGCAGCACGAGAACGTTGCGCTGCGCGAAGAGATCGTCAAAGCATCGATGTTCGAGGAAATTGTGGGCTCATCGGAGGCCCTGCAAACCGTGCTCTCGAACATTGTGAAAGTGGCGCGCACCGATTCCACGGTGCTGATCACCTTCATGCCAACTGCAAACCTTTGCTTCTCCTCACCGCCTTTAGGCCAGGAATTTTTTCCCGCCGCCGCTCGAAGCTATGCAATCCTATTTCGGCTTAAATAAACAAATTTTGCGATTTTCGTTGTCAGCGGGCGCCTCAAATTTTAGTAACCGTTCATCCCCCCGCGATTAAACTGGGGCACGGTTTGCCGGCGCGGTGAGCGTGGACGGCTTGGCGGAGGTAGTCCACGGTGTTGCGGTTCCTCAGGCGGCAGGTTTGCACCACCGTGAGAATGCGTTCGACGAAACGGCAACCAACCTCGCTGTTGCAGCCGAAGCTGCGGCGACGCCACAGCACCGCCAGACGTACCAGCCTCTCCATGTAGTTGTTCGTCGGTTCGACGCCCTCGGTCTGCGCAAACGTCCACAGCGCCGGTTCCAGATGGATCAAATTCGCGCAGAATTTCGCCACGCGCGCATCGGCGCCGAACGCGCCTTCCAGAAGCGTCTTGCTCCAGCGACGCTCCAGCGGCGCGATCAACTCCTGGAGGCGCGGCCGCGCGATGCTGCCCGCTTGAAACGCATGCCACGCTGCGAACAACTCTCTCACGATGCGAAGCCCGCGGCGACCCACGAACATGCTCGGGCCGCCGCAGTCGACAATTTTTTGGAAATCCCTTTTCAGATGCGCCCAGCAAAGCTGTCGGCGTTCCTCAGGCACTTGCAGATACACATGCCAACGGTCGCTATGCACAATGCCTTCGATGCTCTCGCCCAGGATGGCTGCCAAGCCTTTGACGCCACGTTTGGCGTGGATGACGAACACCGCGACGCCCGCGATCGCCGCCGCCCCTAACCAACACAACCGGCCCCACAATTTCCAACTCGTCTCGTCGGCGAACTTCACGTCCGCTCGACGCACCGCCTCCAGGGCCTCTTGGTGAGCCGGCTGCACCGCGGCACTGACTTCCTGCTCCAAGTTCGCCACCGTGCCCAGGGCAATCGGAGCACCCAGCACCGTGTCGGCGATCTCCTCGACGCCGCGTTTGCTTACCCCATGGCAACCGCTGAAGTACGACAGGGTTGCCGTCAAAGCCGGCCCGACGCTATGCGCCCGGATCTCCGCCGGGATCGTTGCCTGCGTCAGCACGCCGCAACGGACGCAGCTGCGGCCGTGGGCTTGATACTCCGTCACGTCCAGCACGATCGGCGGCAATTCGACAACCTGAAACCGCTTCGGCTCCGGATCGCTCGGACTGGCCTGGCGCGGTAGTGGCGCTTGGCAGCCGCTGCAAAGGTCCGGCACGAACGCTTTGGTGCGCGTGACCTGCTCGGCGGGGAAAAGTTGTTGGAGATGAGGCGGGTGGCCGGTTTGCCCGCCGCGGGGGCGCTTCTGCTTTTTCTTCTTCTTGGTGACGGGCGGCTTGGCGCCCAACGGATTGGCCGACGGCAGCGTCGAGGAATTGGAGGAATTGGTCTTGAGTCGCGCTTCCAGCGCGCTCACCCGGCGCTCCAACTCCGCGATGCGAGCATCGCGTTCCCGACAACCAGGGCATTGCGGACCATCCATGACTCTATACTACGAACTCCCCGCCGCAACAGCTGCGCGTCTTTTTCATAAAATGCGATGAACGGTTACACAATCGGTTGCGCGGTCGTGATCTTGAGCTCGATACCATCGCCTTCGATTCCTCAAATGTCAGTCCAGGTGTTGTGGAAAATCTGGTTCGTCAACGCCTTATCGATGCTGGTTACAAGTTACCCTG
>JBEEIB010000027.1:0-16761 GCA_041167675.1 Verrucomicrobiota bacterium
CTCTTACTCGGCTTGGCGTTGCCGGACGCTAAGGCTCATTCACCTAATGAGAATTTTCCGATAGAGAATTTTGAGGCGGGCATTCGTTTGAACCAAGAATTGCTCGAGGAAATTGCAGGACTAAAATGAAAAGATGCGTCGCGCTGTTTGTCAGTTTCATGCTGGTCTTCTCGACGGGACCGGCATTTGCCGGTTTCATCGACACATTGAAGGGATTAATACCCGGGCACCACGAACAGCCAGTCAAGCAACACGCCCATTCCAGAGCGAAGAGTCACTCCAACCCAAATAAGGGCGATCAGCCCGCAGAAAACCCTTCGCCCAACGCTGAAGCATCTCCGGCAGCCGAAGAATCTCCGGCTCCTAGTCCGGTACCGGTTCCCTCTGCAGAACCGACTGTGGATAATAACCAACCCGCAGCGGCTGACCAATCCACGAAACCGGTTTCGACGCCGGTTACATTACAGAGTTCTACGGCCACAGCTCCCTCTGTCGCAATTGATCCTCCGCCACTGTATTAGGGATATTGCCATTTAGCGCACAATCGCCCGCTGTCGTTTAACCAAATCATTGATTAGACGGTCACCTTTTCGCGTCTTAATTTCTGGCAAGCCGTCAAAACCGAACCCTAATGAGAAAAGCTTCCCTCGCTCTCATTCTCGTGGTCACGGTTTTGTTCGCGCTGAGCAGGGTGCGAGCGGAGCAGGCTCCGTGGAATGGTATCTACGATTCCATCAAACAGCTAAGCGTTGAGTTTCGGCGAGGCTCTTCTGCTGAAACCGATTCAAGTCCGGTCCGCCATAGCTCCAAGAAGAAGCATCACTCATCGCCTTCCCCAAAGAAATCGGACGAAGAGGCTAAATCGTCCCCTACTCTTAAGCCCTTTTCCGAAGAGAGTGACAAAAAAACGGCACCGGACACCCAAGGCAGCAACGATCAGTCAAAAAAGGAAGCGGCAGAAAAGAAATCGGAACCATCATCGGTGGCAAGTTTGCAGCCGAGCGATTTGCGCGAATACAATAACCAACCTCCAAAGGTGCAGGAATTCATCCGGTCTGCGCTCGCTCTGACCGAGCGGAACCTGGCCTACACCTATGGTTCCTCCGACCCAAATAGCGGGGGGATGGATTGTTCCGGGTTTATTTACTATGTGCTCACTAATGCCGGCTACAAAGATGTCCCTCGCCAATCGAGTGACCAATATCTCTGGGTACGCAAAAATAGTAATTTCCACGCTGTGCTGAGCCGCAACAGTGACACCTTCGAATTGAAGCAACTTCGCCCCGGCGATCTAATGTTCTGGTCGGGAACCTATCAGGTAAATCGAGACGTACCGATCACGCATGTAATGATCTATCTGGGCACTGAGAAAAAGACGAAAAGGCCGGTCATGGTCGGTGCGAGCGACGGTCGAACTTACAATGGCGAGAAACGGTTTGGTGTAAGCGTATTTGATTTTAAGTTACCAAATGGCACGCCAAATAAGAGCGACCCGGATCTCGTACCGCGATTTGAAGGGTACGCTTCAATCCCCGGCCTCGGGCCGATTGCAAACCCCGAAATTTCTCCCCCGCCTGCTGCCGTCTCATCCGCTCCTTCCTCGCCTCGACCGAAACTTGCAGAAAAAGACAAGCCGTTAAGTAATGGGGATTGAAAAAGGGCTGGTCGCCGATGGCGTCTTTCGCTAGCGGCGACTGTCCGATGCGCGTTGCAGATTCGTGCTTTTGGTAGCGGCGACTGTCCCAATATGTCCTTGGCTCTGGCCGGCCCAAAAATTTCATCGAAGCGAACGGGACAACAGCACCAAGAACCGCAGTCGCCATACCGTTGTCCGCTCGAAAGAGGTGGCGACTGCACGTTGAGAAAAAGTCGAGGAAATCGCTCCGGTCCGCGTATTTCGGCCGGGCAGAGCCCGAGGCACATTGGGACAGTCGCCGCTGAAAAAGATGGATCTACAAAGCGAGATATATAATCGCATCTCGCGGATGCGGGACCGCTGCCGATCTACTGGTGCCTTCGATCAACCTTGTCAACCTGGCGAGCTGCAGCGTGTAACCTGCAACTCCTAACTTCTTTCAGTTAGGTCGAATGGAGATCTCGTCTTTGCTGAGATCTGGCTCGAGCAGTACTTCTTTCGCGCCCAAATCTCTCGCCTGAAGGAGCTGTCCGGCTAGCATATCATCGAGAATACGTTCCAGTTCTCGAATACCAAAACGGCTGACCTTCTCGTTGGCTGCCAAAGCCTGCAGCAGCAACTCCGGGGCAACAAACTTCACTTTGAGGCGATATTGCTCCGCTAGTTTGGTAATTTTCAGCAGCGCAATTTCCGCGATGACCATACCGCTCAACGGTTGGAAAACATAAACCCGATCAATTCGACCGATAATTTCTGGGCGAAATATTTTAGAATCAGCAAGGTGGCTTTTAACCGCGTTCACCATTTCATGGTAGTCGGTCACTTCCCGCTGTATTTTGCCGATCTGTTCAGCGTCAGCATTGCTAGTGAGGATGATGATAGACCGCGAAAAATCGGCGGTCTTCCCGCTTCCTTGTTCGGTCAGACGAGCCTCACCCATCATCTGGAGAAATAGGTCGAAAACGGGCGGATACGCTTTTTCGATCTCATCGAACAGGATGAGCCGTTTCGGATTAGATAAGACCGGCCGAGTTAATTGTCCTCCTTGTTCGGATGCAACATAACCCGCCGGAGTGCCAATGAGCCGATCTTTTGAATGCGCTCCGTTGAGCTCCGAGCAATCAAAGCGCAACACGGATTTTTCCTCATCGAACAGAAAACTGCCAATCGCTTTTGCCAGTTCCGTCTTTCCCGTACCGGTTGGACCTAGAAACAGCAGATTGCAAATCGGACGCGTCTTCTGCTGCTTTGCTGCCTGCAGACGGATGAGACGAGCGACATCCTTAAGAATCGGATCCTGACCCTTTACCCGTGCTTGCAAGTGAGCGAGAAACTCCGATTCGTCGATACTCATCGTCGAGCCATCGTTCGCTTGGTTATCGAGGAGCTGTTTGAGCCGCTCCCAATCGGTCATGCTGTGGAGATCGCTCATAAATCGTGAATATAGCCGAGCGGCGTCGAAATAGCGATCAATGATCGCGCACCGCGGCCGACGGGTCTTTGTGAATTTGGGTAATCTGGTCGTTGTAAGTAATGGCCGACAACACTAGGACCGATCGCTGTACGGCCGATACTCCAAACGTTCGATTGGAGCTAACCGTGCAGTTTTGTAAGGTCAAGGTTGCGTTGTCGTGTGCATCGGTCCCATCGCCTACCTCCGCACCGATATCGTTTTGTTCCAGCGTACAGGAATCCAAAGTCGCCCGCGCATTCCTTCGCGCCAGTACGCCAGCATCCTGGAAACTGAGAAATTTACAATTCTTGGCGACCACCAGCGTATTCGCGCCAACCGCTTCCAGACCGTGCTTCTTGCCTCCCTGCACCTCGCAGCCGGACATGTCGATATTAGCTCCCGAGTCCAGATAAATCGCGCTGTAGTAGGCATCGGCCGTGTTCAGCTTGCAATTAACCATCGTCAGCTTACTACCACGGGTCAGCCGGACCATCTGTCCGACCTGTCCGGTAATGGTAACATTTTGCAAGTTCGCGGTGCCTCCAACCAAACCCTTCTCTTTGGTCGTCCCCAGATCGATTCCGTATTGACCGCCATTTATCGTCGAGTCCTGCATCGTCAACTGGGCTTCATCCGCAACCAGGACTCCCGCGTACTGGATGTCGGAGAATTCGGCCTTTTTGATGGTCGCTTGCGAGTTCTTGTCTTCAATCAATAAATTTGCGCCAGAGACCGATTTGGAACTCTCTCCGCATTTATCGAGCTTGCAATTTTCCATGAACAATCGTGAACCATCCTTAATAACAACCGGCCTCTTGTCCTCAGTGAAGGTGCTATTACTAATATGCAAGGTGGCTCCATTGTGAGCCTGAATAGCAAAGCCAACTTCACTTCCACTATTTCTCTCGAAAATGCAGTTATTCAGCGTCATATCGGATTGGCCGACCTGGACAGGCGCTGCATTCTCGTTATCGGAAAAATGGCAACCATTTACTTGAGCGTTCCCCCCGGAAGATACGAACACGCAAGAGCCGGCTTTGGTGGGCGTATTTTTCTGAAAGGTGCAATCGTTCAATGTAAGGTAAGAAGTACCCTCGCTGTGCGCGCCTTCTTGGTTCTCTTCAAAATCGCACCGTTCCAACGTGCCGTTGACATTTCCCTTTATAAAAAAGCCCGCCCCTTGATTAAACGATAGGAATTTAGAATCCTGCGCCACGATGCGCGCTGAACCCTGCCCAGATATGCAGTAACTTCCTCGCGTCAGAAACGCGCATTTGCTAATCTGAGCGATCGTCTGGCCACTAACGACGATTATTCCTGATTGCCCAGCCGAGGTTTGAGTAAACTCAATGTTTTCGACATTAATCTGAGCGGCGGTAACCGTCATTCCCAGTCCGGCCGTATAATGGATCGAAGCGCGTTCGCCTGAATTTGCTGTCTGACCGACCAGACGAATCGAGCGCGCCACCACCGCTGGACCGTTATAAACCCCGGGTTTGAGCTCGATTGTGTCGCCCTCCGCAACACTGTTAATGATCTCGGAAAAATCCTTCCCATCCGATCCGCGGCTGCCGCTGGCATCGAGCACCCAGGTCCTTTTGCCGCTCGCGTCAACCCTTCTTTGGCTGGATGCTCCGCCAAACCTCCCGCTGAAGAGATCGAATACGGTGGTAAAGAAGGAGACAAGCACGACCAAAGACAGGACGAGCACCCACTGATTTTTGATGAGCGCGCGGAAGTCGATTGCTTTCACGAGGGCGAAATCGATCTTTCCTGCGGCATCGGTTCGATGCGCAAGTCGCGATCGGGACCAACCACCAAGCGCACTCGGGAATAGCCTTGAGTGCGCGCCTGCACAATTGCGGGATTGGTTTTTTGTTTCAGATAATGTTCCAGTTGACGTACACCGTACTGCTTGAACTCAACGTTTTGCGCGACGGTATCCAGAAGAAGTTCCGGCGAGGTATAGGTTAATTCGATACCATAGTCGCGCCAGTATCTCGACAGCTGCAGGCAGGCTACTTCAGCGACGTGATAAGGGGAAAGTTCATCCATCAGAAGAATGTGCGCCCATCGAGCCAAAAACGCCCGTTCGAATCCCGCATGCTCCATCAGTGCATCCCGGCTTTGTCCCAACCAAAGCGCCGGGTTCTGGGATGGATCAATCTGTTGACGCAATCGCCGCAATACATCCACTCCTGAGTTACTGGTGCCAAAAAAGACGCACCGGCTGAAATCGACCTCTTTGCCGCTACTCTTTTCCCGGCATGACGCGGCATCCAGAATATCGTAGAGACAGTGATGAATGTCCGGGTGAGCTTTCTCCAGCTCGTCTAGCACGATCACCCGACGCGGGTTCTGGAGCACTGGCCGGGTGAGTGCGCCACCAACTTCGTACCCAGGCATTCCGGGAGGAGGACCCAGCAGCGTTTGTACATCGTTTTGGCTCTTGTACTGGTTCATCCGCAAAATGACCGGTTCGCTATCAGGATAGAGCGCTTGGCCGATCAGTTGAGAAAGAAACGTCTTTCCGGTACCGGTCGGCCCCACCAGCAAAAACGCCCCGAGAAGCTGACCGGGACGGGCAATCGTCATTTCACTCGTCAGGCTCGAAACCACGGTTTCGATTGCTTCGTCTTGTCCCCGTACGTTCGTCTTTAGCCATTGCTCTCGCTCGGCGAAATCAGTCGAAGAGAATTTGGTGTAGTCTTCCGTGCGCTTTGTCTCTTGTTCGCCAACGCCTTGTCTCCAACCGCAGTAGATTACTCCTCCTAGAGCGCACAGGAACAATACCGGCGAGAACCATGCGCTTACCTGGTTGAGTCCGATAACTACGCCCGTCAGGATGATAGTCAGCCCGACCAAGACGGCGACAGGCAGGTGTCGCTCATCGGCGCCCCGAAGCCAAGAATTGGAAAAAGCCATACCGATCTTGTCGAACTATCGCTCAATCACCTGCAAATCGGCTTGAGCCCCATTCACCAAAGGACCCGTTGAAATCGCGGCACCAGAAGTTGACGGGATCGAGAGCCTAACAGTCCCACCGGGACCAGCAGAATCGACGACATAATGAAAGCGAGTGACGCTATTGCGGCTAATCGGAAAAATGGTCGCTTTCGAGTGCTCAGATGTCAGCACTTCGTTGGTCGCGGCTTGGCCATTGATGCTGATATAAACGTGCGCCATCGCACCAGAGAATTGTGACGAATCGACCAGATTCTTTGCGGCCAAATCCATCTCACCATTCTTGATTTTGTTCAGTACTTCAGTACTGGCGCTGCTCAAATAGGTCGGTACCTGGCCCCGCAAAAGAGACGTTCTCGCCGACTGGGTCAGTTGCTGATCGACATCGGCAACGGTCAAGTTCAGCAGATTAGTCGAGCTATCGCCAAATTGATGCCAACTCCAGTACGTTGCACCAAGCGCAAGTCCCGCCGCCACGACAACGATAATCCAAAAGATTGCCTTCCCGTTCTTGCCCGGCACTGCAATGGCCTTTTCCTGTCCAGACAGTTGTGGCTCTTCGGATCCCGCCTCCAAGGGAATGTATGCGCGCCCCGAACGCGTGCCGCGGTAAGAATCACCCTCTTTCTTACCAGATTTGGCTTCGGGTCGCATCAGCTTTGGACCCGATTGATTCGAAGCGGAAGCGCGGGGAAGCTCCTTTCTTAACGGCGTATCCGGGGATGTGGTTTCCAATTTTGGGATCAATTCCATATGCAACTCACTATTTCCAGCTCACCGCGTCAATCCGAGAATTCCTGACTCAATTTGCAGCCCCACTGGGAGAAACGGCTGGAGTTTATCATTTCGGTCTCGAATGTCCATCGGGTAAGTTATTCGGTTTTCTCACCTTTGTGGAAAATCAGGATTCCAACGGAGAGACGGCCAGTGTACGGCGGGTTGCGTTGAAAACGGAAAATCTCCACTCAGGCCGGAAGATTTCCCCCTCGCTCCAGCCTAAAGTTGGGTTATAGCGTCAAAGCATGCTCGATATCCGTCTCTTGCGCGAAAAACCAGACTTCGTTCGTGAACGCCTAGCGACCCGGAGCGAAGATTTGTCTGCTCAAGTCGACGAAGTCCTTGCTATCGACACTCAACGCCGGCGCGCCGAGACCGAGCTGCAGAAGCTCAATGCTGAACGAAATCGATTGAGCAAGGAGATCGGGATACTGCGTTCCCATAATGAGCCCAGCGCCGATTTGGAAACACGTGTTCGCGCAATCGCTGAAGAGATCACGCAACAGAACGCGGTGGTCACAGGAGCGGACGAAAAGCAGCGAAATCTGCTCCTGAACCTACCAAACCTGCCGCATCTGCAGGCGCCGATTGGCAAGGGCGCCGATGATAACCCGCTCGTTCGCGAATGGGGGGAAAAACCTTCGCTCGGTTTTACGCCACTCGGTCATGTCGAGCTGGCGACTGCACTAAAATTGATCGATTTCGAAAGAGCCGCGAAAATTAGTGGCAGCGGTTTCGTTTGTTTCACTAACCTAGGCGCTCGGCTACAGCGTGGTTTGCTCCAGTTTCTGCTGGATCTGCATACAACTGAGCACGGCTACATCGAAGTCAGCCCTCCCTACCTGGTTCGACGCGAGGCAATGATCGGAACAACCCAGCTACCTAAATTCGAGCACGAGATGTGTTACGGATTGGAAGAGGATCAACTCTTTCTGATTCCAACGGCCGAGGTACCGGTCACGAACTTGCATCGTGAGGAAACACTCACTTTGGCCGAGTTGCCGAAGAAATATGTGGCCTATACGCCTTGTTTTCGACGAGAGGCTGGAGCCGCGGGGAAAGACACCCGCGGTCTCATTCGCATACACCAATTCGATAAGGTAGAGCTGGTTAAGATCGCGACGCCGGAAACTTCCTATTCTGAGTTGGAGACGTTGACCGTAAATGCCGAGAAGGTGTTGCAAATCCTTGGGCTGCACTACCGAATCATCGAACTTTGTACCGGCGATCTTGGCTTCGGTGCAGCAAAGACCTACGACATCGAAGTTTGGGCGCCCGGGCAAGGGCGTTACCTCGAAGTGTCCAGCTGTACCAATTTCGAGGATTTCCAAGCGCGCCGGATGAATCTCAAATACAAGGATGCCGGCGGAAAGAATCGCCTTTGTCATACGCTCAACGGTTCTGGAACCGCCTTGCCCCGACTACTCGTCGCTTTGATTGAGACCTACCAACAATCGGATGGATCAATTCGGCTGCCGGAGCCATTACCCGATTACGTACGGCTAAAAGAAATCCGATGATAAAAAATCGTCCTCGTACTCGACGGGTCAAACAGTTTGAAGTGTCGCATCCCTACAATCTGCAGGTTGCAAGATATACCCCCAATTAATCGCCGCCGAGCGATTTCGAGGACGAGAATGGTTGTTAGGCTGGCACGCCGGCCTTGGACCATGGAACGGCACACGCAGCCGTTACGAGCGGACCATTCCAGGTCCTGATTGCGTGAACTTCGCGCTCGTACGCGAGAATCGACAGTGTGCTGGTGTGCAGCAAAAAATGACGACCATTATCGGGCGATAAATTGATCCAGCGTGACACCAAAACCCGCAGAAAATGACCGTGGGAAAAAAGGGCGACATTCCCTTTTATTTGCTCGCAGCGAGCGAGCACTCGATCGGCGCGCTCCGCCACCTGCTCAATGGTCTCTCCGTTGGGGCAAGGGTGCATCCAGACTGTCCAGTTTGACACCTTCTCCCGAATCTGCTTGGTCGTAATCCCTTCATAATCGCCGTAATCCCATTCACGTAGATCATCGTCTAACTGGACTCGGTCTTTTAGGCCGGCGAGATAAGCGGTTTCGAAAGCTCGCCGCAAAGGACTGCTCAAAATGGTTTCGAATTCTATGCCTTCAAAGATCGGGCGCAGAAATTCGGCCTGCTGCCGGCCAGTCTCAGTCAGCGGTATATCAGTACGACCGGTATGCCGGCCATCACGCGCCCATTCGGTTTCACCGTGTCGAATCAGGTAAATCTCATGTTCCGGATGATTTGCCATACGGGTGTTCAAAGATATGCCAAGGAGGGCCGCTGCCAAGCGCTAGCTCGTTCCCGGCTCACACGCCTCATCTCACTCTCGAGGTACAGCTTTGGTTCTTGAGCCAGGACTCGCCCCTCTACAACACCGCAGGCGTCCCAACACCGCAGGCGTCCGGGACCCGTGTAATACGCCCTTAATGCACTTCTGCTAACTGGGACTTCCCTCTTTGCCGATTCTTGATCCGAGCGTACTGCCGGTCAACCCACTCCTGCAGATCCTCGAAATAGAGATAGATGGCCGGAGTCACGTACAACGTAATCAACTGAGAAACGATTAGTCCGCCGACCAGAATGAGCCCAAGTGGACGGCGAGATGCCCCGTCCGCTCCCAAACCCAAAGCAATCGGTATTGCTCCCATCAGCGCTGCCAGAGTAGTCATTATGATGGGCCGAAAACGTTCCACGCTTGCTTCGTGCACCGCTTCTACCGAATTTTTTCCAGCCCGCTGTTGTTCGACCGCGAAGTCGACCATCATGATCCCATTCTTCTTTACGATTCCGATAAGCATGAACATTCCGATGTAAGAATAGAGCGACAGCTCTGACTGAAAGAGGACTAATGTCAGTAAACCACCCACCGCCGCCACCGGAAGCGAAGAGAGCACGGTGATCGGGTGAAACCAGCTCTCGTAAAGAATTCCAAGTATTACGTACATGATGAACACAGCGACAAGTAACAACACCCCCAGCTGGGCAAAGGTGTCACTGAAGGTTTGAGCCTCGCCCTGGAGCGCACCCCGTATCGTGGGTGGCAGTACTTCGGCTGCAGTCTGCGTGATAAACTTGGTGGCTTCGCCCGTGGAGACTCCTGGCTTTAAATTGAAGTAGAGCGTTACTGCCGGGAATTGGTTGAGATGATTCACCGAGAGCATTCCGATCGTTGCTTGTGGATCGGTCACTGTCTCATTCGGAATGATGATGTGGCCCTGACCGTTGGCAGGTTTATAGTAAAGTTCGTTAAGATCACTAGGCTCACTGCGCTGTTTGTCGTTCGCTTCGACAATGACCTGATACTGATCGATCGGGGTCTTAATCAGATAGGTGTAGTTTTGGGAATAAGCATTTTTCAGCAGCTTCTCGACGTCGACATTGTTTAAGCCGTAGGACTGCAGCTGCAGTTCGTTCAGATTAATTCCAATCAATGGTGTGCTGGCGAAGTAATCGGAGGAGACGCTTTGGAAACCAGGAAATTGGCGGCACTTGGCGATCATTTGATTGGCCGCTGCGTATACTTGAGTGGCGTCGACTCCTGATATGGAAAACGCGTATTGGCCCTGGTTGTTTTTCGTCGCACCCGTACTAATCTGCAGCACCGGATCAGGGCGCACTAACGGTATAATCCCCGGTATCTGTCCGAGCTGCTGAATGAGCTGACCCACCACGACATTAATGGGCGCGCGCTGGCTGGGATCTTTCAGAAAAGCCAGAGCTAACATTTGGTTTGAGGATAGACCCTTCGAAAAGCCGGATAGCGTAAACGTCTCGTCCACCGCCGGGTTCTTGCGAAGCACTTGATCAACCTGAGCTTGAATTTCCCGAAACCGGGCCGGGGAGATACCTTCGGGACCAAGAATGATTCCGCGAACGAATGAACTGTCTCCTGCTGGAATAAAAGTCTTCGGCAACAGACCGAACACCCAAACCGTAAGCACCAGGCAGCCCACCCAGGTGACTGCCGAAATCCAACGATGATGCAGGAAAAAATAGAGGCTCTGCCCGTAGGCACGACTGACCCGCCTAATAAAGCGGCTGACGTTGCGTTCCATCCAAGTTTGGTCGTGTTCACCGCGTTCGCCCAGGATCCGAGAGCACATCATCGGCGTCAGCGTGATCGACACAACGCCCGAGGCAAAAATCGCGACGATAATTGTGACTGAAAACTCCCGAAATATTCGTCCGATTAAGCCGGTGACCATCACCAGCGGCAAGAAAACTACCGCAAGCGAGACCGTCATGGCGATGATGGTGAAGGTGATTTGCTTGGCACTACTGATCGCCGCCTCGAGTGGTTTCTGGCCCGCCTCCATCAAGCGAACGGTGTTCTCCAAGAAAACAATCGCGTCATCAACGAGAAACCCGATCGCCAAGGTGAGCGCCATCAACGTGAGGTTATTCAGACTGAAATTTAGCGCGCCCATCACGAGGAAAGTGATGAGCATCGACAACGGGAGAGCGACTACCGGAATAAACGTGTCCGTCGCGCGACCGAGAAAAGCGAAGATAACGAGGACTACCAGCGTGAAGGCGATGAGGAGCGTGTGCTCCACTTCTTCCGCATTCGCGACAATTGTCTTGGAACGATCGTAGAGCGGGATCAACGTCACCGATCCGGGCAGTTGCTTCTGAAACTGGGGCAGTAAATCCTTGACCCTTTGAGCCACTTCGACCGCGTTCGCTCCGGCTTGGCGACTTACCGCCAGCACCACTTCTGTCGCAGCTTCGCCATACTGCCGTGCCCAGAAATTCCGGTTGATCCGCTCATCCTCCACTGACTGCACAACATCGGCGACATCCTTCAGATAAACTGGCTGACCGTTCGGGCGAGCAATGATGACGTTTTGGTACTGTCCAGGGGTTGTCAGTTGACCGTTCGGACGAAGCAAATAGGTGCGATATTTCCCATCAAACTGACCGGCACCCTGATAGGCAGTGCTTTGGCCCACCGCGTTGGTGACGTCAGTCATCGTCAATCCAAGCGACGAAAGCTTGTTCACGTCGACCTTGACCCGGATCGCGCTCCGCGCACCATAAACGTTGACCTGACTGACACCGTTGATAATTGCAATCTGCTGGCCAAGCTGAGTATTTCCGTAGTCAAAAAGCGCGCCTTCCGTCAGCGTATCGCTGACCAACGCGATGTAAAAAATTGGTTGATCGTTCGGGTTTGTCTTAGTAAACGACGGAGGTTGCGGCAGGTCGGTGGGAAGAAATCCTTGAGCCCGCGAAATAGCAGCTTGTACGTCTGTAGCAGCGTCGCCAAGGCTCTTATCGAGCGAGAACTGCAACACCAGGGTAGATTGACCCGTCTGGTTGGTCGAAGTTACCAAATCAAGGCCCGGGATTTGGAGGAACTGCTTCTCCAGGGGCGTGGCAACTGTATTGGCCATCGTCTCCGGACTGGCACCGGGATAACTTACGCTGACCTGGATGACCGGGTAGTCCACCGCAGGCAGATCGTTCACTGGAAGCTGTCGGAAAACCTGGACGCCGAACAGCGTGAGACTTATCGTCAAAAGCAGCGTCATAATCGGACGCCGAATGCAAAGTTCGGAAATGTTCATAAAGCTGGCTTGGGGCTGGCAGGTGGATCCACCTTGCTATTTGAATCCCCAGAATGGTGGCTTTGGGTAAGACCGCTAGCGGAAGGCGACCCACCTGGTATACCCGATCGATAGGGGGAAGGATTGACTTTCGCTCCGTTACCAATCGTCAGTTGTCCTTCTACCACCACTGTCTCGTCTGCCTTTAGGCCATCGGCTACCACCACTAAATCTCGATACCGGACTCCTTGAGTTACTAGCCGTTGTTCTGCGGTGTTGTCAGGCTTAACTACAAATAAGTAAGGACCTTTCCCCCCTAGCTGGATGGTTTGGCTAGGTACAACCACCGCTCCCTTTAGAATTTGGAGTGTTAGCGCCACCTTCACGTATTGTCCCGGCCACAAATAATGATCGCTGTTCGGGATGGTTGCGCGCAGAAGTACCGTGCCGGCTTGCGTCGAGACAGCGTTATCCAGAAAAGTCAAAGCGCCTGACTTCGTCACATCCGGTTGCGTAGGAGCTACCACATCCACATTAAGTTGATTGCCGGGCATGTTCTCCCGAAGACGGGCAAGGTCGTTCTCGGAAATGTTAAAGTCCGCATAAACAGGATCTTGACGCTGAATATTAACCAAGCTGATCGCCCCAGTGGCCACGTAGTTTCCCCCGTCCACCAATCTCCGGCCGGTTCGACCGTCAATCGGAGAACGAACATAACAATATTCCAAGTTGAGTTTCGCTCGGTCAATCGATGCCTGATCTCTCCCAACCGCGCCCTGATAGTTCTTCACGTTCGCGTTATCGGTGTCGATTTGTTGCTCCGAAACAAAATGCTGTGTTCCGATCTTTTCATCGCGCCGGAGGTTGTTTTGGTTGAGCTCCAGTTGAGCGGAATCAGATTCGAGTTGCGCCTGCGCTTGCTCCAAATCAGCTTGAAACGGCCGCGGATCGATCACGAAAAGGAGATCGCCCTTCTTTATGTCCTGTCCTTCTGTAAAATGGACTTCGGTAATTCGACCGCTTACTTGCGGTTTCACGTCGACCGTCTCGGGAGAAGCAATCCGTCCAAATTCGTAAAGTTGGACAGGGACATCTTTGCTTAACGCCTGGGTAACCAAGACGTTTTTGACAGGAGACTGCGTACTATTCGATGGAGTGGAGGGTCCGCATGCAGAAAACGCGCAAAAAATCGGAAAGAGAAGCCAGGGGCGAAACATAAAGGGGGGACAGAATGCTACGGCTGATCGTGCGGTTTACTTACTTGTTCATGCGCCTTTCCGCCACCAAGCCCTTGGACGGCTCACCAATAGTGTTAACCGGAGAGCGCCTTCAGCGCAAAAAAAAGACTTATCACTCGAAGGGAAACCTGCTTGCCAACCCGCCCACGTTCAATGTCGGGAAAAACGCTAACCGAATCGCCCTATTCAAACAGCCGCTTCTATGCCAGCGCTCGATTTCGAGGCGACACCCGGCCCAAACAATGAGTGCGAGCCTCTCCCAATCACCAGAAGAGCGCCCATTATAGAGGGTAAGGGCGAAAGCCGCCAAATGGCAGAGACCAGTGCAAGAGGTTGCGCCACACGATGACTTAGCCCGTTGGATTGACGACCGCGCCGCTACTTACGACGGAGTTTTGACCGGCGGCGCGAAGAGAGAACTGGGCGAATTTTTATGCATTCGCCGTGCATCCGTCGCTGTCTCAAGCAGCTTTATGCCACCATTGCCCGTCCCGAACAGACCTGAGGTTGCTTGGCGGAATTGACCGAACGAATGGCGTGAATCAGCGCGAGGCATCCGAGGACGTTCAGAGGTCCGTTACTTCGTTCCTCAAGCTTTCTCGCTGGTGAATGCTTGGCCGACTTTCGGTTTCTACTGGCAGAATTTTCGTCCGGGAGAACTGAGTCGGCCCATCGCCTCGTGTTTTGTTTAATAGCCATGTTTAAGCTACTCAAGCAAGAGCGATGCCAATAGAATAAAATACGGCATAACATGCTCTCTTCCATGTAGTTAAATATCTCGCAATCCGACTTGCCGGTCGAGCCCGGCATACTAACTTCCCGCTTTCGGGAAGCCGTCATCCCATTTTTGGGTTCCCATTGCGAACCAGTCGAGCGCCGATATTCCGCGGCTTATCTTAGTCTTCCCCATTCTGCTCAGAAGAATTGGCGAGAGCCATCGCAAGACGTTCTCCACGCCTGCGTACCATGAGCGGCGCGCCAAACGCCTCGGTCATTAAGTTCGTGACCACCACTTGCCGCACCGGACCTCGCGCCAAAACCCGTCCATCTCGCAGCAAGAGGGCACCCGAAAAGCAAGGCAGAATTTCCTCTACATGATGGGTAACAAGAACCAGATTTGGTGTGCCTTCCGAGCGTGCTAGTCGCGACAAGAATTCGAGGAAACGTTCCCGGGCCACCGGATCGAGTCCGGCACACGGCTCATCAAGTATCAAAAGCTTGCCTCGTGCCATCAGGGCTCGGCCGATCAAGGTCCGCTGCCGCTCTCCTTGAGAAAGGTAGCCCCATGGGCGGTCCACCAAGCGCTCACATTCGACTTGCCCCAAAAGCTGCATAGCTTCCTTTCGCTCTGCGCCTTCGACCGGGTACCAAGAATTGATTTCGGCTCGGCGTCCGCTCGCCACAATCTCTATGCCGATCTGGTCATCCTCAATCATCTGACGTACGCTCGAGCTCACTAATCCGACTTCTTTACGCAACTCTCGCCAATCGGTTTTGCCAAACTGTTTTCCGAGGACCTGAATCGTACCAGCCGAAGGAGTGACGTAACCAGTTATGCAACTCAGCAATGTGGTTTTACCGGAACCGTTCGCGCCAAGGATTACCCAGTTTTCTCCAGCTTGGACTTGCCAGTTTATGTCCTGAAGAATTCGAGTTTTGCCGCGGCGCACTTCGAGATGTTCAATAGAGACGATCGACATAGCAGCCTATCGGCCTTAAAGGCTGTGGTGAAGGGTAGCCTGTTGGTCTGTCATGAAAATCTAGGCCCTCTCGAATTCCGCTTCGCGGAGAGGAATGATTTTCGTTTCCTTTCGCCAAGCGATTTTCAGCAGCCTGTCTACACGGCTCCCTCGCCTCTGGTCTGATTGAATATTAACGATACCGCTAAATACCAGATCCGAGGGGCTGCTAGCTACTCAATCAAACTGGCAATCCAATGCAAGTGCCTGCTTCAAGAGTCGCATATACTTCGCTCTAGGAATCTCGACAGCGCCAAATACGCGGAGGTGAGTAGTAGTGTACTGAGTGTCGAGCAACCGAAATTCTCTTTCCCGCAGCCGTTCGACGAGAGCTACCAACGCCACCTTCGACGCGTCGGTTTCTCGATGAAACATCGATTCTCCAAAGAAGGCTCCATAAACGCTGACGCCATATAGTCCGCCAACCAACTGATTGTCTCGCCAGGTCTCGACCGAATGGGCAAACCCAAGTTCGTGCAGATTCAAATAGCTCTGCACGATTTCAGGGCTGATCCAGGTTTCCGGGCGTTCGCCACAAGCGCGAATAACCGCCTCAAACGCCGTATTAATGCGCACTTCAAAACTGTTTTTTCGAAGACTTCGCCGGAGCCCATGCGGCACATGAAATGAATCGAGCGGCATGATCCCGCGCGGATCGGGCGAAAACCAAGCGATCTCGCCAGCTTCCACCGCCATCGGGAAAATCCCGCGGCAGTAAGCCTCCAGCAGCAATGAGGCCGGAATAATCTGGGACCGTTTTCGCTGGCGCACAACGCTCTTAGATACTGTCTGGATGTGATTTTTTCCATGGAATCGTCACTTGTCGGCGTTTCCCTCGGTTATCTTCGGTAGCGGCGACTTGCCTGTCCGACATAATCTGGTAACTGACAGTAATCGCCTGCTCCACCGGGACGACGTCGGATCCCTCAAAGGCCTCTGGTTTTGATGGGACCTCAAAATCAAACGGAGCTGCTCGGCCGGCCCGACCAAGGACCGCAGTCGCCATCGTGTCGCTGCGTTTGCGCTACCCAATCCGTCCATGCGTTGGGGCATCCGCGAACCAAACGACGGCGACTGCATATTTGGATGAGGACGGCTTAATTCCTCTCGTTCAAAATTTCTCGATGGGTCGCGTGTCTAGCTTCCGGGGGACAGTCGCCGCTACCACTCACCGATCACTGAGGACAACCGAAAACGCTTCACGCTTCGCTCCTTTGATGCTGTGGGTGCCGTCTCGACGATGAAAGGCACCAGAGCCCTATTTTTTTTCGGCTAATTTTCCCGTTTCGTGCCATACTGTCCGCTTCTTCTATGAGCTCCGGTAATGCCTTTTCCCATTCCCGCATCGCTATTCTGGATTTCGGATCTCAGTACACCCA
>JBEEIB010000028.1:0-4148 GCA_041167675.1 Verrucomicrobiota bacterium
TGGCTTGTTCTATTCCGTAGAGTGTGCGATAAGAGAATTGATCCCACCCAAAGTGAGCGCACATTAGCCGGTTAATGAGCGCTTATCGCCTTACAGTTACTCAGGCCGAGAGATTTGGGAGAGTAAATTTCCACAGCAATGTGATCTCAACCGGTCTGTGAAAATCTGCGCCTTGGGGGGATGGGGTGCAGGGGAAGGGGGGCAACGCGTGCATCCCGAGAGTTGAATAGGATCCCCCCTTCCCCTGCATCAGCGATGTAGAAGCATTGCATGTCTTGGATTGGAGTGCTCGGTCTTGGGGATGTCGAGTTTATGTTGGAAACGAATGTGGAAATGATTGCGGATGAAGTTTTCTGCCGGATGCCGAACAATGGCAGCCAGCGGAGGCGTCCCGCCGCTACGAGTTGCTATCGCCAAACACACGATGTTTTAAAACAGAGTCTCGAGCGGCGGGACGTGCTTTGCTTCCACAACGAATACTCAGATGAGGTCGAATAGGACTCTACTGTAAGGGCTTCGCGGGAGCAAAGCCAGCCTCGGCACGATGTGAATCGACAATGAGGAAGGAAAGCACTATGTCAGAAAACAGCACCACCCATCCGGAACCTGAGTTTGTAGCGTTCGTGGGCATCGATTGGGCAGATCAGAAGCATGCGTGGTGTTCGCAGAGGGCGGGCGCGACGCAGCGTGAACACGGAGAAGTGGAGCACACGCCGGAAATGGTGGAAGTGTGGGTTAGTCAACTCGCTCAACGATTCGGCCCTGGCCCGATCGCGGTGGCCGTGGAGCAAGTGAAGGGAGCACTGGTGTACATGCTCAGCAAGTATGAGTGCTTACATCTGTTTCCCGTGCCTTCCACCATGTCCGCCAGCATGCGGAACTCGCTGTATCCGTCCGGGTCCAAGGACGATCCGCGGGACGCCGAGCTGCTGCTGGATCTGTTGTTGCAGCATCGGAACAAGCTACGCCGTTTGATGCCGGATGACGAAGTGACCCGCCGGATCCAGAATCTGGTGGAGGAGCGGCGCAACTTGGTGGACGAGAAAACGACGCAGCTCAATCGTTTAACGGGATATTTGAAGGTGTATTTTCCGCAGATGTTGGAATGGTTTGAAAAGCTGGACACGAAGTTGGTGTGTGACTTATTGGAACGTTGGCCCTCGCTGGAGGAGTTACAAAAGGTACCGCCAGCAGAGCTGCGGAAGTTCTTCGGTCAGCACCGGGGCCGGCATCAAGAACTCACCGAGCGGCGACTGGAGGGCATCGGCCAGGCCATGCCGGCCATTCGGGATCGAGCCGTGCTGGAGGCGAAACGGGCCATGGTACAAGTGAGCGCGCAACTGCTTCGCATTTTGCTCGAGGGGATCGCGAATCTGGACAGCAAGATCGAGGAGGCAGCGAGCGCGCATCCGGATTTTTTCATTTTTGAGTCGCTGCCCGGAGCGGGCAGCGCGTTGGCGCCGCGCTTGTTGGCGGCGTTTGGCTCCCAACGCGATCGCTATGGCAGCGCCGAGGAGGTACAGACGCATAGTGGGATCGCGCCCGTGATGGAGAAGAGCGGAAAGAAGAAGTGGGTTCATTTCCGCTGGGCCTGCCCCAAGTTTCTGCGGCAAAGTTTCCACGAATGGGCGGGACACTCGATCTCGCAGTCGACGTGGGCACGCGCCTACTACCAGCAACAGCGCGGCCGAGGCAAAGACCACCACGCGGCTGTGCGCGCCTTGGCTTTCAAATGGATTCGCATCCTATTTCGATGCTGGCAAGATCGAGTAGCTTATGACGAGAACAAGTATCTGGCGGCACTGGCCAGGCGCGGCTCGCCGCTGAGCTCTGTCCTCACAGTTACTGCGGCCACCTTGTGAAATAGTTGTGGATTCTTATGTGAGAACTTAATTCGGCGACATAAAAAAACTATTGACAAAGTTACTCAGATGTCTGGTTTCGTCAATTATCCCGATCTTCGTCTGTCAACCGAACAGCATTTTGATGGCTAGGCCGAAGACTGCCGTGAGCGCGAATGAGGGGGAGAAGTATAATGCGGTTAATTGCAAGGGTGGTAATGCATGAAGTTAGGCACGAATGAATACGCGTGCGTATTTCTTCAACCCGGATATTGGGAGACGGGTGTACTGAGAAATTTTTTCCAGGCAGGAGCGTCCGATGATCCCAAACTGCCTGCATATTTTTGGACTGACAACTGCGACTTCGATTCCGATGCCAACTGTTATAAGTTCGTGCTGTCCCCATTGCACGACAACAAGATTGAAGAGACCGTCTATCTTCCACGGAAATATGTGCTTCTTGTAGTGGTCCAAAAAACCGCTCCCCCGCCAGGCGAGATCGGCAAGATGGGATTTAAATTACCGGAACGTTCGTCGAGATAGGAACAGCCCCCGCCTTCCCCGGTCAGAATGAAAGCCCCAGTCGGCCAGTTCTCAATGAGCGCTATCGCCTGTGTGTGTTGAAAAAGTCCCGTCGCCGCTGCGGTTTTCCTTCGGTACTTTCCTCTGTGTGTTTCTAGTTCTTTGGGGACTTCTGACTCACGCGGTTGCGGTTTGGAGTTCAGGCCTACGGGTGAGGAACCGCACCAGCCGTTTCAGGTTCTGCGCCGTTGCCGCCAGATAGAACTGCTCACGAACAAAGCGCATCCGGCGTAGCCTCAGTCGGCGGAGTCCGATGTAATTCTTTAGCTCTGCGAACAGTGCTTCCACTTTTCGTCGAGCCCGTTGCGCGATCGCGAACGCTGGTGTCTGGGCCAGGGCATGGGCACGCTGCCGCGCTGGCTCGCAGGTGTGGATGGCCAGGGTCCGATACTTGCCTCGCGTGCAGCGGCTCTTCTGGGAGCACTCGCGACAGCGCTTCATCGTCGAGTAATAAACGTGAGTGCGATTGCGCTTATTGATGCCGACGTATTTCAGGAGTTTGCCCTCCGGGCAGAGATAGCCGTTCTCCTCGGGTAGGTAAGTGAACTTGTCGATGCTATAGAGGTCAGTCGGCCCATTGGGATTTTCCTTTACCCGGATATAAGCAGCGATGCCGCGCTCATCGAGCCATTGCAGCAGTTCGCCGTTGCCGTAGGTCGTATCCGCCGCCAGCGTCTGCGGCAGGCAGCCGTACCGTTCGCGATATCGTTCGATCATGTCTCGGGCCGCTGCACTCTCCTGACTCAATCGCGCCGGCGTAGCTTGCACCCCCACGATGATGCAACTGGCGTTATCGACCAGATAGTTGTCGTAATAGCCGAGCCGCGCTGGACCACCCTTGGTCGCGTAGGTCGAATCCGGGTCCGTGGTCGAGACCTTCTCTTGCTGTGGAACGGGAGATTCGACCGGGTTCTCCTGCTCCAATTCGGCTAAATACTCGCGCACCGTACAGTTCACCTTAGCCACTTCCGCCAGTTGCTCGGGCGCAACGCGGCTGTGATGATCGGCGTTGGCCTGGATAAAACTGCCGTCCACCGACATGTGCTCGCCCCTCACCAACCCAGCCTCGACGCAACGGGCGACGATCTCCTCAAAGAGCTCTTGAAACAAATTCGATTCCTGGAATCGTCCATGCCGGTTCTTGGAAAACGTAGAATGGTGCGGAATCTCCTGATCGAAGCCGAGTCCCGTGAACCATCGCCACGCCAGATGCATGCGCAACTCTTCCACCAGTTTCCTCTCGCTCGTGACCCCGTAGAGATAGCCGACCAGCAGCATGCGCAGCAGCAGTTCCGGGTCGATGGATGGCCTTCCCGTGTCGCTGTAAGAGTTCTTCAACTTGACTCGAATAAAGTCGAGGTCGACGTGGCGATCAATCAGGCGCAGCAGATGATTTTCAGGAACCTGATCTTCGAGGCGGAAGTAGTAAAACAGCGCCTCCCCGCGGGTATGGTGTCCCATCATGAGCAGCAGGCCTCCAAATGGAATGGTGAAAAGCAGCATCGAGAACTCTGACCTGCTTATAACCCGAACATTGCATCGCCACAAGCATCAACTCAGGGACTTTTTCAACAGACACGCCTGTTTGCGACAGTTGTGTCGAAAAGGGGATCGTGTTAATAAGTTGGGTAAAGAGCAACCGAATGGGAAAGGGCAATAGGAAGCGTAAGCACAAGAAGCAAAGCCAGCGGACGGGAGAGGAACGCGACCTCCTAAAGGAAAGGG
>JBEEIB010000029.1:0-36985 GCA_041167675.1 Verrucomicrobiota bacterium
AACCCGGCGCATGGGGAAGCTTAGCCAAAGGGCGCACCAACCAAAAGCGCCGAGGTTTTCGCCCTTGTACCGAACTATGTTCCCTTCCTTGCGGGACTGGCTTTTCTGCTCCTTAGGTTGACGCGCACGGGCGGCTGCCGGATGAAGTCGGGAGATCATCCCTAACCGGATCAATACTCCTTCATTACCGGATTGCTGAGCACGCCGATCTTCTCGATCTCGACTTCGACCACATCGCCAGGCTGCAAGAAACGAGGTGGTTTCATTGCCATACCAACGCCATTAGGAGTTCCCGTTAAAATGACCGATCCCGCCAGCAGCGTTGTGCTGCCGCTCAGAAACTCGATCAGCGTTGGAATATCAAAAATAAGGTTCGAGGTATTCGAATCCTGCCTGGTCTCACTGTTCACTCGGGTTTGAATTCGTAATTGACCAGGATCCGGGATTTCGTCCCTAGTGAGAAGGGCTGGGCCGAGCGGCGCGAACGTATCAAAGCTCTTTCCCCGGCAGAACTGTCCGCCGCCATATTTCTTTTGCCAATCACGCGCGGTCACATCATCGGCGATCGTGTAACCGAGGACGTGATCGAGAGCCGCTTCGCGCCGGACATTCTTACAATTTCGGCCGATCACAACCGCTAGCTCTCCTTCATAATCTACTTCTACACTGGCCAGATGAGTCGGGATAGTGATCGGGTCCCCCGGATGATTCAGGCAATTGGGAGACTTAATGAACAGCATCGGCCATCGCGGTAAGGCAGACCCTTGTTCCTGTGCGTGATCGCGATAATTCAGCCCAATGCAAAGCAAGACACGGGGTTCCACCGGCGCAAGTAGCTTCACCATGCGCGCTTCTCGGTCCGTTACCTCGAATGTGTGGTAGATATCGCCGGCCAGATCAAAGCAACGACCATCCGGTTCCTCAGCTGCGTAGTGAATGTCCCCTTCCTGGGCCAAGTACCGGACGATCCGCATAAGGCTTTCCTAGGGACCCGCTGCTGCCCATTCCCGTCGTTCTTCCGAAGAGTCACTTGGCGGAGTAGGCTCGATATTCTCTGTTTCGGTACTTAATGCTTCGCCTTGAGGAGAAGTTGGCTGATCGGTCGAGTTTTGGGACGCCGATTGATTCACCTCTTCAAGATTAGGGACTAATTGGCTGGATTTTTGATCCGGTTGTTTCTGGCCGGGCTCGGTTTCGACTCCCGATGGTGTGTCCGAAGCTCGTTGCTTGAGCTCCTCCTCCTGGGTAGGAGCTTGCCCAGTTAGAGTCTCATGCTCCGCCTTGACCGGATTGGCTTCTTCTTCGGAAATTGGCGGCTCGGTCGAGTCTGGCGGTGTGGCCAAGGCGCTTTCCGTCGGGCCTCTCTGTTCAGGCGCCTTCGGAGAGAGCGGCAAGTCTAAAGTGCCGTCCGAGAATTCAATCACGTGGCCAGCTTTGGCTAACCAAAGCAAGTCTGACGCTAGATTGGTCCTGGCCTGCGCATACTCAGAGCTCGATGTGTCGCGGCTTTTTTCTCCGAGCAACTTTGCCAATACTTTTTCCGCGAGCTGCTTGCGGGTGATGCGTGGATAAGAGCGAAGTGCAGCCAAGATCGCGGCCAGACCCAGAGAAAGAGAAGCTTGATTCGGATCGAAAAGTTGGGGGCGCACCGTCGAAATATAGAGGATGCGCTTCTTGTGCTTGAAAACATGGAGGCCCGCTTGATTGAGCCCATGGCGCAACGCCCCGGCCATCTGCGCCGGAAAACGATTTTCCCGGTCTCGCGCCTTGCGAATAGCTGCGACTACGGAACGGTCTGGTAGATGGCGCACATGATCGCCGTATATCTCGGCTGCCAGGCACGGCTTAACTACTTTTTGAAGGTAGTTTTCCCGGAAGTGCTGTTCCAGAGCGCTCAAACTTTCGAAGGTCAAAGGTGGGTCGCCTTCCCTGGTGCGAAAGGTCATTACTTTACGCGCTTCTTCCTTCCATTGATTGACAATTGTCGGGTCTGTCGTGATCTCAATTGTTCGCCGGTACTCCTCGAAGCCCATTCGGCGACTGAATCGCTGATCATACAAAGAGCGGATGGTCTTTTGGAAAGTGTGATAATTAGTCGGTCCCAAGACCCGACCCGATAAAGTACACCGCGCAACCGAAGCAAAGTTTCCTTTGATTGGTTCTTTCTCGACCATTTCAGTCGCATAAAACTCATCGCGCTTTTCGCTGAAGGCGATCCGTTCCAACGCAATGCTTTCCAGCGCGACCGCTCCATAGTCGTCCAGCTGATACAACATTTTGCTGTTATCCAAGGAACGCAGCCGCAGACGATGGCGCTCAGGGCGCTCCAAAAACATTCGTGCCAATCCGAAAAGCGGATAAGCAGTATGTCCCTGCTTGATCTGCTGAATAACTTTGGCGAAGGCGCGCTCTTCCGGCAAGAAGTCTACTTGAATGGCCGCAGGCTCGACCTCTTCAGCAGGTATGGATCGCGGCTCATCGCGACGCGGCCGGTTTCGATCTTCGATTCGTGGCGGCCTCTGGGTCGATGACGCATCGCGCGGCCGTTGGCCACCAGGTCGGGCTGGTCGGGCGCCCGGACTCCGTTGGTCTCGTCGCTGCCGCTCGGATCCGCCGCCGCGGCGCGTTCGAGAATCCCGCTCACGCCGGCCTTCCAGCGCTTCGCCTTCATAATCGGCGTATCGATTCTCCTTCTCCGATTCTTTCAGCCAATCGGGAGTGAAACGAAGATCGAAGGAGGAAATTGGGTCCGCCATGGTGGGGTAGAGGTAACAATTTCGGGCCTAAAAGTAAACTTCCGTGGCAACTGGCAGCAAGAGGCGTCTAGAGTGGCTAATCCGTCCATCAGGTCAACACAAAAAGACGGAAACTGCCATCGATTAAACCGTGATCCCCATAGTTGGTTCGAGAAAACTCGCAGAAAATTTTCTTTCGTAAAACAAAGCAGGCGAATTCTTCAACACCGATAAATCCTTGAACCTCCCAAGCTTACCAATCTCGGCCGAACCATCTAGCGCCAAAATGGCCGCGAAGGTGAGGCAGTCGCAGGGCCACAGCTCTGCCAAAGAAATTTGTTGCTATTTAATGCAATTAATTTAGTTGGCATCACTGGGCAACGTTATTAAGGGTAGCCCGTCTTAACCAATACGAGAAGAAACGCGATTTATGTCTGAGAAATCCATAGAAGATAAAGTGAAGGATATCATCGTCGAACAACTCGGCGTAAATCCGGAGCAGGTTACTCCTAATGCTTCTTTTATCGAGGATCTCGGGGCTGACTCACTTGATACGGTAGAGCTCGTGATGGCCTTCGAGGAAGAGTTTTCGGTCGAAGTACCTGACGAAGATGCCGAAAAGCTACAGACTGTTGGCGACGTCATCCGCTATATCGAAGAGCGCGCGAAGTGACGGTGGTATGCCCTTCGGCGGTCGAGGGTTCTGGGGAACCGCCTGGCTGCACCGGTATTTTTCCCGCACGGTGGGTTCTCCCACCGTGTTTTCGTTTTTTGGGACGGTCTTCGATTCGTCAAATTCGCTAGCTAGACCGCAAAGACGATAAGGGCGATATTTGTTTTGGCGGCGATTTAAGCTAGTATAGCAGTTTTTACCTATGTACTCGGGAACCGATATCCAGTACGCGCTGGAAAACACGAAGGTGATTCATTCACCTGACCGGCGAATAGAATCCTTTGGCACAACTAGCTTTGATTTCTATCTCGTCACCGAATTGATGGATAAGGTGGACGAAATCCGAGTCCGGGCCGGTCGGATCCAAGCCGATCGACCGAAGCTGCTTACCCCTGATAATCTGGCCAAGCTGTTGCTCGACGGTTTCGGTGATGCGGCCAACGAGTTTGGCCAGATGTTACAGGCGCGTAACGCCGCCTTCCTCAAGTATGGATTTCAGATCCGAAAAGATAATGTCTCAGAAAATCTCGTTCACGACTCGGTCGAGGCGGTACTCGATCGCGTGATGAATCAGGTGCCAGAATCGGAGCGAAGCGGTAGCGCAATTATTCATGGCGTCGACGAAGGCTGGGAAATCTGCTTATTGAAGTTCACGTTCGAATTGGTCGAACAATCTGCCCAAATAAATTGGTTCGATTTCCGACGCAAGGGGTTGCTGTAGTTCTGGGTTAGTGCGGCGTGGCTAATACCATGATGCCCTGAATGAGCCTCCTTTGGAAAATCGGTATCATTGGCTTCCTGGTGCTTCTGATATTTGGTGGCGGGGGGTTCGCCGCCTATGAGTTGTTTTTTAAGAAACCAGCCGCCAAAGCCTCTGCTGGCAATCAAGCCGTTGTGACACCGACGCCGGATCCCGGCCCTGCCTTGCTGAGCCAAGCCCAGCAGCTGATGGCAAAAGGGGATTCCGAACACGGAAAGGAGTTACTGATCTCCATTTTCCAGAGCTTTCCAGCGTCCAGCAAGGCCGCTGAGGCAAAGAAGATCGTCGGCGATCTCAATGTCCGGCAGTTCTTTTCCGACGCGAACCCCACTAAAACCAATTACGTGGTTGCTCGAGGTGACTCGATTGCGAGGATCGCGGGAAAAACCAAAGCTGCGCCGGAACTCATCTTCAAGGCCAATGGATTGGAGAGTTTGATGCTGCACCCGGGTCAGGTATTAATTATTCCCTCTGGACAGTTCGTACTCCAAATCAGTCTCGCGAATAAGGATCTCACTCTGTTAAATCACGGTGTCTTCTTTAAGTGGTACCAGCCAACTGATTATCATCTCCCGGCGAATGTGACTCCCGGACAATATAAAATCATTGGTAAAGATGCTTGGTCAGCCGGAACACCCGTCGCTTTCGGTGGAAAGAATTATTTGGGAAGCAGTCGGTGGATCGTACTAAATACCGGCAGTATCACGATTTATTCCGAGCCGAATCCGACCAATCCGAATGTGCAGAAGCCAAAGTCTGGCATTGAAATCTCTGCCGACGAAATGGAGGAGTTGTACTCATTAGTCGGTAAAGACTCCCCTGTGACCATCCGATGAAGCCTTACCCCCTGGAATTCGAAAAGCCGATTGTCGAGTTGGAAAAGCAGCTCGAGGAGCTAAAAAAACATTCGAAATTACAGGCGATCGACCTCGAGCGGGAAGTCCGGGCAATGGAACGAAAGATCGAGGAAACACGAAAACAGATCTACCAAAATCTCACTGCTTGGCAGCGGGTCCTGATCGCCCGGCATACGGCACGTCCATTTGCCCTGGATTATTTGAAGTTGGCTTTCAGCGATTTTGTCGAACTCCATGGAGATCGGTTGTTTGGCGACGACGAGGCAATGCCGTGTGGATTTGCCACGATCGGATCCTATCGTTGTGTGGTGGTAGCGCACCAGAAAGGCCGAGACACCAAGGAGAATATTCGCCGGAATTTTGGTAGTGCGCATCCGGAGGGCTACCGCAAGGCCCTCCGATTGATGCGATTGGCGGCCAAGTTTGAGTTGCCGATCATTACATTAATAGATACGCCTGGTGCTTATCCGGGAGTGGGCGCGGAGGAACGACATATTTCGGAGTCGATCGCAGTCAATCTGCGGGAAATGATGATGCTGCGAACGTCGATTATAGCGGTGGTCATCGGCGAAGGGGGGTCGGGAGGTGCACTGGGCATTGGGGTCGCCGACCGCGTGCTGATGCTTGAGAACGCCTATTATTCTGTGATTAGCCCGGAGGGTTGCGCAGCGATTCTTTGGAGGCATCGAAACCATGCACCAGAGGCAGCAGAAGCGCTTAAGTTGACTGCTCAGGATCTCAAGGGCCTGCAACTCATTGATGATGTCATTCCGGAACCAGTTGGGGGCGCCCAACTCGACCATGAGCAAGCGGCGACCAACCTAAGAAAGGCTCTATTGGCCAACCTGGAGGTCCTTAATAAGAGATCGAAGAACCGTTTGCTTTCGGAGCGGTACGAAAAATTCCGGCAAATGGGTCAGGTCCTGGAAGGCTGAGGGGCAGAAGCCAGAAGCCAGAAGCCGGGAGCTAGAAGCCAGGAGCCAGAATTTGGAATCTAGAATCCAGGAGTTGTGCCCCACCCGGCAAATAACAAAACCTCGGCGACGGGTCAGGCGTCGGAAGACTGAGGTTGGTGATCGGGTATTAGTGAACCCCATCTCCTAAATTCTAGCTTCTGAATTCCAGCTTCTAGCTTCCGGCTTCTGGCTTCTTCTCCTTCACCCCAGCAATGAACGCCTTTGCCGCTCGGATGATTTCTTCACCAACTTTGGCTTGCGGCCGCACATGTTTCGGAACAAACCACGGAGAATATCCGACCAGATCATGAAACACCAAGATTTGACCGTCGCATTCTGACCCGGAACCGATGCCGATGGTTGGAATCGAAATAGCTCGGGTGATCTCGCCTGCCGCACCAGGTCGAACGAGTTCCAGCACCACGGCAAATGCGCCTGCCCCTTCAACCGCTTTAGCTTCGTCGAGCAGAAACTGTTTCTCTGCTTCTGTCTTGCCTTTTAAGTGATACCCGCCTTCCTCGCGAATGTGTTGCGGTAGCATCCCGATATGACCCATCACCGCCATTCCTGACTCGGTAATCGCTCGTATTTGTCCGCTCTTTGATTGGCCGCCCTCCAGCTTCACGGCGTGCGCTCCGGCATCAGCTAATTTCCGGGCGCTGAGGACGGCTTCATCAGGGCTGTTGTAGGTATTGATCGGTAGATCGGCGATCACGAGGGAGCGGGAAACACCCCGGCTAACCGCCCGGACATGATGAAGAATATCGTCCAATACGACACCGGTAGTATCCGGTAATCCAAGTACAACCATGCCGAGTGAATCTCCGACCAGCAAGACGTCCACGCCCGCTTGGTCTAACAGACGAGCGGTCGGATAATCGTAGGCAGTCACCGCCGTTACACCTTGGCCCTTCGCCTTGCGCACGATCTCGGGAGTCACTCTATTCACATGAATCTTCCAGCTGAGCTTCAGTACGCACCACGCGCTCGTTGTCGGTCAAATTCTCGAGTAAGGTTCGGATCGTCTTGGTTTGACCGGGCAAAATCAGTTCGGGGGCGATTTGGGACAATGGATCGAGCACGAAACGGCGTTGCGGTAAACGGGGATGAGGAATAATGATCTCCGGGTTGTTCAAAATCAAATTTCCGACGTACAGCACGTCGAGATCAATCGTTCGCGGTGCGTTGCGGGGGCGTTTGGACGGCCGCCCCATCTCTCGCTCAATGCCTAATAGCGCATCGAGCAGAACGATTGGGTGCCGGCTGAACTGAATCTCGACAGCCGCGTTGAGATAGGGATTTGTCCCTGGCGCGCAGTCGATCGGACTCGTCTCAAATATGCTCGAGACCAACGGTGGTTTAGATCCAGTATGCAAGCTTCTGATCCGGCGGAACCCTTCCCGGAGGTACGCTAGTCGATCGCCGACGTTAGAGCCGAGTCCAATTCCTGTGCGCATGTGGATTGGCCTGGAATCACAGATTCTGCAGGGCGGGATCGCGTCCTCGCGGATCCGCGAGGCACTGAGTAATCTGAGCAACCGGTAGTTAGTCTTTTTCTCTTCGTAGATTCGTAGGCGGAACAGTCGCGCCCCGCTAATCGGGTTTCATTTCAGACCAAGCAAATTCTGCATGTCGTATCGGCCCGGCGCTTGTCCGACCAGCCACTGCGCAGCCCGTAGAGCGCCGTGGGCAAACGTCTCGCGACTAGCGGCCCGGTGAATCAGTTCAATTCGTTCGCCCTCCCCGGCAAAAACTACGGTATGTTCGCCCACGACATTGCCACCTCGCACCGCGTGAACTCCAATCTCCTGTGGGGTTCGTTGGCCGACCATTCCTTGCCTCCCGTGGCGGACGGCCTCTTCATACACCGTCGATCGCGCGTCGGCCAGAATTTCGGCAATCCGTTTAGCGGTTCCGCTCGGCGCGTCTTTTTTCAGTTTATGATGAATCTCGATTACTTCGGCATCGAACGCTTCACCCAGGATCTTTGCTGTTTCGCGGGTTAACCAAAAAAGCAAATTGACGCCAACACTGAAGTTGGGAGCGACCAGGACTGGGCAGCTCACAGCCGCCGTGTCGATGGATTTCATTTGGGCGTCAGAATGGCCAGTCGTGCCGATAACCAACGGTTTGCCATACCGAGCGCACAACGAAGCTATTTGAACGGACGCCTCCGGTACACTGACATCGATGCTGACTTCGGTCGTAGCAACCAAAGGTTCTAACGAGCCGCCCTTTTCTGACGCGGTGACTTGCCAAGCGTCGGACTGCTGAGCTAGATGGAAGATAATTTGGCCGAGGCGACCAGAAGCGCCTTGGACCAGAAGACGCGTCATATCAGCTTGGCAGCCGCCAGCGTCCGCTTGAGTCGATCCAAATTAGCTGGTCGCATCTCGCAGAGTGGTAGCCGGTATTCCGCTTCGATCATTCCCATCGCGTGGAGAGCTGCCTTAACCGGGATCGGGTTGGATTCAATAAACAGATCTTTAAAGATCGGATACCATCGAAGATGAAGGTCTTTCGCCTCGTGAATATGGCCGGTCAGAAAAGATTCGACCATCTCACTGACCGGTCGCGGTATGATATTTGACGCAACGCTTACGACACCCACCGCACCAACCGCCATGAAAGGGATCGTCAGCGAGTCGTCTCCCGAAAGGATGCTAAACTCAGGCGGTAGAGCGTTACGCAGGGCAGAAACGCGGTCACAGCTGCCTCCCGCCTCCTTGATTGATACCACGTTCTTGCACTCCCGCACCAGTCTGACGCAGGTCTCTACATCAATCTCGCTGGCAGTGCGACTTGGCACGTTATACAGCATGATCGAAACGTCAGTTGCCTCGCTTACCGCCTTAAAGTGACGATAAATCCCTTCCGGGGTCGGTTTGTTGTAATAAGGGCTGGCCAGAAGCACTGCATCGACGTTTAACTTTGCAGCGCCGACCGATAGTTCGATCGCTTCACGAGTTGAATTTGATCCTGTCCCGGCAATCACTCGACATCTCCCTTTTGCCTGGCTCACGGCGATCTCAATTACCCGAAGATGTTCTTCCTGGTCGAGCGTCGCTGCCTCCCCAGTCGAACCGGTTGGGACAATACCGCTTACACCATTCTCTATCTGAAAATCAATCAATCGACGATACGCGGCTTCGTCGACCGCTCCGTTCTTAAACGGGGTCACAAGTGCCGTATAAGCTCCACTAAACATAAAAACTCCGGGTTAAGGCAATTCGATGGCTCCTTCAAACGCGAAATCGGCCGGACCCTTTAATGCCACATCGCGAAAGTCTTCACCAACATCAACAAAGCCGACCTCTAACCAATCGCCACCTCGAACTCGTACGCGGATCGGGCTGTCGATCGATCGCAGTCGACTATAAATTAGTGCAGCAGCGGTTACGCCAGTGCCGCATGCCAACGTCTCTGCTTCAACCCCTCGTTCATATGTGCGAATCGCGATTTCTCTGGGTCGGAGCGCTTTCACAAAATTCACATTTGTTCCTTTTGGTCGAAATTCCGGATGATAGCGAATCGTCTTCCCAAGCTCAAAGACCGGAGTCGCTTCTAAATCGTCGACTAAGACGACGACATGAGGGACACCAGTGTTCAGCAGATGAACCGTGAGTTCTTCTCCCTGGATCTGCAGCTTTCGGTTTAGAGCGAGCCCGTATGGTGGGCTTAGATTTACAATAACCTGTTGGCTTTCGAGCTTTGCCCGGATGATACCAGCCGGTGTCTCAAAACTCAGCTCGGAGAATGGTCCGGCAACTTTGTTCGCGAATCGCGCGAAACAGCGAGCACCATTGCCGCACATTTCGGCCTCACCGCCATCGCTGTTGTAGTACCTCATCCGAAAATCGGCACCGTTGGCGGGATTTTCCAGCAATAGCACCCCGTCTCCACCGATGCCGCGATGGCGATCGCACAAAAATGCAATTTCGTCTGAGTTCAACCGAATGTGTCCCGAACGATTATCCAGCAGAACGAAATCATTCCCGGCGCCATTCATTTTCGTAAACGAGAGCATAGATCGCGCAGAACTATGTTGTGATGACAAATAGCAAATAGCAAATAGCAGATAGCAAATTGGTGGACCGCCTTCGATAGCGATTCTGCGAGATCGGTTTCATATGGGGGCCATAGGTCTCGTGAGTCCTATTCTAAAATCCCAGGAGCTTTCACCGATCTGAGCCTTTCACGAACGCGCTGCGAGCACCGGAAAGTCCGGCATCTCAACAAACTCTGCACTTTGATTCCAGGGGGGCAGGGGCACGGCCCGGGCGCCGTCAGCAAATTCACCGATGATTTCCTCCAGGCGTTCGTGGAAGCGCTTGGCGATTCCCGTTTCGTGGGATTGGGCAAACGGAATCCGGTTGAAGGACGCCACGTCCCGATATCGCCGGACGAAGTCTGCTGCTGCTTGTTGGTATCCCTGGCACACGGATTCTAGAATATCGGCATTGAGAGGACAGCCCTCGCGTTCAAGGTGGCTCAGAATCGAAAGGGCGATGTCTCCGACCATTCCGAGCAACCCTTCTCGCGGTTGCTGCGGGTCAAGGCTTTGGTGTTTGTGATCGTAACGAATCGCTAAGTCGGCTTGGCACACTTCGCGTGGTTCGAGAAGACGGTGGATTTCACACAATAAACCGACCTCCAAGCCCCAGCCGCTTTCGATCGGAAGCTGCACTGCTAGGTTAGTGGTCAGCGCGCATTCGCCCGCTAGCGGATAGCGAAAGCTGTCAACAAAATCAAGCAAAGGAAAATGGCCGATCACCCGGATGAGCGAGCGTACAAACGGAATCACAAACAGACGGGTTACCCTGCCGTATAACTGTTCGTGGACACGCGGATAGAACCCTTTACAGAACTTGTATCCGAGCGTTGTCACTGGATCGGCCAGGCGCAAAGGCAGCTGGGCCGTATAGTTTTTGATGTCACAATCGTGGATGACGAACGCTCCAATATCGGTGTGCCGGCCAATGAAGCCGATTGCCATCCAAAGGTTTAATCCCTTACCTGGTGTTGAACCGAGGCCTTTGCGGGAGAGCCAATTGAGGACCTGCGGATGATCGCTCCAGAGAACTCGATGAGGAGCGCGCAGTTGAGACCAAAAGTGAGCGACCGGTGGCGCATGGGTCTCACCAATTCCATTCATAGTGACGATCACCAGATCGAACAAACCTGAGCTGTTCAGCACCTCGATGATGGAGGTAAGTGCGGCGGACGCGAGGTCACGATAGTGGCACGGCAGGATCAATCCGAGCTTGCCGCGCCCGGAAGAAAGCTCGAGCGGGTGAGGGTGCTCGTTTAGCTGATGCAAAGTGCTGATCAAGCCGTGCTGAAAGAAATCGCTCATTGACGGGCGCAAGATAGCGTTTAGCTGTTGGGTCGCTACGGCCGGAGTTATTATCGATTTGCGCCGGAGTAGTATAGGCTATATCCCTATAGGGAATACCTTTTAGTCCCAATGCCCGCCAAAACCGTCGAACAAATTAAGGCCGAGAGTCACTCCTTGCGAGGGAAGATCACCGAAACCCTGCAACAGAAGGATCAGAGCCACTTTGCCGATGAAGAATTTCAACTGCTCAAGTTCCATGGGACTTATCAGCAGGATGACCGAGATCAGCGTGCGTCTCGTAAACAGCAAAGTCTGGATAAAGCCTGGGAGTTCATGGTGCGGTCGAAGCTCCCTGGCGGCGCCTTGACGGCTGCTCAATATCTCGCTCACGACCACATAGCCGGCGAATTAGGCAACGGTACGCTACGGATCACGACCCGGCAGGGGTTCCAGACACACGGAATACTCAAAGGGGATCTCCAGGAATGCATTCGCCGGATCAACGAGGGTGGGGTCACTACGTTAGGCGCCTGCGGAGATGTCGTTCGAAACACGGTTGCGCCAGCCGCCCCAATCGACGATCAACCGCATCGGGACGCACAGCTCCTGGCCAAAGAAATTAGCAACACATTTTTAGCCCAAACCGCCGCTTACGCTGAGATCTGGTTGAACGGAGAGCGGTTGGAAGCCTCGAAAGCTGACTCGGAACCGGTTTACGGAACGCATTACCTTCCGCGGAAATTCAAAATCGCAATCGCAATTCCGCCGCGAAACGATGTTGATGTTTATTCAAATGACCTCGGATTCATTGCTCACGTCGAGGCGGGTGAAACCAAAGGATACACCATCGTTGTCGGTGGCGGATTTGGGATGACCCACGGTAAGATGAATACCTATCCGGCCTTGGCGCAACCGCTCGGCTACGCTGATCGCTCACGAGTGATCGAGGTAGCGAAAGCGGTAGTGACCGCCCAACGCGATTTTGGAAATCGCACCGACCGGAAGCGCGCCCGATTAAAATATCTGATTGAAGAACGCGGGATTGAATGGTTCCGGAATGAGGTAGGTTCTCGCCTCAGCTTTGATCTCGAACCGTCTAAACCGGCGAGATGGAACACGGTAGGAGACCTTTTAGGTTGGCACGAGCAGGGGAACGGCAAGCTGTTCTATGGCGTTTGGGTCCAAGAAGGACGAATCCGAGACTCCGAAAATGCGGCGTTTCGAAGCGCTTTTCGTGAAATCGCCGAGACGTTACAATTGCCGGTCCGGTTGACGACTAACTGCAACCTGATTTTTCATGACATCGAGCCAGCTCAAAAATCAGAGTTTGAAGGGATTTTGGCCAAGCATCGGATTCCTCACTTATCGAAATTGAGTGAGGCTCGTAAACTGGCCCACGCTTGTGTAGCATTGCCAACCTGCGGGTTAGCGCTGGCCGAGAGTGAACGGGTGTTTCCAGACTTGCTTGCGGAGATCGACAAGATTTTGGCCGATCTTTCTCTGTTGAACGAACCGATTCTGATCCGGATGACGGGGTGTCCCAATGGTTGTGCGCGGCCATACAATGCCGATATCGCTTTCGTCGGTCGGGCGCCGGCTAAGTATGCGATGTTTGTCGGCGGATCAATCACAGGCGAACGTTTGGTTGGACTCGAAGAAAAGTCGATTCACCAATCAGAGATTCCAACCAAGGTGCGAAAGTTGCTGGAAGATTTTGTCCAGAACCGGGTCCACGGAGAAACGTTCTCTTCTTATTGGGGAAGAACGCGCGTCAATGGTCCGGCGCCGAAGCCAGAACAATTCCATCAGGAGCTGAAGAACAGGGAGAATCTGGCAACGGCGGAAGCAGCGATCGTGGAAGCGTAATTAATGCGGGAGCGGTTCGATAACGAATGCGCGGACGCTGATGAGAGGTGGGATAGGTGCACGGAAGCCCCAATCTGCCCATAAAATGATAGGCGAAAGCCTTAGCGCGTTGGGTAGCTGCGCCCTTCCGTTTTTGCATCCCCATGCGCCGGGTTTGAGCCATTGGTGTACCATTATTGGGGCCTCGCCCATGGTGCGTTGCAGATTCTTTATGCAAGCACAAACAATTCTGCATCGGCCCCAGAGACTTGGTTGACATCAACTATCTCTGCCCGTAAGGCCACTGTCATGGGTAAGCAACACAACAAGGTCGAGAAGCGTCGTCGCCGAAAAGAATACCTTCGCCGGAAGAAGTCCGCGGCGAAAAGCGCAACTAAGCGATAAGTTTTGGCTTGGAAGTTTGTGGGTTTTCATCCCGCGATTTCGGGCGCTGAGCTCTGAAACATGGCGCGACCTGTCATTCTCGTTATCCGGGACGGCTGGGGAATCAACCCGCACGGCCATGAATCTGCTGAGGCCGATGGCAATGCAACGCTGCTGGCGCGGACACCTTATCACGATTACCTCTACGCGACGTATCCGATGAGCCGTCTAAGTGCCAGTGGTATGGATGTCGGGCTACCCGAAGGACAAATGGGAAATTCTGAGGTTGGCCATCTCAATCTGGGAGCCGGTCGGATCGTTTATCAGGATTTCACCCGTATCAATCAGGCGATCGCCAAGGGCGAACTTAGACACAACGAAGCAGTTCAGCGGGCTTTTGCTCGGGCTGTTCAATCGCGCCTGCATTTTATCGGGTTGGTATCGGACGGCGGTGTCCACAGTCACCAAGAGCACCTAATCGCACTGGTGAAGGCCGCTGCTGAGGCAGGTGTGAAAGAAATCTTTATCCACGCGATTACGGATGGTCGCGACACCTCTCCGACCGGAGGTGCCGATTATCTCGCTACGGTCGAAGAGGCGGTACGAGGAACTGGCGCCAAAATATTGACCGTGGTCGGACGCTACTATGCGATGGATCGAGACCGGCGCTGGGATCGCACCAAACTTGCATGGGATGCCATTGTCCTGGGTTCAGGAGCTAAGCCCAAAGTCTCGGTTTCGGAGGCGATACGACAACGATATCAAGCGGGCGAAACGGATGAGTTTCTGAAACCGATGGTCTTCTCGGATCAGCCTGGACCACCGATTCGCGACGGAGACGTCGTATTCTTTTTCAATTTCCGCGCTGATCGGGCGCGCCAACTATCGCAAGCATTTCTATTTTCAGATTTTTCCGGCTTTGATCGCGCAAAACGGCCGGCGGTCGAGTACGTCACAATGACCGTCTACGACAAGACTTACCAATGTCCGGTCGCTTTCCAGTCGCAGGCCCTGGAGAATATACTCGGAAAAATCGTGAGCGATGCCGGCAAACGCCAACTTCGCATTGCGGAGACCGAGAAGTATCCGCACGTCACCTACTTTTTTAATGGCGGAATTGAGATCCCTTATCCGGGCGAAGACCGAGTAATCGTGCCATCGCCAAAGGTGGCGACGTATGACCTCCAGCCAGAGATGAGCGCGCCAGAAGTTACCAAAGAAGTGGTCAAACGGCTCAAGGATTATGAGCTGGTGATACTTAATTTCGCCAACCCAGACATGGTCGGACATACCGGAGTCGTGAAGGCGGGAATCAAAGCCGTCGAAACCGTCGATGATTGTGTGCGCCAGGTTCTGGACGAAACTCTCCGATTGGATGGCAAAGCTCTCGTGACCGCCGACCATGGCAATTGCGAGTTGATGCGCAACCCCGACGGTTCGCCTAACACCGCGCATACCACCAATTTAGTGCACTTTATTTACGTAGCCAAAGAGACCTCTGGCATTAAACTGGAGGATGGTATCCTGGCGGATGTAGCTCCAACGCTGCTGCAGTTGCTTGGATTAGAGAAACCGTCCGAGATGACCGGCCATTCGTTGTTAGTTCGACGGTAGTTCTTGCGGCGCACGAGGATCCGACGTCGCCGGGCGACGAGCATTGTGGGCAAGATGCCCGGCCATGTCGGTCAGGCGGTGCGCCCTCCCACCTTGCATGATGCGATACCCAGCGCAGGGAGGGATTGCGTCCTCGCGATCCGCTTCGCCCAATCTCTGCTTGCGTCTTCCCGGTTTTGTTCTAACTAGTTCTGCTTAACTTTACCGCGTGGTGTAACGGTAACACAGCGCCCTTTGGAGGCGTTATTCATGGTTCGAATCCATGCGCGGTAGCCACTAGCTGATAAACCCTTAATCTCTGAGGGAAACAGTTGCCAGAGCCGCTTCGCGGATCATCAAAGCCACTAACAGAGCACCGAAAGAGGTAGGCCGGTGAGAGGACAAAAAGGTCGGATCGGCCAAAAAAACCCGGAAAAACAGCAACAGACAGCAACATAGTGGCGGGGTGGAAGCCAAGTGGTACAAATCACGGAAATGCTACCGGATATGGATTCCGGCGAGATTGTCGGAGAATGGGAAGGCTTGCCGGCGATTTTTCAATACGAAAACGGAAGCCGAAAAGTTCATTTTAGACGCGAAGCGAAAGGGTTTGGTTGATTGGGCAGAACTAGCAGTGGAGGAAAAGCATGTGTTGGGGGTGATCCGCCAGTCAGAGAAATATGAACCTGGTTTGTTGTTGGAGGCATGGCGACGTTTTGAAAAAGAAGGAGACGGTGAGGTCGGGAAGTTAACCGTCCAGGAACTAGCAGAAAAATTCTTGGTTCGGCAGAGAGCAGAGCGCCGGTCGGCGCGAACGGTTTTAGACGATCGGTGGCGTTTGAACGCGCTGACCCGGGCGCTGGGCCATCTTCGGGTTGGGGCTGTTAAACGTGCGGACATTCTGGGATACATGGAAGGGATACCGCCAGGGACGAACCGGCGAAGCCATTACAAGACGCTAAGGAAGCTGTGGCGTTGGGCCTTCGATCTGGGGCATGTTGCGAATGATCCGATGGGAACACTGAGACCCTTGGACAATTGGGGAGTGAATAATGAAGTTCTGAGCACTGAATTGTTCCAGCGATTGTTACGCGTTGCCCGAGGCCTAGAAGCACCACGGGAAGGATCGAAGGTGACGGAGAAATATAAGGGATTGGTGCCGTATTTTGTGTTGGGAGGTTTGCAGGGGTTGCGAACTTGCGAAATCATCAAAGAGCACGGCAATGATCCGGTGATTGAATGGCGGGATTTTCTTTGGAAGAAGAAACTGGTTGTCGTGCGAGACGAAGTGGCGAAGCAAACGCGAGCGCGAGATAGGCTGCGATACGTACCACTGGAAGCAGCCACGGTGAAAATATTGAAACCGTTAGCGGGGACCGGGCCCGTGATCCCGGTATCTAGCTCGACATTTTATGGTTGGCGTCAAGAGCTGTGCACAGAAATGAGAGTACGTTGGCCCGAGAATTGTTTGAGGAACAGCTACGCCACCTACGCGCAAACATTTCGGAGCTCCGGCGACGTAGCCAGGGCGATGGGCGATGCGGAGTCGACCGTGAAACGGTTTTACGTACGAACGCTGGAACCGGGGGTGGGAAAGAAGTGGTTTGACCTTCCAGAGAAAACGTTTGTGAAGGTTTCAGCAAAAGTTGCTCAGAAACGAAAAACGCGATCAACCGTTTCGATGACAAATTCATAAACGTTTGGATCTTTGCTGGCTCTTGGACCGGCCATGTTGAGAGTCTCGACCGTGTTGTCTCCCAGGAAAATGCTGAGCTTCTTGCGGCGTCCCGCTGATCGGAGGAACAGCAACCAGTTTTCGAGGCCCTTCCAGCGACTGAGCTGGCGGCGCCCCCGAGCATGAAGTACTCGGACTCGATCGCCGCCTATCAACTTCAGATCCTCTCGAGCAGCATTTAAGGGGCTATGAAAAGGAGCGCACACAGCTATCCGAGTATATGACTTCGGATCATAGGGTTGCAGGTTCGAGCCCTGCCGGGTGCAAGATCAACCACCAGAGCCGATCGGCGATCAATTTGTAGCTATCAAAAATCCTCCCTAAAAAAGCAGCTACTTGCCAAAGTTTTGCCACTTTTTCGATTAACCCTTGGTTCTTAACGCCTCTCAGCGGAGAGGCGCCAGGCCAAGATGCCGGAAACGATCAGAGTATTCCCCATGTTCTTATTGCGGATCGGAACGGTGAAAAACTCGAAGAATCGTTTGGTGGCTTCGGGCCCGACATCGGCAACCAGCGCGCTGGAACTTGGAACGATTCGGCTTTTGTGAGAGTTAAGGGGCAGCGGGAGGGACACTGCGATAAGACGCAACAGGCGACTCTCAAAAGTTATGACTACAAGCCAGTAATAGTGACCAAACCAAACGTGGCCTAGTTAAGTTGCTGCTCAATGTGGGGTTCCCTGACCACCATATTAAGGCGCAACAAATTAGCGAAGATGCCTACCTCATGGCGCTTCAGGTTCAGGCCACTCGTAGGCGCGAGCGAAAAACGGAATGCATGCGCGCAAGCCGGAAGCGTAGACGGGCTGAAATCAAGAGACTTTTTCCAGAGCAGACCGAGGGACGGGGCATAATCCATCGGTCGCTCGTCCCAGAGCGAAACTGGGTGCGCGGCCCGGGGGCAAATTTCAGATTGAAAAGGGCTGCGTTTCAAGCAGTCTTCGATCTTTTTTGCTGGAAATATTATCTCTGGGCGATGAACCGCTCCTAATGAAACCTTCCGTGGTTTTTCCTTTTGGTACCCAGATATTTATCCCAGGCTACATAAGCTTCGATCACGATCTTTTCCATGAGTTCCTTCGGGTAGGACGCGACGGCGCTTAATTGGAGGTGACGTTTCTGAGGGCGCGCGCAACGACCTGAAGGGGCATGTTACAAAAATGAACGCTTCGAACTGCTCTTCCGAAGGAATGGCCCACGACGAGGCTTTTCCCGTTCTTAATGCCGCGGAAATTCAAGTCGCCGAGAAATTCGGCCGACGCGAGCGGCTTGAAGCAGGTCGGGTGCTCTTCGAGCCAGGCCAGCAGCTAGTCGAGCTCCTCGTCATTCTGGATGGGAGTCTTGAGGTCATTGATACTTCGGGAGACCAGGAACGCATCCTGGCGATTCACGGAACTCGGGGTTTTGTTGGAGAGATCAGTCTTCTCACGGGTCGTAGAGCGACTTCGTTGTGCCGCGTTAAATCGGCAGCCGAGGTGATTCGGATTCCCGTCGATGCTCTCCGGCGATTGTTAATTTCTTCAGCCTCGTTCGCAGAAAAATGGATGATGTCATTGTTGCGCCGTCGAGAAGTCATTTTAGCCCGCGGTGTCGAGGGCTTACATGTCTTCGGTGACCGTGCAGACCCCGCGACGCTTCGGCTGCGCGAGTTCATGCATCGCAACGGGGTGCCCCATCGTTGGATCGACACTGACGATCAATATAATGTCCCGGTCCTGGCAGCGCTCGGCGAGGGACCGTTTGGGTTTCCGATTATCGCTTGGTCGCGCAAGGTGCTTATGCAAAACCCGAGTCTGCCGGTGTTCGCGGATTTTCTTGGCGTCCGCCGATCGATTCCAAAGGACATGTTCGACACGGTCATCATTGGTGGCGGACCGGCTGGACTGGGGGCGGCCGTTTACGCGGCATCCGAAGGGCTGCACACGCTGGTGCTCGACCAATTGGGACCCGGCGGACAAGCGGGATCGAGCTCGCGTATTGAAAACTATGCTGGTTTTCCCGCGGGCGTAAGCGGCACGGAACTCGCAGTGCGAAGCTATCTGCAAGCGCTGAAATTCGGCGCACTGTTTTCGGCGCCGTGCGACGTAGCGGAAATTCGTCGCGTTGAGGATGGGCTGCACTCAGTCCGTCTACAGGACGGCTCGGTTGCAAACACTAAGACTGTCATCGTCGCCACCGGAGTTAGATATCGAAGTCTGGGTGTCGAAGGGCTAAGCAAGCTCAGCGGTACCGGTGTCTACTATTCCGCGACGCATGTTGAAGCGCTTTTGTGCGACGAACGCCCATTGCACGTGATCGGAGCAGGAAATTCTGCCGGCCAGGCAGCGATGTTCCTGTCCCGATTCAATGCGAAGGTAAATCTCATCGTCCGCGGCAGCGATCTTCGCAAAAGCATGTCGTCCTACCTTGCCGAGCGGGTGCAGGCGAATTCTCGCATTCATGTGCGTCTGCATTCGGAACTGCGCGCAGTGACAGGCGCAGATTCTCTCGAGCAGGTATCAATTGAAAATGTTGCGACATCGGAGACGACGGTCGAGGATAGCTGCGCAGTATTCATCTTTATCGGAGCGACGCCCTGCACCGACTTTCTTGGTGACAGGATAAGCAAAGATGAAAAGGGCTTCCTGATCACAGGTGCCGAACTAATTGCTAAGGGGACGTGGTCGGATCCGAATCGCTTGCCCCATGCGCTGGAAACATCATGTCCCGGAATTTTCGCGGCCGGCGACTGTCGCTCCGGCACAACCAAACGCGTCGCATCCGCAGTGGGTGATGGAGCCCTGGCCGTCACCTGCGTGCATGATCTCTTGGGTACTTACGCATAGGGAAATGCCGAAAGCCCACGCAGCCAGGTGGTCGCGGTCGCCCGGACCGGCCCGGCACTTGCCGAGCTGGCCAACACCAGCGCGAACATCCGGACCGAGGTCGCGGATGCGGTCGATCCGATGCTGGCGTGGAGCCGACTGGACCAGTACGAGCCGGAGGTTCTCATCCTGGTGGCCGGCGCCAACTGTCGCCCTGCACTAAAATCGTAGACTGTGCTCCCAGGCAATCCACGATTTAAATGCAATAATCGTTGTACTAAAATCCTAGACTCCTGCACTTAATTCGTGGACTGATTTCGCCCTTGATTTCGTGATGGAAATTGCCGCTAGCGATCCGCGTTTCCGCAGATGCAACGCTTCTTGCCGATGGTCTCCGCCGAGAGGAGTTCGCGTCCGAAAGACTGAAGCTGTCTACGATTCAAGTGCAGTTCCGTCCACGAATTAGAGGCGGTGGAGGGGTCACTCCTCCATTTGTAAAAAATTGTACGCTAAGGGGAAAAGTCGGTTGGAAGCGGTTGGCTCCGAAGTGGACGCAGCTTGCGATTTCGGAGGCCTCCGTCGCGTCGCCAATGATAATCTCCGGTCAGGTTGATGTGTTCCCACTTCAGCGGGGAGAGGTGCGCAAGTAGTCGCTGGTCACAAACATAGCTGCGTTCCTGCAGTGCTCTGATGGCACGTTCAAGATACACGGCGTTCCAAAGCGCGATCGCTGCGACAACCAGATTTAAGCCGCTGGCCCGATGTTGCTGGTTTTCGTAGGTTCGGTCGCGCAGTTCCCCCAATCGGTTAAAGAACACCGCCCTAGCCAGCGCGTGGCGAACCTCCCCTTTGTTCAAGCCAGCGTGAATGCGCTTTCGTAATTCGATGTTCTGGATGTAGTCCAGCAAAAACAACGTGCGTTCCAGTTTCCCGATTTCCCGTAGGGCCAAAGCGAGTGCGTTCTGACGTGGGTAGGCACCCAGCTTGCGCAGCATGAGCGAGGCGGTGACGGTACCCTGTTGGATGGATGAGGCCAGCCGCAATGCTTCGTCCCAATGCGCAGTAATTTGTTCGGTCGAAATGGCGCCACCGATGAGTTTTTCCAACGTCGGATAACGGGAGGACTTCTCCACGCTAAAGAGTCGAGTCTCACCAACGTGCCGAATGCGAGGAGCAAAACGGAATCCCAGCAGATGGCAGAGCGCAAACACGTGATCGGTGAACCCGACGGTATCGGTATAGTGCTCCTCGATCTGGAGTTCCGACTCATGGTAAAGCAGTCCGTCGAGGACGTGCGTTGCATCGCGCACTGTGGCGTTGATCAGTTTAGTGTAATAGGGTGCGTATTGATCCGAGATGTGGGTGTAGAATGTCACGCTGGGATCGGTCCCATAACGAGCATTAACCTGCCCCCGGGCATCACCTCGACCCCCGGTACGGAATCGTTGACCGTCGGATGAAGAGGTGCTGCCATCACCCCAGTGTCCAGCAAACTCGATGTGGTGGTGATGGTTCACAATCTCGGCGAGCGCGTTGGTGTAGGTTTCCTCGCGAATATGCTAGGTGGCGATCCGGCTGAGCACGGAGGCCGATATATCTGGGCAGGCTTCCGCCATGCGGGTGATTCCAAGGTTGATGCCGTCAGCGAGGATTGCACTTAGCAGCGACGCTCGGTCTGAAACGACCTCTCCGTTGCGCAGGTGAGTAAAGTGCCCCGTGAAGTTGGTCCATTCGTCAACTTCAATCAATAGGTCGGTGATCTTGATGCGCGGCAGCATCGCATAGGCCTGCCGCGTGAGTTGCTCCAGTTGCTCCGGCTCCTGATCATCCGGCGGCATGATTTTCAGTACGCCGTCAACGATTGAAGCTTCAGGCAACTCACCCGCTTTAGCCAATCGATCCACACGCAAAAATTCGGCATCCAGCTGCTCACAGCGCCGTTGGAGATACGCGCTGCAATCGGCTTCAACCGCCAGACCGGAGAGTTTTATCGCCCGATAAACCTCAGTCGGCAGCAGGTATTCCTCGAAATCTTTGTAACGGCGGCTGCCGACAACCCAAAGATCTCCGGCCCGAAGCGACTTGCCCAACTCCGAGAGCACGCATGTTTCGTAAAAACGCCGATCTATTCCCTCGCGTGTGCAGACGTGCTTGTGCCAGCGTGGCCGGATAACTCCGCTGGGAGCATTGTCCGGAACACGCCGCGCGTTTTTGAAATTGAGTTCACGGAGCAGTGCAACCGCTTGGAGCAGTTCTTCGGTGGCTGACGTCGATCGAAACTCAAACGCCTCCAGTAGTTGCGGCGCGTAACGGCGCAGCTGAGGATAGTTCTGGGTGACGAGCGCCAAATGATCAAATTCTTCGGGGCGTGCAAGCTTTGCCGCTTCAACTACGCTGGTCTCGAACGCCTCCCAAGTCATGAGCTTCTCGATCTCGGAAAACGGATCAACCGCGCTCTGCTTTGCCTCGATCAACGCCTGACCAACAAGCGCGTAGAGTCGCACCTTGTCATTGATTGCTTTGCCCTGCTCCTGGAAACTGGCGAGGTGTTTATGTTGGGCCTTGTTAAAAAGCTTGCCGAGAAAGCGTTCATGCATCTCCAGCGTCTCGTCGATGAGTATCGTGGTCGTGTCGAGGACAGTGGCAACCAGTGTGGCGTAACGACGCTCCGGACTAAAGGAGCGCAGATGGGCCGCATCGTTCCGGCGCCCTCTCGGGCGATCTGGACCAAGCGGTTTTGGTGAATCCGTCGCGCCCAGTCAATTGGAATGTGAAGTTGCAGAATAAACGTCAACCGTTCGATGCAGGCCAAAATGTTGTTGGGGTTGGCTGCGCCGATTGCTTGGCGTAACCATCCAAGCCACGTCTGTCGCGATTCACCGCGCAGCTCGAGCAATCGGTCTAGATGCTGCCGCTGTTCAAACGTCGGTCAATGTGCACCGTGACCTTGGCTGCAGAGAACGACTTTGCGAAGGGGAGACCGGCGAGAAAATCGGCCGATGAGACGATGAACCCCGCCAAGTGGATTGTTTGGAAGAGCGCTGTTCCAGATGCAGGATGCGAATGGTCTCTAGCACTGCATCGAGGTTGCTGAAAACGCCGTGCCCACTGCGTACAATCAACTCAGATTGGGCTCCGTAGAGGTGGCTGCTCCAATACGGCACCACCCCATCCGAACCTCGTTCCTTCGGGCCTGGATGTCGCTGTCCGATCACGCTGTGATAAGGAACTTCAATCGAGAGTTCGGAAAGAGCAATCAACGCCGGGCTTTTTGGGGAAAGCGTCCGCACGGCGGAAAATCGGCCGCCACTGTAGAAAACAGCCGCCTCGGGCGTCATCGCCTCCGGATTCGCACGGGCCAGCCGACTGAACCCATATTCCAGCATCGGAACCAAACGCGTGAGAGAGTTTCCCATGAAGCCGACGAAAGAATCGGCAACCGGGCTGCCGCGATGCGGCGCCGCCATAAAAATAACGCGAACGACCCGAGGATTCCGACGGAAAAACAGGATGCGCTCCAATTCCCGGACCGCCTCACGATCGCCTTTCAGCCGAGCAGGCGGGACGCGAAAGACGCTGCTCCAGAGTCGATCTTGGCTGGAACTCACGAGCGTGTGTGAAATCACGCCACCCATGCTGTGCCCAAGCACGACGATTCGCTTCGTGGCGGCGTCATGATCTTTTGGATCAAGCGTATGGAGCGTCTTGTTGAGACTGTCGCGAAGCTCCAGTGCGTTGAACAAAACCGGGGTTCCGCTCGCATAGTAGAACTGCCAGACTTGATATTTGGCCCGGATTTCCGGATCACTGCGAAGCGAATTCACCAGCGCGGCGAATGCCACCGGAGTCGATTGCAAGCCATGCACCATGAGCAGCGGTATTTTGTTCGGATGGTAGGGGTCAAGCAGGTAGATCTGCGGCTTTCGCAACCCCGAGAATGGCCGGATCATGTTGGCGAACCCTGATTGCGCGAGGTGTTTTGCCCGCAGCTTTAGATGGTCCCCCGCGGCTGTGTGATTGGCGGCGAGCGTATAGGTGCGGCCATTGAGCTTCACAGCACTTCTGTTGGATAGAATCGAAAATCTCGGTTGTCCAGTCGCGCGGTCGTAGATCGCCGCGGCATCCACGAAAAGGCCCTCTGGTGGATAAAGAGGCTCATCTTTTGTGTCGTATCCGACCACCATTGGGATGCCGGCCGGCATCGTGTTTGACGCCGAAGAGGGTGCGGCAATCTGGACATGGCGCAACGGAAGTCCGATTTTCGGCGTATCAAAGGACACTCCCAACTCTTTGAGACTCGAGGCGAATCGCGGCGGATTTTGCACTTCCATCGCACCGCAAATTTCCCGGACGGCGAGATTGTAGGCCGAAAGAGATGCCGGAAGATTTTGGTAGGCGGCGTCCGCTTTTCTAATCGAGACCGCGAGGGAAGGCGGCGATGAGCCCTGGTTCGTCGCGCAAGCGGCACTGTCAAGCAGCACGAATGCAGCGAGTCCGAGGGAAGCTATTCTCATGAAGAATTGAGATGTCCGTTGCGATTTTTGACGCGAAGCTTCCACGGAATTAACGAAGCGAGACCCTTCAGATGGCGCAAAACAACCTCATGGAATTAGGATGGGTTTGGTTTTGATTTTGGACTCGGCGATGTCTCGATATAGCCGAGGCCCTTCTTCCAGCGAAAAGGTTTCCACGCGCGGCGCAGGAAAGGTGCCGGATTCGATCCCGGGAGTGAGTTGGCGAAGAACGTCGGCGGTTTCTTCAAAGCTGAGTTTGAGCGAATCCACCCCGAGCAACCTCGATTCGTTGTGGTAGAAATCCACGAGATTAAAGCTGACCCGGGGTTCGGGGCTAGAACTGATCGCCACCTGTCGTCCACGCCAGGCCAGAGCGCCCAGACACCGTTCGAGCATGGTCCCACCGACCATGTCTAATACGACGTCTGCTCCTCTTCCGTTAGTTAGCTTTCGAATCCCGGACGCGAGATCAGTCGATTCAAGATCGATCCAATCGCCAACCGGAATGACACCGGCTGGGGGTATATCCGAAGCCTTTCTGATCGTACCAATTACGCGGGCACCCAACTCGTGCGCAATGCGAGCTGCAGCGCTTCCGACCGCACCGGTCGTCCCAAGGATTAACGCTGTCTCTCCCGCTTGGAGCTGCGCGGCGTTGATAAGCGCTGCCCAAGCTGTGATGTAGGCCACACCGATGCCCGCTGCTTGTTCAAAACTCAGCTTTCTAGGCAACGGGACGATCGCGGTGACGGGAACCACAACGTACTCCGCGTGACTACCGTCACGGCCAAAACCGAGGTTACCGCCAGAACCATAGACCGGTTGCCTCAGAAGCTCATCTGGTCCTTTAACAACAACACCGGCAAAATCGCGGCCAGGAATCCGAGGGACAGTGGTTTCGTGCATCTTGCCCTGCACATTTTTGATATCGCTCGGATTGATAGCCGCCGCCTTTACCTGCACCAGAACTTCGCCAGCCGCCGGGGTTGGCACTGGAACCTCCTCGATGCGCAAATTATCCAGGCTGCCGGTTTGAAAAAACTTTAGCGCACGCATATTGCTGAATTTCAGATAATTCGTATTAGAACGTGTAGCTCATCCAAGTAGAGAAATAATCGACATCCTTGGTTCCCGCCTGGCTCGTCAGGAATCCGCCCCGAGAAAAGTGATAGTAGTTTAAAGAGACGGCTAGGTGTCTACTTAGTTGCTGCGTAATCAACACCTGGGGTGATGCACCGACATATCGCCGGCTATTGGTCGATCCGGAAAGGACCAGACCTCCCGGGATGTTGTATAACCCATCAGCGGTATCCTCCCGCCAAACAAATAGAGTCTTTAGATAGATACCTAAGGTTGCCGTAGGATGTAAGTCGAGTTCGGGCGTAAGAATAATTGCGTTGGCCGGACCGATCTGTTCGTCCAGGCTCCCACCGTAATAGTAACCCGCCGGAAACATCGCGTTAAACGTCTCTAACCTTGACCTGTGCAGGCTCGAGTCACCACTCGAGATCTGCAAGCTACCGGCGATTCTCGGCGCCCAAGGAAGATTGAACAACTTATACCCGGCATCAATGGCAGCGCTGAATGCGCTGATCTGTTCCCCACCAAAGCTTCCAAATTGGTACACACCGAACAGGTTAAAGTCGAGTCCGTTGATGTGATGCGCTCTCCATAAACGCCCGCCGATCGAATGACGAAGCTCATCTCCGACGCCTTGATTGAACTGTGCTCCGCCGTGCTGGAACCCAATATAAAACAGGTCCAAACTAATGTTATTGAGTGTCGCAGCCGTGGATTTTGTGGTTAGTGGGAAAGTCGAATAGATACCCCACACTGTCTCATGACTCCAACTCGGATCATTGTCAAAGTACCCTGTCTCGTCTGGATCGACGCGTAGCGCGAAGACGTCCGCCCGACCTTTCGACGAGTTAAGAATCAGGCGAGCACCATCGAAACTTTGACGAGTATTCGGGCCTTCTCGCACAGCCAGGAGTCTTTCGTCTCCGAAATCGATCTCTTGTCTACCCAGTCTTAGCGTAAGATAGGCTTGATCAGCCGGCAGGATTGTTCGGGGATAGCTGAAATCAACAAAAGCTTGATTAAAGTCGAGCCGTTTTCGATCGGTCGGACGCGGCCCGGGTTCTCGTCCTTCTTCGAGCGATGATTTGAGTTGCACGAATGCGCGAAAAAACGGCCCGAAATGCCAATCGCTGTACAGCATCAAGCGCTGCAACCAGTAGCCATGGTTATTTACAGAACCCAATCCGAAGTTGTCGTTTTCAATGAATTCAAATTGCTCGCGGAGATCACCACCCAGGGTCACAAAGTAGAGCGGCCCCCAGTTGGATAGCGGGATATATTTGATCAGGTCCAGCGGCTCAGTTCGATTCGCCGGGTTAGCCAGAAAACTGTAATCTTCGTCATAACGCGGAAGCGTATAGGCCGGTGCGACTGGATAGCCCGAAACAATCGACTGCGGGCCGATCGCAGTTTCCTCACTCCGATAGGAATTACTTACAGACGGAGGAGCGCCGATTGCGCTTGGGATTAAGGCGAGGGTCGCGAGTGCGCTCGCGATTAGGAAAACATTGGTGAACGATTTCATCGGTTCAGCAAATTAGAGCGCCTTTGTTCAACCCGATAAGGAGCTGCCGTCGCGGTGAGTGCCACATAGTCTGTGTGTCAGTACAGATTGGTGGCGTTGGACGGTGTCTCTGACCCAGGTTGCAAGCATCGCGCCGGTCATTGGCGCAAGCAGATACACCCAAAGGAAGCGAGTCTGTCCCGAAAGAGCAGCCGGCCCAAACTGGCGAGCTGGATTCACGCAGCCCCCCGTCGACGTACCGAGGATCGCGATCGCTAGGCCGATCACTCCGCCTACAATCCAAGGGACGAACGGCGCGAGCCTCGGCACTGCCAGACAAAGCCCGACCAGAAGAACGATGACCGCCATACTTAAAGTTTCTGCCACAAACAGTAACGTCGATGACCAACCAGGTCCAGGCTGTAGCACTGCGTAGGCCACCGGCGGCACTGCCACCACTGGACCCCAGGTAGCGCGAGCTACCACAACACCTAGAACGGAACCGAGCAACTGGGCAACGATATAGGGCACAACACCCACTCCAGGGAAAACGCCGAATCGCCACATTGCCAGAGAGATCGCAGGGTTCATGTGCCCCCCCGTAGTTCTACCCGGTGGACTGAGGATCAGCCCGGCAATCAGAATAGCCACAGTGGCGCCCACGATTAGCAGCTCCCCCTGGATCTGAGGTACCATTCGCGAAATCGGCGAAGGCCCGATCACCCACCTGACGATGCTGGTCACGCCAAAAAGCATCAGGAAGGTGAGGAGCAGCTCGAGCGCGCTGTCCCGGAGGATGCGGATTATTGATAGCTTTTCTACTTGGTTATTCATGTCAACTGCGACGGCAATGGCATTGCCCGGCCAACAGGCATTGGCCTTTCACTGCATTTTGGCAGAGCTGTAAGGAGCCGAGTTGCGTTTCACTATTTCGGCCGCCATTGATTCAATACCTTCGCTAACTTGTTTTACGGCGCTGTCGAAAAAGGTAGGCCCCGCTTCAATAACCAGATCTTCAATGCTGAAGTCAGGTGCAAGGGCTTGCGCCTGGAGACGCTTTTCCGTGTCGTACGCCGAAAGCATTTGTTCGACAAAGACGCGGTCGCCTTGGCCGACGTCGAGAACTGTATTGCCTTCATCACGGATGACTGGCGCCCAAGCAACGTGCTTGGCCTCGAGCCGAACGGCTTCGCGTGCAGCTATCCGGCCGACCACTCGCAATGAATCCAACGACAAATCCTTTTCCTCACCCAACCCGATCACCATGAAACGCTTTGCTGGAATTGAACCGTTGGGTGGCGTAAAAAGGAATGTTTCTCCCAGCTCACCAGCAAACTCGCCGCGATTTCGTAACGCTGAAAGTATGCCATGCAAATGCTCATCGGTATCTTTCGCTGCACTCTGGTAGGTGTCGCCGGTGGCCTTGTGCTTGAACAGGCAGATCATTTGTAGATCGGCTGGTTCTGAGTAAGGACCAATCATTTTGATTGAAACCTTCAGGCCGTGTGGGGCATCGAATGTCTTTTCGGCGGGTGCGCTGTTGGCGTCTGTAGCAAAGGTGGGCCGTACTCCTCCAAGCACGAGCAGCATCAGCCCGACCAAAACTGCTTTCGGTATTGTGATTGTCATAATTGCAATCTCTTATGGGTTAGAACGCGAAGCAGTCGCAGCCGCCGTCTAGAAGGCCGCGTGGCCCTAGCATCCACTGCGGGATATTGAATGGACTAATTCGCGCGGGCTCATGAGCATGATACTCATGGCCGCAGCATCGGTTATTATCGAGATGTGCGGTGAACTCCTGCCTCCAGTATCCGGGATATTGCTGCACCGGCGACCAATCAGGCATGACCGGTAGATCGCCTGGATCGAGCGGCTTAAACTCGTCGACAGCATAAACCGGTTTTCCGCCCAAAATCGTGAGCACTGACTCAAGGGATTTGATTTCCTCGTCGGGAATCGTGAAGTAGTCAGCAGTCAGCACAACCAAATCGGCGAGTTGTCCTGGGGAAATTGCGCCGCGTTTCCCTTCTTCCCGAGACATCCATGTGCTGCCCTGGGTATACAGCCGAAGGGCTTCCTCCCGCGAGAGCAATGCATTTTCTGGATAAAGCCCAAGGCCGCCGACTGTCTTTCCGGTCGTCATCCAGTAGAGGGAAACGAAAGGGTTATAGCTGGCGACGCGCGTCGCATCCGTACCCGCTCCAACCGGCACACCCATCTCGAGCATGCGCCGGAGCGGCGGCGTGCGCTGGGCAGCTTTCGCGCCATAGCGATCGACGAAGTATTCACCCTGGTAAGCCATACGATGTTGGATTGCGATCCCGCCTCCGAGCGCTTTGGTGCGCTCGATGTTGTGATCAGATATGGTCTCGCAATGGTCGAAGAACCAGTGCAGCCCATCGAGAGGAGCATCGCGGTTGACCTTCTCGAAAATGCCAAGGAATCGGTTGATCGATTCTTCGTAGGTCGCATGAAGCCGGAAAGGCCAGCGATTCTCGGCAAGAAAGCGAACGACGCGCTCCAACTCGCCTTCGAGTTTTTCGGGTAAGTCCGGGCGCGGTTCCAGGAAATCCTCGAAATCAGCAGCCGAGAAAACGAGCATTTCGCCCGCACCGTTGCACCGGAACATATCATCTCCCTGATCCGGCTTCACGACCTTCGACCAGCGGACGAAGTCTTCAGGCTCACCGCCCGGCTTTTGCGTGAAAAGGTTGTAGGAGATGCGCAGGGTCATCTCGCAGCGCTGATGTAGTTGCTGGACGATTTCGTAATCTTCGGGATAGTTTTGGTATCCGCCTCCTGCGTCGCACACGCTCGTCACTCCGAGACGGTTCAGTTCCCGCATGAAATGCCGTGTCGAGTTGTATTGGTATTCCGGCGGCAACTTCGGTCCTTTGGCCAATGTTGCATACAAAATGGTAGCGTTGGGACGGGCCACCAGCATACCAGTTGGATTGCCCGCCTTATCCCGCACGATTTCGCCACCCGGCGGATTCGGCGTGTCCTTGGTGTAGCCGCAAGCCTTGAGAGCCGCGCGGTTGAGCAAAGCCCGGCAGTAGAGATGCAGAATAAAAACCGGCGTGTCCGGCGCGGCGGCATTGATCTCCTCTAGCGTCGGCATGCGTCGCTCGACGAACTGAAATTCGCTCCATCCTCCGACCACCCGTACCCATTGGGGCGCAGGGGTACGTGCCACCTGCTCGCGCAGCATTTGCAGCGCAAGGGACAACGAAGGCACTCCTTCCCACCGTAACTCCATGTTGTAGTTCAGTCCGCCGCGAATGACGTGCAGATGCGAGTCGTAGAGACCGGGGATGACCCTGCGTCCGTTGAGATCGACGACCTTCGTATCGGGTCCTCGCTCGAATTCCGCGGCATTATCGACTCCGGCGATACGACCATCAACGATAATCACTTCCTTTGCTTCGGGATGCTTGGGATCAAGGGTGGTGACGTGTCCATTTTGGAGGATGAGATCGGCTATAGGTTTCATGAGTATTGCGAGACTTTCTTTTTTGGGTAAAGCCAGCCCTGCGCGATCTTGACGAGCAAAGGCATGGCGACCCAGGTGAGGATGACAACAATTCCGGCGGCAATGAGTCCGGCGGCGAGGACTTGAGAAAAGCTTGGCCCAAGCACCGGCGCAAGAATGGCCGGCACAAGCATGCTGACCGGCCATACTGCGACCCACGTGAGCAACGCCATTTTCCAACGAGGCGGCATAGGGCGCTGAGAGTCGCGAAACCACGCTTCGAGGCCGTCCAATTGCCGGTAGGTGGCTTCGCCTTCAACCATGGGCTCGATGCGAGCTAACCATCCCTTGTAAAGCGCCGTCTGGTAAAAGGCATCACGGTCTCCCCGGGATTGGCGAAGCTTCGCATGATGCCATATTCCGTCGAACCGGAACCGGGCGGTGGATACAAGCAATGTACTCCCCGCGCTCCGGGCTCGGCCAAAGACCGGCTCGCAAAATCCGTTAGAGCGCGCTCGAATTCCGCAACGTGCGTTTTTCGAACGCGCCGGGTAATTGCGATATGAATTGGCTTGTCCATTCTTGGACCGGGACCTCAATGAGCAATCTTTTTTGGTACGAGTTGAGGTTTTACGGCCGATTGCGGTGCGTGGTGAACCATTGTGTAGGCGTATTCCACACCCACCCCATAAGCGCCGGCCTGCTGTTTGAGTAGGCCCATGAGATTGTTGTAGTGTTCCTTGCTTGCCCAGTCGCGCTGCCATTCGAGCAGGGCCGGAATCGTCGTCAAACGCACGGCACCCGCTTGAACCATCCGGGACAAAGCGGCTTCTTGAGCTGTTGGTGAAGTCGCCCCGCAACAATCCTCGACAACATAAATGTTGTACCCTGCAGCAAGCATTTCAATGGTCGGCCAAGTCACGCAGACCTCAGTCCAGAGTCCGGTCATGAGGATGTTCTTTTTGCCGGTGGCCTCGATGGCTGCGCGGAACCCGGGATCGTCCCAGGAATTCATTGAGGTGCGCTCGACGACCGGTTGACCCGGAAAGACGTCCAGAAGCTGGGGCCAAACATAACCGCTAAAGGATTCTGTTTCGACCGCGGTGAGAACGGCAGGAACGCCGAATTCCTTCGCGACCTTGGCGAGAAGCGTCACATTGTTGATCAACGAGGCTCGCTCGATGCTGGCCACGCCGAAGGTCATTTGCGGCTGATGATCGATGAAGACAACAGCGCTGTCTTCCGGAGTGTAGAGTTTGTGGTATTGGCTCATAGTTTGTGATTTTTTGAGGTTCTGTTAATTGTGATTCGAAATGGCGGCAGTCTGGCTGCGAAGGTGCGCTTTTAATGTGGCCATCACCTCGTCGTAATGCTCATTGCGCGCCCAATCGCGCTGGAACTCCAGCAGCACTTGCAGGGCGGTCACCGACACGGCGCCAGCTTGTTCGATTCGCCGGAGGGCCGCATGATGCGCGCCGAGGCTCATGCCACCTGAAGCATCTTCTACCGCATAAACGAAATAGCCGTCAGTGAGCGCTTGCAGTGCGGGCATGGCAAGACACACCTCAGTCCAAAGCGCCGCAATAACCAGGTTCTTGCGGCCAGTCTTCTTTACCGCCGCGACAAAATCTGCACTATCCCAGCTATTCATGGTTGATCGCTCAATCGGTGTCTGTTCAGGAAACAGCTCAAGCAGCTCCGGAAAGAGATCCCCCTTAAACTCCTTAGATTCGATCGCGGTTAGGACGACGGGTACACCAAAAATCCTTGCCGCCTTCGCCAGCACCAAAAGGTTGTTGAGCAAAGCCTGGCGGTCGATGCTGGCTAGGCCGAAGAACATCTGCGGCTGATGGTCAATGAAGATAACAGCGCAATTCTCCGGAGTGAGCAAACCCTTGTCGGTCGGGTTCACGCTCATATATAGTTGGCCGCTCGCATGGAACAAGATCATGCCTGGCACATGGCTAACGCGCTATTGACCGTGTGGCCGAATTTTTCGACCGGCGAACGAACGTTCTTGTTCTCCTACTTTCGAACTAGATTCTGTTTCGCCGAAAGATAAAATTAAAGCCGAATGAGCCCGCGCCGACTCGCGACCGTAATGGCCTCAGTCCGGCTAAGAACGTTTAGCTTGCGGAAGATACTGCGCAGGTGCGATTTCACCGTCGTTTCGCTGATATAAAGACTGACGCCGATCTCCTTATTACTTTTCCCCCGAGCCAAAAGTTCCAGCACGTTCAGCTCTCGGCCGGTGAGAGATTCGCTGCTCAAGCCCGCAGCTACCTTTTCCACGAGCGACGCCGGGATGCAGGTCTCGCCTTGGTTTACCCTGCGGATGCAGTCCAACAGCTCTTCGCGCCGCGAGTCCTTCGAGAGATAGGCTTTCGTCCCGGCTTTGATTGCTCGCAAAATCTCGGTGTCCGTTTCGTACGTCGTCAGTACGATGACGCGAGCTGAGGCATCCTGCTTGCGAATTCTCTCGATCGCGCTCACTCCGTCGAGCTTCGGCATGCGAAGATCGAGCAGCGTGACGTCAGGTTGATGTTTTATCCAGAGCTCAACCGCTTCCTGGCCGTCGGCAGCTTCCGCAGCGACCATCATGTCCGGCTGCCGCGCGATGATCGCTGCCAAACCTTCCAATACGGTGACGTGATCGTCGGCGATGAGCACTCGAATCTTTTTCGGCTCCGCCGCGCTTGATTCTGCTTGGGGCCCGGCGCTCATACCTGCAAAAGTGGGTATTTCATCAGCGGAAGGAACACCAAGATCGCCGTCCCATTTTCAGGTGCGCTCTGAACCGTCAATTCGCCGCCCATCGACTCGATCCGTTCTTTGATTCCCAGCAGTCCAAAACCATCATAGCGTTTCGCTGGATCGAACCCGCATCCGTCGTCGCGCAGCTCAAGGCGAATCGCTTGCGGATCGAAAGCAAAATGGACCTTGAAGTGACTGGCTCGAGCGTGCCGGAGCGTATTGGTCAAAACCTCCTGAGCAACGCGCAACAGATTTTCCTCCCACTCTTGCGGCATCAGCTGCGGTTCACCTTGAATCGTGAATTCGGCGTGCAGGTTCGTGCCCGTGACCATCTTCCGGATCAATTCCTCGATCGCCGCACACAGATTCTTCCCGGCCAGAACCAGCGGCCGGAGCGCATGTACCGACCGGCGCGCTTCCTGCAAGCTGTCGCGAGCGAGATCGCTCGCACGCTCAATATGAGCGGCAGCATCCTTGGCGAGATTTTGCGCCTGTGCGTCTTCGGCCGCTTCCAACTGCACGATCACACCGGTGAGACCTTGTGCGAGCGTGTCGTGAATATCGCGTGCCATGCGATTGCGCTCGGCTATGACGGCCGCCTGTTGGCTTTCGCGCGACAGTCGCATTAACTGCATGGCCAGCATAGCCTGATGCGCCAGCGCCCGGCTGAGATTAAGTTCTTCCGGCTGAAACGCCCGCTTTTTTGTAAATCGTATCTCGATAAAACCTGCGACCCTCCCGCTCGTCAGCATTGGAATGGCGAGACTGGTATTAATCCCTAGGGCCGCTATTCGTTCATTCTCGGCCCTTACTGAAGGAGGCGTCATGTCGTTTATGCGTGGAACCCATTCCGAATCCGGTCGATTGATAAGTCGCATCCGGATTGGCTTAGTAAACTCGGTCAGCACGCAATCTGTCCCCGTTCGGAATGCTTCCGCCCACAAAGGTTGATCTTGGGTTGAGTACGTCGTTTTTCGCGTTGGGACATGAAGCTGATTCTCCTCAAAAGTAACCGCAGGACTCAGACTGTCATCGTTGTTCCGATTCCAAACAGTGACGCTCTGGCCACCAATTTGTTTGCAAATCATGCACAGCACATGCTGTGGAAATTTATCCGGATCCGGTTCCGTCGAAATCGAATTAAGGGTTTCCTTCAGAGTTTCCACCTGACCACGAGCCACATGCTCTGATGCTCGCAAGGCTTCTTCCGCTTTTTTCTGCTCGGTAACGTCCATTATCGCACCGACGAAGACACTTTGACCCAAATACTCGGCGATGTGGCGCGTAATGACTTTGACGTGTTTGACCTTTCCGTCGGGCATGAGAAGGCGATGGTGAAACGAAAAGTCCTTTCCTTCACCTGGCGCATTTTCGGCCCTTTCGTCGAAAATATGCAGGTCATCGGGATGTATTCGTTTCCTCGCCAGTTCCGTGGCGGGCTCAATCGACGTATCGTATCCGTAGATCCGATACGTCTCTTCGGACCAAACAATTTTTCCGGTCGAAGCAAACCAGGAAAAACTACCCGTCAGACTTAACTGCTGCGCCACTTTGAGATGTCGTTCGCTTTGACGCAATCGTTCCTCGAGACCAACCCGCCTCTGCACTTCAGTGCTGAGTGAGCGATTAATTTGTTCCAGGTCCTTCGTGCGCTCGGCGATCCGGTGCTCGAGCTCGAGATTTAGTCGTGCGGTAAACTCTTCAACTTGCTTGCGATCCGATATATCGACAACTGCGCCGATGAAACGAATGGATTGTCCCGATGCATCGAAGAACGCTTGTCCTTGCGCCGTTACCCAGTGCAGGGAGTTGTCACCCGGATGCACGATGCGGTATTCGATGTTGTAGAAACCGTCGTTTACGCCGGATAATGTCTGCATGATGGCCCAGTCAACCCTTTCGCGATCTTCCGGATGAACGCACTCCAGAAAAAGCTCACGGGTGACCTCTGCATCCGCCGATAACCCGAAAATCTCCTTCAGCCGTCGCGACCAATCCAGAGTATGGACGGAGCCGGTTGCATCCCAAACCCAGACGCCGACCCTTCCCGTTTCGATGGAAAGGCGAAGCCGCGCCTCTCGGTCCACAAGTTCTTCATTTAGTGCGCGAAGCTGATCGGCCTGTTCCCGTAGCTGTTTATTGAGAATGCGCAGCTCTTCTTCTCCCGTTGAGTGGGATGGATTGTTTTCTCCGGCCGGTGCTTGAGCACTGATTTCCATACCGAACAGCCTTAGCGTCTAAGAATTCGTCCCGTTCTGCAAGTTTATGCGCACCTCAGTCGAAAGGCTCGACCGAAAAGCCAAACCCAACTCCGAATGGCGGCTGGTTGATTCAAAACCTGCACATTTAGGAACTGAATACTCGCGGAATTGTCTAGTATCGTAAGCAATGGATTATGAGTCAGGTAAAGCCGATTTCTGACTGGGAAGTATTCGCTGGAAATAGCCGTGTTCCTAATCTGGTACAACACAATCCTAGACAGGGCGTTGTCGAGCGTGAGCGGCGGCTCAGCGAATTCCGGTTGGTTGTCCCACAATCCCTGGCTATTCGGGTTATAAGTCATCGTTGATTCTGGCTATCTTCGAGCAGGTACGCAACCGAGACGAGCAAACCCGAGCGGTGGCTTCAGCCGAGGTCCGCGCTTTGCAGGCGCGCATGAATTCACATTTTTTGTTCAATGCTCTGAATGCGCTGGCGGGGCTGGCGACGGTCGCGCCACGAGAAGTGCCCCGGGCGACAGGGCGGTTGCGCCAATTTCTTCGGGCCAGTTTCGATCAACAGGAGCAAGCACTCGTACCCCTGGAGGAAGAGCTGACGGTAGTGCGTGTTTATTTAGAAATCGAGCCGCTGCGATTCGGTGACCGATTGAAGGTCGAGCAGACGATCGATCCAGGTTTGTTGAAGGTTCTAGTGCGGAGCCGGTATCACATCATGCGTACTGCGAACCCTCCGGGAACTTCATGAGGGAACCTCCAAGGTCTCGCAACAGCGGCACCGGCCGATGCAGCGTCAATTCAATTTCTGGACCATAGACGCTCAGTAGGTGGCTCGCCCGCCCGAGAGGTCGAACGTGAAACCGGTAGTAAAGCTGCACTGCGGAGAAACGATGAATTCGACCATCGCGACGAATTCATCCAACGATCCGCGACGACCCATCGGGATCTTGTCGATCATGGATTTCACTAACTGCTCCGGTAGCGCGTCTACCAATGGGGTCTGGATGACCGCCGGTGCTAACGCGTTCACCGTTACGCCGGTGCCGGCTACTTCTTTGCCCTGAACCTTGGTCATTCCGATCACGGCAGCCTTCGAGGCAGAATAAGCGATCATTCCGGGAGTGCCCTCTTTGCCGGCGATCGAGGCGATATGAAGCAATCGACCGTATCCGCGCTTTATCATCTGTGGCAGGACCGCCTTGGAAGTGTGGTAAGAACCAAAGAAATTGACCCGGAATACGCGCTCAACGTCTGCGGGATCCGTTTCATCGCTTTTCAGGTTAGTTTGTCCCGTTATTCCGGCACTATTCACCAAGACGTCGATCGGCGGAAACTGCTCGAATACACGGACCACTTCGCTCCAACTCGTTACGTCACAAATCACGGGGATAAAATTCTGCCCCAAAACAGTTTTCATCTCCTCCAATGGGCCTTATTTATGTCGATGCCTCGTACGCTTGCATCCAAGTGTGCGAAACGCGTGCAAATAGCTCGACCCAGTCCCGATGCCGCTCCGGTTACTACGATATTCTGCGTTTTCCAGTCCTGATGCATTGAGACTTCGCTTCAACTTTTCTCATATGTTCTCAGGATCTAATTTCGAAGGCGGCACCGGGCGCCGTACGTCAAGCGCCATGGTGCCTGAAGTGGGGGAATTTGGAGGTTCTCCCCAAGACTTCACTCGGTAGTTCGCTCGTCGAGACCCCGGCGACCTCAAGAAGTCGTAATCAATTAGCAATTTGCCTAAGAAGCCCGGCGCTCAGGCG
>JBEEIB010000030.1:0-5195 GCA_041167675.1 Verrucomicrobiota bacterium
CGAAACGCTTCACAAACGAGAGAGCTCGCTCCGCATCGTCGGTTCCCCAGCCCCACTGAGGATAGACAGCCCACAATGGAATGTGCGCAAACAGGACAACCGGAGTACTGGGCGATAAGCCTTTCACGTCTTTTTCAAGCCAGTCGAGTTGTTCCTGCCCAAGAGTTCCCAGTCCACCCTCTTGGATATTAGCAACATTGAAGCCATACACTTCAAAAACCCGCGGCGATCGATCGCATCATCGTAGCTGTTCTGGGAGATGTAATCTGAAGGAAGTTCTTTCATGAGATGCTTTCCGTTTAGAGGGTTCCTGGCTTCGGGTTCCCTAAGCCATGGCGGCCTGGGAAAGAGCGGCACCTCAGTTCGACGACGTCCGAGGATTAATGGATCCATTAGGGGGGTCTTCAGACGAAGCATCTAAAACTTACGCCACCACACACGACGCACAATAAAATTGTGGTGGCGCCGCCCTGGTTGCCCCAACAATTTCGAAACGGTCAAGCATGGCGACATTCGCGCACGTCTGCGCAGTCGTCGCGGTCGTCGCGCGGTGGGCCCAGCGCACCGGCAGTGCAGAGGGTGATGACAGCTGCCAGCAGATTTTGCCGTTCCCGACTCTTGTCGAATCCACTATCCGGTCCAATGTGGTAGTCGCCGCAATCGTGCTATGGAACACCATCTACCTCGGACGCACGGTTTATTTCCTCCTCCGATTTAGGAGAATTTTTGACCACAAAAGAGCAGCTGCGACCTACGCTTTGCGTAGTCGGGAGCGCATCCCCTACCTAAGAACGAACCGGCAGAGCCGGTCCCTATCGGTATTTCGCCCGCTACGTTGTGTCTTCCCGGAATAATATTTCCAGAAATTTGGTTTTCTATTTAAGTGGTCTTGCTTTCAATGATGGACCAAGGCCAGCGCATACGCTTTGAAAATCAGATGCTGCCTCTCATGCCGGAAGCATACAACCTGGCCCGCTGGATGATGAAAAACGAACCCGATGCCCGCGATGCTGTTCAAGACGCGTACCTGAAGGCCTTTCGCTATTTTGAGTCTTTTCACGGCGATTCCGGCCGTGCATGGCTGCTTCGGATTGTCCGCAACGTTTGTTACGACGCGTTCCGGGCTAAGGAGTCGGAGCACAATATAATCTCGCTCGATGAAGAGACGGCGGCCGAAGTTCCAGACTCAAAGCCCGGTCCAAATGTCCTGGCCGTCCAGAATTCAACGAAATTGCGAATCCGTGAGGCGCTGGAAACTTTGCCTTTAGAATTCAAAACCGTGATTATCCTCCGAGAATTCGATGGGCTTTCCTATAAGGAGATCTCCGATATAGCGGGCGTCCCGGCGGGAACGGTGATGTCCCGTCTTTCCCGCGCAAGACATCAACTCGCGATTCTGCTCCAAAAGGAAGGAGAGAACGAATGAATTGCGAAGAGACATTGGCCTTACTCGACGCGTACTTCGACAATGAGCTTGACCTGGCTAAAACGATTGCGATCGAAGAGCACCTTCGCACTTGTGCCAGCTGCCGCTCCCAATATGAGCTGAGAGTAGCGCTCCGGAGTCGACTTGATGATCCGGATTTGCGTTACGCGATTCCTAAGGATTTCGCCCACCAAATTCGCAAGAAACTTTCACTCTCATCTCGGCCGACGAGGAGGATTCTTTCGTTTCCGTCTGCCGCCTGGATTCCGGCCGCCATTGCTGCGGCTGCAATCTTCGGAGCGTTCTTATACGCAAACATTCAACGACTGCTTCCTACTGAGCCAGCGTCGATGGTGGCTGAAGTCGCCTCCGACCACATTCGAGCACTTATTGGCACGCATCTAGTGGATGTTGAGTCAAGCGACCAGCATACTGTGAAGCCTTGGTTTGCCGGCAAAATCGATTTTTCGCCGCCGGTGCGCGACTTCGCCGATCAGGGTTTTAAGTTGGTTGGTGGACGCCTCGATTATGTGAGAGGCAAAAATGTCGCGGTTCTGATCTATCGATTTAAAAACCACTACGTAAGCCTGTTCATTTGCCGTGAGCGCAATCCGGAGGCCGACTCAAAGCAAAAGACTTTCGGTTATCAAGGCTACAATCTTGTCTATTGGAACGCAAACGGCCTCGATTGTTGGGCGGTATCCGACGCTGCACCTGGAGCACTTCTCGAATTCGCCAAACTTCAGCGAGCAGAACACTCTTGAGGACCGGCGACTTTTTGGGAGTCAGTTGTCCTGCGACTTGTTTGGACGAGCCTGAAATTCGGCAAATAGATTGCGCCACGGAATAGGACCAGATCTCAACTGAAATCACTCAGCTTCGGTTCCATAAAGAACATCTGAAAATACTATATCGACTGGGGTCGATTCGTGCCTCATAGCGTCCAGCATCGGAATAACTAGGTCCCATTTAATTACCACTATTTGTTAGTTGCGAGGAATAAATCAATTGATTGCCCGGTTTTAGATCCAGTAAGGGCGAATTAGTTAATTCATAGAAAGGGTCACCTAAACAAAACAAACTCGCAGTGTAGAATATGAATAAAGAAGAAAATCTTTCTCTTAACGTGTCAGCTGAGACAAACCTCCCTTCCCAGGAACTGCCAGGGCCTGAACCTCGCAATCATGTCACCGTCGGGCGACGCTCATTTCTGAGAGGCCTAGGCATTGTCGGCGCAACGTTGCTGCCAGCCAGTGCAATATTTATGCGCCAAGCCAAAGCGCAGGAGCAGAGCACTGGAAGACTTACCAAAGGCGATGCGGATCTTCTCAGATTCGCGGCCTGGGCCGAAATCGTGGAGAGCGATCTGTGGACACAGTACAATGAGCTCGGCGGAGCCACAAAACCCAACGACGGCGCACCCAGCGTCGGAAATCCGGCCTACATACTTGCGCTGCAAAATCTCGATGGCGACATGCCCCAGTATATTAGCGATAATACTGATGATGAATTAAGCCACGCAGCCTTCCTGAACGCCTACTTAATTTCTAAGGGCGCAGAACCGGTTAACCTAGACCAGTTTCGGAATCTGCCAGGTAGTAGGGCGACCGGGGCTGATCCGAACAAGGTTAATAAGCGGCTGACCAACCTTCTCCGGCTCGACGTAGACCTTAGCTGGTATACTCGCTATCGCAGCGAAGAGAATCCCGATTTGGGTGCGAGCTTCAAGGGCCCATTCAGCATTAGAAACCAACCAGGCATTCCCTTGAACGACACGGAGACGCCCCCCGGGCAACCACAACCGGTCCCCCCAAGACAGACGCGGAAAGCCGCATGCAAGCGATCGCTAACACTGCGGGATTTCACTTCGCGTTCATTGAGCAGGGTGGCTCGAGCCTTTATCCTACGCTCGCACTCAAGGCAACCAGTGAGGAAGTTTTGCGAATCTTGCTGAGTATTGGCGGAGTCGAGATCGACCACTTTTCGCTTTGGCATGACAAAGCGGGTAATGCGGTATCTGGATCTTTGGCTGGTTTGACCGACCCCAAAAATCCTGGGTTAACTTTCCCGGATCTCAATGCCGTCGCTCCCGCGTCAGCGCTGGAGCTAACTCAGACGAACAAGATCCAGCCCGAACCGTGTGACTTCATTCGAACCGACCTGCCTCCCTGTTCGGTGATTCGCCCTACCTCCACTCGATTGGGAGGTGCAGTGGCCACCCTCAAGTCCTTCACGGACGACCTTCTCTTCGTCGGCCAATCGCACGAGTTTTTTGAGTTTTCAATGCAGTTGGCAACGGCAGCGGATAGTGCCAGGCGGCAATTGTAATCGAACCAGAGAAAAAATGAACCAGGAGGGTCAGAGAGAGCGTTCGCCCGCAGACCGTTTGTACCCTCCTGGGACTGCCAATAAATGGACTACCATTTTCTCTTTTTTCAATCCCGTCGTTGCAATGCCGGCCCTACATTGAACCAAGGTCCCTTACTATGAAAGATTTCTCTGCCTGTGCTCCGTAGAAACAAAGAAAAAATGAAATTCTTCCTTATATTTATCCGAAATAATAGTTCAGGGATAGGCTCTAGGAGACGGAAAGCTATCAGCAACTCCGACAGCATCTCGCCCTGCGGGGGTTTGGTTCCACGGCCGAGTGCTAGATACCGCCGGGCTTAGTGTGCTTAGAGAGGCGCTAAATGATCGCAAACTCACGTTTGCGTGTTAAGAGAGACCGGTTCTAACCTGGTAGTTTTATCCCGAGCTGCATCCTTAAAAACTTGTCTTCCTCTTCGACACAAATCGTTAACATCGACATGATATAGAAAAGAATTCGGCGGTTCTCAGGAATAAATCATGGGGCCGGGCCGGTTTAGAATAGTAATGAATATTCTTGCATTAGGGATTGGGAATCTAGGTGGCCCGGATCTACTTATCATCCTCCTCATCGTGTTCGTCCTCTTCGGGGCGAAAAAATTGCCGGACCTCGCGCGGAGTCTGGGACAGAGCATGAATGAGTTCAGGAAAGCTCGCCAGGACTTGGACGAGGAGCTGCACAAACCGGGGACTCAATCGACTCAGCCGCCATCCTGCCAGCAGGTCGCATCGGTACCGAGCGCACAGCAGGTGAACTCGGCATCGCGGGTCCAATAGCGGAAGTGTGACGAAAGGGAAAAATGCGACGGCCAGGAAGCCACCGGGGCTCACGCCGTGTGCGAAGAACTTCGGCTAATCCTTGGGCACGCCATAGTCGGGCCTTCTGCCCCCGATGCCTCCATTCGATGAATAGGTCGCGCCCTGAATATTCGGTCACACTGAAATTCGGGCTTCGCCGATCGAACTACGATTGCGGCACTTGAGACAAGAAACAGCCAATTTCCAAGATCGGGGTGTATATCACCCTGGCCGTGAAAATTGCCTTTATATCTCCGCCGATACCGGGACACCTCAATCCGATGACTACGCTGGCCCGTGAGCTTCAGTCGCGTAACCATGACGTAGTATTCATTAGTTTACCAGATGGTGAGCCTTCGGTTCGCGCTGCTGGCTTACCGTTTCTCCCCTGCGGCGCAAAGGAATTCCCAGCCGGCTCTCTCAACGAACGCCTCCGCTGGCTGAGCAAACTCCAGGGAGAGGAAGCGCTGCGAGCTACACTACAGAATGTTGCCACCAGGACAGAAGCGATGTTGAATTCGTTACCGGCGATGCTAACTGCAGCCGCGGTCGATGCAGTCGTACTCGACACCGTTCTGATCTACACTGAGTTGGCGCCGATGAG
>JBEEIB010000031.1:0-4027 GCA_041167675.1 Verrucomicrobiota bacterium
AAACCCTTCCCCCTTCTATTCAATCCGAGCTGTTGCTGATCACTTCGGCGTCGCTCCCACAACCGTCTCACGGATCTACTCGCGTTTAAAAGAGGAGGGACTCTTAGCCAGCATCTGGGGATCAACCACCTTCATTCAGCCCGCCCGAGCCTACAAGCAACTGCGAATGAGAGCGGTTGTATCCTTGCCGGCGCTGCTTTCATCGTTTTGGACTCTTCCCGATTACAGAAGGTTCTTTACTGCCCTCCAGGATTCTCTTTTCAAGTGCGGCTTTGCTGCCCGGCTTGTCTTCCACGATGGCGACGAGGCGGACAAGCCCCGTTTTGCCGAGCTACTGGTAGCTTACAAGTCGGACTTCGTTGTCTGGTTGGATCCCACCCTTAAGAATCTGAGTATCGCAGCACGTCTAGTTGACCGGGGTATTCGATTAATCACAATCGGTGACGCCTTAGCAAGCACCGATGGAAATACGTATACTATCAAGCGAAGCACTGCTTTAAAGCAGTGCTTCTCATGCTGGCAAAGGCAGGGGATCCAAGCGGTGCGGGTACTTCACGGGGCTGCACCTGAACTGAGAGAAACCTATGGAACAATCGAGACTATACTCTCTGAAGCGCGTCTCCCTTACTCGTTCATCAACTTACGATCATCATCCATCGAGAACGAGTTGACGCTACTTGGTGAAACCGGCCATTCGGCGCTCATTTTACCGTCATCCAGATTCCCAACCCAGTTAAGTCCAGCAAACGCCGCATCGCTGCGAGAGTTATCCCCACGCTGCCGCGTCCTCCTTTGCGATGGTTCCGTTGACTTAGCAGCTACCCGTTTCCTTCCGAAACATGCCGATCTAATCCGCGTTAATTGGTTCCGAGTAGCCAGCCGCATCGTTCGCGATCTGGCGAATCCTTTCTACTACGATGCCAGGCATCCGGCCATATTTGAGGCAACCTGGATACCGGGGCGCCGCAACTCACCGGCAATTCGATCGAAAAAACTCAGCTAAAGCAGTCGATGGGAAGATTTAGGGCAAACTTATGACAACGCGACTGGAAATAACATGCAGTAACAAAGGTCCTCGCGATGGCGCGCATTTCCGCGTTGAAGGTATTGGAGGGAGGGGTTGGAAACACACTGAAGAGGAAGCGATCCGCTACATTGATGAAGGCGTCCATTCCTACTACATTAAACGAAAGGGTCTTGTCGTTGACGTTATCGTGGCTGAGCTAGCCGGTCGCAAATACATTAAGACGATGCTCGACGGTAATCGGCCCGAGAATTTGCTTAGGCTGCCGGACTGCATCTGACTAGCTGTCGTGAGCGGTTGCGCCAGACATTACGTTAACTATTTCTGGGAAACCGGCGGATCGCCTCGGCTATTTGATTGTAAGCTCTACCGCATTATGAAAACAAGTCTCGGGAATCGATAACTCTTCGGACTCCAGCTTTAGATGGTCGCTCCAAAGGCAGCTGCCAACCAGTGACGGCGTTATTGACGGAAGACTCTCTTCGCGCTGTCCGTTTGATTGTTGCTTTTGGATGCACCGCCGGTTGCACGATTTCCGCCGAAGACTCACGTCGCCCCGTTGGTGCGTGTACCGACTGAACCAGCTGTGCCAACCGAGCGTCCATTGATGGTGCTGATCGAAGATACCCTCACGTTTCGCATCGAGCCCAAACTGGAACTCCTACTAGTGTGTCCTGCTGCCAAGGCGTAACCAGATAACGACAGGCATCCTGCTGTCGCGGTTACTAATGCTGTTTTCACCACTGATCTCATGACTGTGTTCCCTTCCTTCGCTTTCTCCCTTCGCGGATCGGAGCTGAGCGCAGCGTCAACGTGGCGGGTCACTGCTGGTGGAGCGCGAACTCAACTGACCCCGATCTCGATAACAAAGGTCATAGAGAAACTGACCTTCCCCGAAAGCTATTGTTCAACAAATCGAAAGTCTCTGCGCAAAAAGATTTGTCGGCATTTGCCCGGCAAACCAATTAGGCCTTGGCGGGCAAATCCCGCTGTATTTTTGTTACCGGACCCTATCGGCGCTGCTACTCGAACGACTTCACGCAGAACGACAACGTCATTAACAAAATAAACAGTCTTTGAGGTGTGTTTCGGGAACTCGTCTCACCGAGACGCGGCTACCTCCAAAAATCCCGGGCTTAAGCCCGTCGTGCAACGTTTCTAACGTCAGATCCTGATTGCGCTAAGAAGCGGTTTGCGGCACTGCCGGACGCAGCGCGGAGTGATCTGCACATTGACCTTGCAGATCCTGGGCTGGCTCTTCTGACGGACGATGTGTGGTCCATGAACCGGGCAGACCACTTCCCATTTCCCCTTTGTCACCCTCACTTGGGCTAAATTCGAATTAATCGGCGACACTGGTTCTATGCGCCTGTTTTTCGAGCGATCCGGTGGCGGTTGTGATGAGATGCTGAATTTTCAATCCCAAGTGCTGTAGCCACCCCGGAACGCTTTCGGGGCCGTGAAATGTCAGTCCGGCTCGGACCTCGACCATCCTTCGCGTAAAGCTCCGGCTCGGCTAGCAGCCTCCTCCGCCAAGGCTACGGCGAGCTAGGGAGCGAGGCGACTACAAGCGCCAAATCAAATCGCCAGATTCGAATATTATTTTTGCCGTCGATTCGGTTGGGGTGCCTCGCAAATGACGAGATTTCACGGGATTTACCGAATCACTGCTTGAATAGACAGAACTCGCACTCCATTCTTGAGAGGGCTATGGCCCCGAAACAAAAAGGGAAGAGGGTGAGGAGGGATGGAAGCGCGGCTGGGCACAATGCGAAGCTTGTTACGCAGAGAAACGGCGCACGGTCAAAAGCAAAGCCTGCGTACTGCCCGATCGTCGGCATCGGCGGCTCTGCCGGCGGGTTCGAAGCGGCGATGGAATTGCTGCGCCATATGCCGGCGAACAACGGAATGGCGTTCGTGGTGGTGCAACATCTTGACCCGCATCACGCGAGCAGGCTCGCCGGTTTACTTGGCAAGGTCACACCGATGCCGGTGATTGAATTGGAGAGCACGACTACTCCGCAGCCAAATACGGTTTACGTGCAGCCGCCGAACAAGTGCGTGATCATGGAGGACAATGCTCTTACGCTTATCCCGCGGACGGAACGCTTGAACCTGGCGATTGATCATTTTTTTGAATCGCTGGCCGAAGAGCGCGGCATCGGCTCGATTGGCGTGGTCCTTTCCGGTACCGGCAGCGACGGCACTGCCGGTCTACGCGCAATTAAGGCGGCGGGCGGCCTTACTTTCGCGCAAAACATAGAGAGCGCGAAGTTCGGCGACATGCCGCGCAATGCCATTCACTCTGGTTCTGTCGATGCCGCTCTTCCACCGCATGAGATTGCGCGAGAGCTTCACCGCGTGGCCGGTCATCCTTACGTGCGCGCTCGTTTGCGCGACGGCGCCGAACCCATCGAGACCGACCGGGAAGAGCTCAACGAGCTGGGCCGCATCTATTTGGTGTTAAGGAAACACACCGGAGTCGATTTCACGACCTACAAACAAAGCACACTCAAACGCCGCATCTATCGACGCATGGTCCTGCATCGGCTGGAACGTTTCGGGCAATACGCGCGTTTCCTGCACGACAACAAGAAAGAACTCGACGCGCTTTTTGACGATCTGCTGATTAACGTCACTCGCTTCTTTCGAGATGAGCGGGTCTTTCGCGTCCTGCAAAAGCGGTTTCTTCCTGCTCTGCTGAAAGATAAGAATCGGCGCAGTCTACGGGTTTGGGTTCCGGGTTGCGCCACCGGCGAGGAGGTTTATTCGCTCGCAATTTGCATCATGGAATTGCTGCGCAAGAACGCTTCCCGCATGACGATCCAAATCTTCGGCACGGACCTAAGCGAAGCCGCAATAGAGCGTGCGCGGGCCGGGGTTTATTCGGCGGCCATCGAAAAGGATGTTTCACCCGCGCGTCTCAAACGATTCTTCGAAAAGCGCGACGGAAATTATCAGATCGCACGAAACGTGCGCGAGCTTTGCACCTTTGCCAGGCAA
>JBEEIB010000032.1:0-14992 GCA_041167675.1 Verrucomicrobiota bacterium
TCCAACATTCTTCGCTATCGACCATTCATTGTCGTTGAGGATAACAATAAAACGCTTCGTGTTGTGCGAGACGTTATTGAGCGCCTCATAGCTGGTTCCGCAAGTGAAGGCTGCGTCACCGGCCACGACGACCACATTCTCCTTGCTTCCCCGCCGATCTCGCGCAACTGCCATTCCTAAACCCGCCGACAATGCGGTGCCGGCGTGGCCTGCTCCATAGCAGTCGTGATCACTCTCTGACCGCAGCAAAAACCCGTTCAATCCTTGGTATTGTCTGATCGTGCTAAAACGATCCAGCCGTCCGGTTAAAAGTTTGTGGACGTAACCTTGGTGGCTTACGTCAAAAAGCAGTTTGTCTTCTGGCGTCTCAAAAACCCGGTGCAACGCCAAGGTGAGCTCCACTACCCCGAGATTTGGACCTAGGTGTCCTCCGGTCTTTGACAGAACCGAGATCAACTCATCCCGGATTTCCTGGGCAAGCTGCGGCAGCTGGCTTTCCTCCAGCCGCTTCAAGTCCGACGGTGACTCGATCCGATCGAGCAGGCGCGCGCTGGTTTCGTCAAAAGAGGCTGATTTCATCATTCGGAGATTTTTTGATATCCTTGGGTCGTTCTGGGGAAACTCCCTCTTGCTTAGCTGCAGCGTCCCGAGCCAATGTTTCGACTCGGCTTTCTGCTGCTTCTAGGCGTTGATTGCAGATCGCGATCAGCTTGGTCCCTTCTTCATATCTAGCCAGCAGCTCTTCGAGCGGCAGCTTGGACGACTCCATCTGTTGGACGATCAGTTCGAGCCTTTCCATCGCTGCTTCAAATGACAATTCCGTAATCTGGGAGTCAACTTTGGACATTCGATGAACCGCCAAGCTTATGCTGCCTCGGAGAGAAAGCCAACGAAAACAGCCCCACCCCTGGATGCCGCCTACCTAATGCCGAAGATCCGATTTAGACACAAGACAAAAGCTAGGGCGCATCGCCTCCGCGTACGCACTCGTCGACCTAAAGAGGTCCGGATCAGATCGCGTTGCTGAGGCGATGGGGCTGGCTCCTGGATTTTTTTAATTTTCCAGTTTCAGCCTCAGGGCGTTGTCCCCGTTCAAAAGATATCCCGGCGCAAACACCGGAAATCTCGGCTGCTGTGGTAGGCTCGGAACGACATCAAACGTGAGATTCTGTCCGTCTCGATAGACCGAAATCGCAACCTTTTGGTCAGCGGACAGAAAGAAAGAAGCGTTGCGGACATCGGCTGTAGAATGGATTTTTATTGAGCCGACTTCCATCAGAATATCTCCCGGCTGAAGACCGATTTCGGTTGCCGGCGAGTTGTCGGCAAAGCCGGTAATCACCACCCGCGATTCGTTATATTGCTTGTCTCCATCCTCGATGTTGACGCCGACCCAACCGGGGCGAACCTCTCCAAACCTCACGTAGTCAGCGCGGATTTTTTCCGCTGCTTTAATCGGAAGGGCATAGCATGCGGTCTTGTTGTCTACGCTGCTGACCAAGATACCGACGACCTCGCCCTTCAGATTCAAAAGCGGCGCTCCGCCTTCACCCTTCTGGGGAGGAATATTTGCCCGGATAAGAGTGGTCGCAAAGAGTTGTTTTAGATCGCCTTCGTCCACGCCGCCAACGATTCCATAGTTAGGCGTAAGCGGTAGGCCCTGAGGATAGCCAATCGTTACGACCGGAGATGCAATAGCCAATTGGTCGGAGTCTCCCAGCGGCAACCAGGACGTTTCTGCATGAATCCTTAGAATCGCAACGCCGCTTCGCGAATCCGCGACTAGTCTTTCTGCCGGGTAACGGCTTGGCCCGAGTTCGACAATGATATCGTGTGATTCTCCGGCCACTGAATACGCAGTGTAAATGATGCCCGCGGGATCGATCACAAAGCCGGTACCCGCCAAGCGCCCATGCTGATCCTCGGATTCAATTCGAACCACAGCTCCCTTGGCCGACTCGAAGACCTTCCGAACATCTGCCGCGATCGCGGTAAAACTTTCCTCAGCGAAAGTAGTCTGACACGAAAGCCAGAATCCTGCCAGTGTAAGAGCTAGAACGACCGAAGTATAAGCAATACGCACCGGTCCTATCCTCACTCCATCAATACAAATTTCTGGGAAGGGGAGAACGGATTGTTTCGGCATCGAGCTGAAGGGGAAACCGAATCCGACACAAATGCCGTACGGCCGACAAAAATTAAAAGCTGACCGGAGGTTGATAACTCACGGGCTGTCGATCAAGAATGTAGCGGGGACGGCTTGCGTCCGAGGGTTGAATGGTCGGGAAAAATTTTTGAAACTTCGTTTCCGGGCCGGAGAGTTGAATCTCTCCACGAGAGGTAAGTTTCAGGCCGGAGTCGGAGATTTCTGTTTGCGTCAGCCCGTTTGTCGAATTCCGATTTGCCGCGTCCGGCGTCCAGATCCCAGTCCCTAAGAGGGTGGCGATTACCGCGAAGATTCCGAAGGCGCCGGCATACGCCGATGCCGGTACGCGGAAATTTCCAAAGCTCGATGACAATCTTTCAAACCAAATTTGCAGCGCCGAACGACGCAGGATTTCAGCGCGTTGGCGCCGATGAAATTCTTCGAGCGTTCGTTCGAAATAGCCGGGGGGCGGTTGCTCGAATCGCTTGAGTTTGAGAAGCTGTTGTACCTGCTTTTCGTCGAGCATCATTTCTTTCTAAACTCTTCGAGGTAATTCTGCAACTGTCGATGTGCGTAGAACAACCTGGACCGTACCGTTGCCTCCGGCACTCCTAAAATCCTGGCAATCTCCGCGTGCGGCATCCCCTGGATGTCGAACATCGTTACAACCGTTCTATGCTCTACAGACAGCTTCATCATCGCTTCGTTCAATCTCTGTTGCAGTTCGGCGAGATCAACTTCGCGGGTTGGCGTGTTGGAGGCCGTAAGTTCGATGAATTCTTTGTCATTGTGGACGCTGGAATCAAGGTCGTCCAGGCTCATCTGGAACCGGCGGCCCCGTTTTTTGACAAAATTAATCGTCATGTTCACCGCGATCGCATGAATCCAGGTATAAAAACTCGATCTTCCCCGAAAACCGCTAATCGACCGATACGCCTTGGCAAATACCTCGAGGAGCAGATCGTTCGCATCCTCATGGTTCGAGGTCATGTTGTAGATCAGCGAATAGATCCTAGAGCTGTATTTTTGCCAAAGGACGTCAAAGGCCTGCGTGTCGCCGTTCTGCGTGCGGCGAACAAGGGCTTCGTCATCAAGCAAGTTGGGATCTTCCATTCCGCCGCGGGCACAAACCAGAGGCCAGCGAATATCGTTGAGTAGTAATCTTTAAAATACTCGGCGTAAAACAATAACGCATAGTTGGCCGAGAGAATCGAAGATGCTTCGTGCTTCGAACGCCCCGGGAAGTATAGCACGAAAAATATTCGAGATCTGAGCCTGCGGTAATCAACGAACGACACCTGTTTCAACTCGTCGATTCTTTGCCCACGCTGCTTCGTTATGCCCGGGATCCGTAGGCATTTCCAACCCAAAGCTAACAGTTTGGATACGGCTGCCAGAAACCCCGAGCGAAATTAAATAGTTCCGAGCAGCCTGAGCGCGACGCTCGCCGAGTCCACGATTGTACTCTTCAGTACCTCGTTCGTCGGTAAAGCCTGCCAGAATAACGTTATTAGATGCGCCTTTCATGAAGCTGGCGATCTGGCGGAGTTTTTCAGTTTCCGACGACTGTATTTCAAAGCTGTCAAAGGCAAAATAGACTGGCTGGAACTGACTTCGATTTACATTGTTGCCAAAGAATGAAACGCCCTCTTGCCGCTGCGAAAGGGGCGTCCCGTTCACCGTATCGCCCTCGACTCCCGCGTACTCCTGTTGCTGTTGTTTTCTGCAGCTGCAAAGACCAACTATGAGTATGCAACCAAAAGTGAAGATCTTTTTCATGAGATATTTGGAGAGAGATTGGGACTGCTAACGGGACCAAGTCGGCTCGGAAACTCTACCCAAATCACCGACGATTCGAGCTTCGCGCCCGGTGACAGTATCAATCATAAAAAGGCCACTCCCTCTAGCAAATAGCACATGCCGAGAATCTGGGCCCCAAACCGGTCTCTCTCCGTCATTTGCAATCACACGAGCTGAGCCGCCGTCCAAATCAAGGGCTGCCACCTGAAATGCCCCGCCACTTCTCACGTTGAAAGCGATTTTTTTCCCGTCGGGCGACCAGTTTGGTTCGGTGCAATAGCCAAACCCAGTGGACAGTAGTCGACTCGATCCGCCGTCTGCACTCATCCGATAGATCTGCGGTCCACCGCGTTCGTCCGATGAATAAACGATCTCGCTTCCGTTCGGTGACCAGCTGGGCGATGACTCCACGCCACGAGCCCGAGTCAAGCGACGAGGAGAATCACCATTAATATTCGTGACATAAATCTCCGGGTTTCCGTCTTTACTCATCGTGCAAGCGATACGATTTCCCTGAGGTGAGATGGCCGGACCAGAATTAGTGCCGGGATATTTGATGATGCGATTACGCGACCCGGAAGTCAAATCTACCAGATAAATGTCCGCATAGCCGCTTTGATATCCAGTGTACGCCAGCTTTCGTCCATCGGCAGAAAGGTTCGGATTTACACTTATCGCGTTGTCTCTCGTTAACTGCACCGCGTTGGCACCGTCATAATCTGCCGTATAAATTTCTTTGTGCCCGCTGCGATTGGATACAAACGCGATTTTCGAGCTTGCGATGCCTTTTTGGCCACTCAGCGTCTCAACCAGTTCATCAACAAATTGGTGAACGGCTCGACGCGAATCTCCACTATAGTTTTTCTGCAGGACCACGCTTCCCGTTTTATCGACCGCCTGTCCGCTAACGCCATTGCCAGAGCCGGTTACACTGGTCAGCACCGTAGCGGTAGCGCTGTCGCCAAGGGTCAATACACCGGAAAGCTCAATATCGTTTTTCAAAACCGCCGCCGCCGGACCAGAGGCGTCTTTGAGCGCGACGACGACCGCCGTTCCCTTTCGGATCGTGATGACCGGAGAGTTCGGACTTTGCGCCATAACCGCGCCAGTAAGCATGACGTAACCTAAAAGAAGGACGAACGGTTTCATTCTGAAGCACGAATTGTCGCCTATTACCGCGTCAGTGCGACAAGTCAAACTCTGATCATGGCTTTGTTGACCAACCGAACCATGTATTGCTTTTTTCCCATCCCGCGCTGAGACAGCAAGGGAACGGCTCAGCTCGCCAAATGACGGCACGGTTTAAAAGACATGACATGCTTGTTATGACCCGGCGAGCGCCGGGAACGCCCAAACGCCTCCGAACTGCTGACTTTACATCCGGCAGAACGACTCGATAGGTTGCCAAGCGTCCATGGTCCCGCGCGTTCGCACCGCTTTCGTGCTTGGAGCAGGGTTGGGAACCCGGCTTCGACCGCTTACCAATATTGTTCCGAAGCCGTTGCTACCGATCTTCGGAAAACGTCTGATCACATTTGCTTTGGATCATCTGATTGCTTCCGGTGTGGAGCAGTTCATTATCAATACGCATCATCTGTCGGAGCAATTCGCCGAATTTTTTTCCAATGAATCCTACCGGAGCAAGAAAATCGTACTCATTCATGAACCGGATTTGCTCGAGACGGGAGGCGGAATTCTTAACGTCGCCAGTTTTTTCCGGCAGGAGCCGTTCCTGGTTTATAGCGGCGATATTCTCACCGATATCGATGTTGATGCTCTCATCGATTTTCACTTCCAATCGGGCAGCCAGGTGACGTTGGCCTTGCGCCATACCGGTCTCTCAACCGATCTCTCGTTCGATCTGACGACCAATCGCGTTGTAGATATCCGGGGACGGCTTGGCTCTGGCCTTCCTGGCAGCGTCGATTTCGCGAACGTTTCGGTTTGGAACCCAGGAATGATCCGAAGGATACCAGCCGGTCGCAAAATTTCCTTTATTCCTGTCTTGGCTGAAGCGATCCGGGACCGTGAGCGCGTCGGCGGTGTCGTTCTGGATGAGCAACAATGGTTCAACATCGGCTCTCGAGCGGAGTATTTGGGAATTCATCGGATCATTGCGGGTTCCGACTGGCGTCCAAGTTACTTGACGGAGGCAAATTGGCCGACGACCATCGCCAATTCGGCAATAGTGTCCGAAGGAGTAGATATCGCTGGTGCCTATTGGATCGGTTCGGAGAGCCGGATCGAATCCGGGACATTTTTACGGGATGTTGTCGTATGGCCTCGTTCTACGGTTCGGTCAGGCGCGCATCTCAATGAATGCGTAGTGGCTGGCGTGGAAGTAGGACCCGGGACTTTTTGCCAGACAGATTTCGTATGACGTTGAATTTGCTCATAGATTATACCCGGCAACGGTTTCCTCATTATCACGATTCGCCCTTCGATATCCGTGCTCTCGAAAAGGGAGGTTCAGATCGCAAATATTACCGGATTCGATTCAGCGCCGATTCCTCGCTGATCCTAGTAAAATACCAGAAAGATAAATCGGAAAATGTCCGATTTGTCGCAGTCGCTAATTTTCTGGACGGAATCGGCGTTAACGCGCCCTTGATCTATTTTCATGATGACGAGGAAGGGTTGATCTGGATGCAAGACCTCGGTGAAGAGGACTTGTGGCATCATCGCTCTGAATCGTGGCCAGTCCGGAAGGCCCTATACGAACGAACTCTCGACCAAGTGGTCACACTACATCAGACTGATCCGTCGCTGGCCCGTATCTCCGATAGTCCGCCTGACTTTGATGTCGCGCTTTATCGCTGGGAACAGGAGTACGGACTGCAAAACTGTTTTCGACGCTGCTTTCGCGTATCCGAAGAACAGATCCAGAAGCTTTGGTCACGCCCGGAATTGACGCAGCTGGCGGAAGACCTCGCCAGCTATCCGCGAGTGCTCGTCCATCGAGATTTACAATCGCAGAATATTATTATCAGCGACGACGAGGCGTTTCTGATCGATTTCCAAGGTATGCGCCCAGGCTTAGCCGGATATGACCTCGCTTCTTTACTCTACGACCCTTATGTGAATCTGACGGAGGCCGAGCGAGAGGAGTTGCTCGCTTATTACCTTAAGCGACTGGATTCTTCGGTCGATCGAGAGCGGTTTCGCGATATCTTTTTGCGATGTGCAATACAGCGTTTGCTTCAGGCGCTCGGTGCGTATGGTGTGATCGGCGTCCTGCGTGGCAAACCGGAGTTTCTCCGTCACATCTCGCCCGCAATCAAAAGTCTTCGGCAGGTTGCGTCGACGCTTCCTTCCTTTAAGTTCTTCACAGATTTCTTGGACCAGCTTCCCGACACCATTCGACCTGTTTTTCCTGAATCGTGAACAAAATAGAAGAATCCACCGAACGGTTCCCCACGGTGATCATCGAAGCGATTGAGCCTTGCATCGATGGCGGCCGCTATCCGGTAAAGCGGGTGATCGGCCAAGAATTGCCGGTGTCGGCCGACATTTTCAAAGATGGTCACGATGTCCTCGCCGCCGTTTTGAAATGGCGAGTCCTGAGCAGCACGGTTTGGTTGGAAACACCAATGATTCCGGTTCAAAACGACCGGTGGTCTGCGGTTTGCCATTTTACGGAAAATGCCACCTACGAATTCACCATTGAGGCGTGGGGTGACGAATTTAAATCCTGGGCTCAGGAGTTTCAGAAGAAGTTTGCAGCTGGGATCACTGACCTGACGACCGAGACCGAAGAAGGAGCGATTTTGCTGAACCATGCAGCCTCGCGCGTGACTCGCAAATCGGATCAGGATCGCCTCGCCAGGTTTGCCGAGGAGCTTCGTACCGGTAAACCAGCCGTCGGTGCCGATTTAGCAAGGAATCCCGAATTATTGGGATTGATGTCCGCCTATCCCGATCGATCACTCTCGACGGAATCCAAACCATATCTGCAGGTCGTGGTTGATCGACCCGAAGCGCTGTTTGCGGCTTGGTACGAGTTTTTCCCAAGATCAGCCGAAGGAAAAGCGACCGGATCGAAGTTGCGCGACTGTCTTCCTCGGGTAGATGACGCCAAGGCGATGGGATTCGACGTGATCTATTTTCCGCCCATTCATCCGATCGGCTTTACCAAGCGAAAAGGTAAAAACAATTCAGTGAATAGCGAGCCCGGCGATCCCGGAGTGCCTTACGCGATTGGTAGCAAATACGGCGGACATATGGCGGTCGAACCGGAGCTCGGTACCTTGGAGGATTTCGATTGGCTGGTAGGCGAGATAAAAAACCGGGGAATGGAAGTGGCGCTCGATTTCGCCATCAATTGTTCGCCCGACCACCCTTATGTTCGCGAACATCCCGAATGGTTTTTCCATCGGCCGGACGGCACGATCAAATATGCCGAGAACCCTCCGAAAAAGTACGAGGACGTTTATCCGGTCAATTTCCACAACGAAAACTGGCGAGCGTTGTGGGAGGAGATGAAACGGATCATCCTCTTTTGGGCAGAGCACAAGGTTCGCATCTTTCGCGTTGATAATCCACATACGAAACCGCTTGCATTTTGGGAGTGGATGATCGCGGAAGTGCGCGCCCAATATCCGGATGTGATCTTTTTGTCCGAAGCGTTCACCCGGCCGAAAATGATGAAGGCTTTGGCCAAGGCCGGATTTACGCAATCCTACACCTATTTTACTTGGCGCAATACGAAGGCGGAACTTACCGAGTACCTCACCGAGCTCTGTACGACTGACATGAAGTACTACTTCCGTGGTAATTTTTTTACTAATACGCCGGATATCCTGCCGTTTTATCTCCAGACCGGCGGACGCCCGGCTTTTTTGATCCGCGCTTTTTTGGCCACTACACTGTCAACGGTGTACGGTATCTACAGTGGTTTTGAGCTTTGTGAAAATGTAGCGATTCCTGATCGCGAAGAATACCTGAATTCCGAGAAGTACCAGTTTAAGGAGAGAGATTGGAATGCGCCGGGAAATATTAAGGACTACATCACCAAGCTGAACCAGGTCAGACGGGAAAATCGAGCATTGCATCTATACGAAAACCTTCGATTTCACACGGTCGAAAATGACCAGATTCTGTTCTATTCGAAGGCAACCGCCGGACTGGATAACATTCTGTTGTTCTTTGTTTCGGTCGATCCATTCCATTCACAGAGCGGGTTCGCGTATATACCGCTGGAAGATTTTGGTCTAGCAGAGAATGACCCCTTTCAGGTCGAAGACCTTTTGACCGGTGAGCAGTTTGAGTGGCGCGGTCGAAGGAATTTCGTACTACTCAATCCGAGTACCCGGCCGGCTCACCTTTTCCGCATTCGTCGCCTGATCGGCCGGGATGGTGCAGAGACAATCTTTGGCTAGTCCGCCGCGGCGGATCGGGTTTTGAAGGCCGATCCGAGCTTGCTGATCTGATATGAAAAATCTCTGGGCCTCTCGACTGGCCACCTCCACTCTGCGAGGTATGGCGCGCCCACCATGGGAGAAGCGCGCTCGTCTCTTGCCTAAATTTACTATTTACCATGCCTGAATCCAAATCTGCGGGCTACTTAACAAACGTACTCGCGCTCTGAGCCGAGATGAATAATATAGCTCCGCACATGCGAAAAGCCGTCTGGTTTGTCTTCGGTGCGTTTCTCACGCTGGTTTTTTTTGGCTGCAGCAAATCCAAAGAAGATCTGGTGAAAGAATTGGCCGGCATGAATCTGCAATTCAATGCCGATGATTTCGTCCGGTCGGCCGCCGAAGACGACCAAAAGGCATTGGCCCTTTTTTTTGCCGCCGGTTTTAACGTAAACGCGCAAAATACCGCCGGCAAAACGGCTCTGATGGTCGCCTGTGAGCGCGGCAAGACCGGATTGGCCAAACAACTCCTCGACCGCAAAGCGGACCCGAATGTCGCGGGGGCTGATGGTGTAACCGCGCTGATATTGGCTGCCCAGAACGATCAACCCGAGATCGTGAAAATCTTGCTGCAGAATCGGGCCGACCCGGACAAAGAGGACAATAACGGTTGGACCGCATTGTCGACCGCGGCTTACCACGGGAGCGCGAGATGCGCGCAGATTTTGGCTGATCGCTCGAAGACCGATTTGAGTCGCGCGCTCCTCTTTGCCACTCTGTCCGAACATAAGGATGTCATCAAGATATTGCTCGACAATGGGGCCGAAGTGGATAGCCGCTCTCCCGACGGCAGCACTCCGCTCATCCTCGCAGCCAGCAAGGGTAACAAAGAGATTGTGAATATGTTATTGCAGGCCGGAGCTGATCCGTCGCTCACCGCTCAAAGCGGAGCGACGGCCGAGTCGACCGCGGCAGCCAAAGGGTTTCGCGAGATAGCCGAATCGTTGCATGGCCGGATCGCATCGAAGCCGGCGAGTACTCCCGGCGTTGTTTCGGGATCTCCTTCTTCGTCTCCGTCAACTTCCTTTCCTCCTCCTTCTTCCCCCAATAAGGCGATCTCAGACGCGGACATACTAAGGCAACCAGGTCCCGCGACCTCCGGCAGCCCATCGCCGAATCCCAAACTTGATCAGAATCCCGCTAGCGGATTGGCGACCAAAATCTCGGTTTTGGAGGTTCAGGAAGCGTTTCTTCCCGTCACATTGCAGGAGGTGCAAAGCAAGAAGGCGACATTGCGTACCTCGGACGGTACCGATTATAGCGTCGGAATCGGTGATCAACTGAAAGGCTTGGATTACCGTGTAATCGATATTCAGAGTCGAGAGGTCGACGATAAAGATGGGAATGCGGTTGATGCATCGGTGGTGAAGCTCCGGCATATCCGCACTGGCCAAACGATTTCTTTGATCAAAGGAATTCCTGCTCGAGAGCATGGAGCCTTCGCCGTGCTCACGTTCACTGATGGGGGAGCCACCATGAAGGTCGAGTTAGATCGTGATTTCACGTTACCGGACGATCCAAGCCATACCTATCGTGTCTTGGATATTCGTCCGACCCAAGTAGTCGTTAAGCGTCTGGACGATAACGAAGTCTGGACACTGCAAAAGACTGCCCGATAAAAGTATATGAAAGTTCCATTGGAAGATTTTTTTCCGGATATCATCGGCAAAGCCCAACGTGGACTTCACTTGGACGATGCTTCGTTAGCCCAACGCGCGCGATTAGAGCGTGATCAAATTGAGCGCTTAAAAACAGGATCCGGTGATCGAAACCAGGTCTCTGCCATGGGAGCCGCCCTTGACCTGGCGCCTGACGCATTAGTGGAATCATTCGAAAGGAGCTGGGAACCAGCGGAGATCGCCCTGGAGGGTCTCGCCCAATTCAATACCGATCTGCTCGGAATGACGGTAAACGCTTATTTAGTCTGGGATCCGTCTTCACGGGAAGCCGCAATCTTCGATGCCGGCGTCGACGCTGATCAGCTATTTAAGCAGGTCCGAGCCGAGAAACTGACGATAAACGCCATTTTCATTACGCACACCCACCAGGACCACGTCGCCGGCCTAACCGATATCATCTCCCAATGCCGAGCTCCCGTGTTTGCTCCAGCGGCGGAACCGGTGGCTCATTCGCAGCAGGTACGGGAAGGATTCAAGCATAAACTCGGATCGCTCGAGATCGAGGCCAGGCTCACCAATGGGCATTCGGCCGGTGGCACCTCTTATCTCGTGTCGGGACTGGCTAAGCCCGTAGTAATCGTTGGGGATTCGCTATTTGCCGGCTCGATGGGCGGGGCTCCCAACGCCTACGAACAAGCCAGAAAGAATAATCGAGAGAAGATATTATCCCTACCACCGGAAACCATCATTTGTCCGGGGCACGGTCCTATGACTACGGTTGCAAATGAAAGGGTGCACAACCCCTTTTTTGCAAAACGGTAATTCAATGTCTGAATCAGGGAATGCCTCGACCGATCTCAGTCCACGTTCCGGAGAAACGCTGGAACTCGTCCCGACCGGTATTTTCGAACCCATCTCGTTTGCTGCCATTTTCGAGAATAATCGACCGGTTGAAGTAGATCTGGGCTCTGGAGCGGGTCGTTTTTTGATTGAAGCAGCACGTCAGTATCCGGAAAAGGATTTCTTCGGGGTGGAGCGTCTCCTTGGCCGAGTTCGCAAAACCCTTCGTTCGGCATCCCGACTAGGTTTGATCAACGTTCGCGTATTGCGTTTGGAAATCGACTATACGGTTCGTTATCTGTTATCACCCGGATCGGTTTCTCGCTTGCATTTGTCTTTTCCCGATCCCTGGCCGAAACGCCGTCATCAACACCGTCGCTTGGTCGACGAAGACTTTCTTGCTGCTTCCGCGAATGCGCTCGCCACCGGGGGAGAATTATGGATCAAGACTGATCATGCGAATTATTTTCAATGCATCACTAAGGCCGTCGATTCCCGCAGAGATCTTTTTGTTTCTGTGCCTTGGGTCGAAGAATATCCAACAACGGATTTTGAGGAAACTTATCGTTCGCAGGATCTCCCGATTTATCGCATGCGTTTGCGAAAGGTAAACTGACCGCCGCGAAAGGTCTGGAGCTTCAGCGCATCGTCGCAAAGTTCCAATGTGACCGCACCTTCCTCGCTCAAAAATATCGTTGGACTCTGGCTGGGTCGTCCGCTTCGCCTGCCTTGCGCATAGACCACAATTTGAGGATCATACTTGCTCTGAATTTCTGCTGGAGGAAAGGATCGCGGACTCGAAACGCAGAGCAAGTCTACCGCGCAATCGTCCTTCTTCGGTGAAGATCTGCGATGGCTATCGCTCATCAAGAGCACGTGGTATATGCCTATTCTCACCAAGATCCTCGATTCACTTTGATCGGGCGATGCTGCACGCGCTCGAATTCCCGTCTCGTCCAGATTTATCATCATTGAATCGGTATCGCGCCCAATCTGTTCATCGGTCAGCTCAAACTGAGTCGCCACTCGTCTCATCGACGGGATACATATGAACTGCCGCTCGAGTTGCTTAAGACATCCTTCATGATCGGCATCACGGCGACTACTCTCCAATAGGCAAAGCTGGTTGACGCCCTGATAGCGAAGGAATGGCTGAGTGATACGCCGATACTTTGAGTCGCTGCCCGGATTGATGATCGCGTCGGCTGCTCCGGCGTGCAGGTAAATGCTATTGGATCGACCGGAAGCTAGTATCACGAGTTTCGGATGACTGCGCGCTCCTGGCTCGGCGGCGTTCGTGCTCTGATAAGGAAACGCCGTAAATGTATGAACTACGCCGAGGAACAGGTGACCGAGCAACCAGTTCGAATTGTTGAGGCAGAGACTCGCCCATCCGCAGAAAGGCGCAGCCAAAATAGACGAAATCCCGAGAGCCAGCATCGAAGCACCCAAGGGGACCGTGGCAAAATTGGCTGCGACACTGTACCAGGAGACACGATGAAAAGTCAGCCAGGCGAACGGTAGCGTTGCCAGCCAGCAGACACAGCATACTGATAGCAGATCGCATCCATGTCGGGCAATTCGAGATAATGCTCGCCGGGCCGGATGCAGCAGACGTTGCGGAATCCAGGGATCCGGTCGTATTGGAAGAGAGAAGAGATGCGCAAGGGGTTTGGTCGCGATGGTCAGAGCGGCGACCGTGACAAATGAGAGCTGGAAACCGAGCTGAAAGAGCTGCTGTGGATCCAGCATCAGCAGGAAAAGTCCCGCGCCTGAAAGGACATTCTTAGCGAGCACTGGCCGCTCCAGAGCGACTCCAAACAGGAGAATACCGGACATAATCGTCGCCCGGAGACTAGCAACCGAAAGGCCCGTTCCCGCACAATAGAGAAGCAGAGGAACAATTAGAATGATCGTCCAGCGGCGACCTAATCTGGCTACTCTCATGACCGCCCAGGAAATACCGGCCAGCAACGTTACTTTCAGTCCGTCAATTACGAACAGGTGAAGCGTTCCGGTATCCTGAAGTTCATCCATGATAGTGGGCGGAATGGTCGAACGATCGCCAAAGAGAATCCCGCGGATCAGCCCTTGGATGGGAGGATCATCCTCAAGCGAGGCAATTGGAATGCCTTCAATCCGATGGCGAAGTCGAAGAGCAAAACCGACGAATGGGTTTGCTGCCCCGCCTGAGAGGACCTGATTTTTGCTACCAGGAATCGCCTGAAGAATCAAGTAGACGCGTTGCCGTTTCAGAAAGGTGCGGTAATCGAATTCTCCAGGATTGAGCGGTTGCTCTGGCAATGCAAACCGCCCATCCACGCCGATAGTATCGCCATACTGGATAAAACTGCCGCTCAGCTCGGCTAAAGCTAGAAATCGGACCGGAAAACCGTCAACCTCGCGGATCTCGGCATGAAACCGCTGTTTCGTCTGGTTGGCCCAGTGAAACGAGGTCGAGTCAGATTGCGCACAGAGAATGCAGCGGTGAACATGGTTATTCAATCCTGTCGATCGAGACAATCGGAAGCCTTGGTCGTGGTCGACTAAGAACGCGTGCCAGAAAGCAAAGAAGAGAGCGGTGGCCGCGAGCGTGAGCCGCGTCTTGTGCCAGACCAGAGCGACCAGGCCCATTAGACAAAACAACCCTCCGAAGACTAGCCAAGAATCTGTATGCGTGTCCGAGAGAAAGATGCCTGCGCAAGCCGCGACGAAAGGACCGGCCAGCGGAATGCGAGATCGGAATGGCAGACCTAATAACAAGATAGTAGGTAGTTGGTATATTTAAGTCAGAGATATTGCAAACATAAAATATTAAAGTTATTAATATTCGAATCATCCTAGAAACATTGACACTTGATAAGTTTTATGACTAAGCCCCGAAGGGTGATGCTGTTGCACCACCGTGGCGAGGTAGGGCGTTTCGCTTCGCGACCGCGGAATCATTGATTAGCCATAGCCGTGCTAGGCCTGGTCAATTTACACCCAAAACTTCGGTAACGGTTTTCGGCCTAACTGGGTCGGTTAATGTCGTTCCATTCGTCGGTCGCGGAGCGAACGCCCCACCTCCTTGAGCATCGCGACGAAGACAAAGATCCCCGCAAAAAAACAAGAATCTCAACTAGAGCAGTGCAAGGCGACTTATCGGCTATACGCACCTAACGACGCGC
>JBEEIB010000033.1:0-15800 GCA_041167675.1 Verrucomicrobiota bacterium
GTAGCCGTATCTTGTTTCATTAGAGCTGAACTTCTAATTGTCGATGACTCGGTGATGGGTTGTTTATCAAGCGCCGAGGGGATGGTGATGTATCTCCCGACGCGCGTCTATATATTGGTCACTGCGCTCCGTGTTCGGGTAATAAGCCCAAGCCGCATTGCGGCCGCAACACACTGATTCGGGCTGGTAGTAAGGCGATTGCGCAATATGAAGCGTCTAAAGTGCCAACGTTCACTGACTGTCGTTAATTGGTCCGGCTCCATCGGGATAAGCGAAAGCTCGCGTCGAATGCGTGCAGCAGGTATTCGCAAACCGCGAGTAGTAGTCGTACCGAATCTCGCAAAGAGCGAGCATAGAAACTTTGCCTCATTCGCGCCTTCCGTTAAAGATCCTCGCGCAGTGAGGTCGTCGGTGCTGGTTTCCGATTCGGATTCGGCATCCGAGTTGTCATGATCCGGGCGACGTTTTTGCTCATCGGGATCGCGGCGGTTAGCGTTACAACAATAATTAAGAGGGGTAAAAACCACATAGCTCTAAACTTCTGGTTAAGAGTGCAGTGATCAGATCGGTTAGAACCATTCCGGCCGGATCAGGGCCACGAACCGGTAGATAAACAACACAGCATAGAGCGAAGGCGGAAATAACCGCCTTGGAAAGTTGGGGACTCGCAGATTGCTAACACTTTGGTAATCGAAACTCGCGATATGCGATTTCATTTGCTCTATTTGGGTTAGTAGCATTTGGGATAACTCATGGAAAATCAGGTTACTGTGTAAACTATCCGGTCTGGCATGCGGTTAGCTCGGGTTCTGGTTTCTCGCTCATGGACCCGTTCCCCAAAGAATTTCAACCACGCATTTTTGAAGGGTTCTTCCGCATTCCAGGCACCAAAGACTCGACGGGCGTGGGACTTGGACTCGCGACCGCTAGAGAGATGGTCGTTTCGCACCGAGGAAGCATCGGCTCCGGCCAGGAGTACGTGGGGAGCGAGTTCTATTTTGATCTTCCAATGGCCGGCAACGGAGTGAAGGCATGAATGAACGACTTCTTATTGTCGATGACGAGACGAATGTGCGTCTAAGTTTTCGGATGACACTTGAAACTGAAGGCTACGAAATTTTTGAAGCCCGTTCGGGGGAGCAGGCGGTACAGTTGCTTGCCGAGCATTCATTTGCTCTTGCGATCCTCGACGTGCGGATGTCCGGGATGGACGGATTGGAATTGCTCGCCAAGATGCGCGAAAGCGGGATTAAAGTCCGGGCGATGGTCGTTACGGCCTATGGCGATGTACCCCATGCAGTCAAGGCGCTGAAACTCGGCGCAATTGATTTCCTGGAAAAACCTCTTCATCCGGAGGACTTGCGAAAAATTGTGGCTGAAATTCTAGACCGGCATGCTCGACAGGACGACTCACCGGGCGAGACTTTCAGCGCCCGCCTGGTCGCGGCGAAGCGCTGCCTCAATCTGCACGCCTTTGCTAAGGCTCGGTTGCACTTGGCGAAGGCGCTGGAGCTGAACTCAAAGTCGGCCGAAGCATTCAATCTAGCCGGCGTTTTGGCCGAGTTGTTCGAGGACTACGACAAAGCGAAAAAGTACTACGGGCGGGCGATCAATCTCGACAAAAATTACGAACCCGCCCAACAGAACATGCGGCGCCTGTTTGAGGTGGACAACTTCGGTTCAAGTAAGGAGCCCGTCAATCTTGGGGACAAATGAGACCTATGGACTCTTTCTTAACACGCGGACCTAACGCGGCAAGGCAGCACGGTATCGGACTTAAAGGCGGGCATAGCACCTCTTTTTTGGAAGAAGGCTAACTTCTGTGGCAAAGGAAAGAGAATTCTCCTCGCATGCCAGCAAAGAAAAAGGCCGCTTTGCCAGGACTGCGAAGCAGGAATACAGCGTGCATCATGACGCCGTGCGAGAAAAGCCGCTAGCGTAGACGGTTTGCCGGCAGAGATGATTAGAGATAGCGAGCGATGTTTAACCGTTTCTGGTTTGGGCCGAGCCTGTTTCGCTCTCGGCGAATAGGGCAAGCAGTTGGGCGAACCGCTTCTCGTAGGATTGGCAGATAGGACTGTCGCCGTTCGGCTCCACCCACTCGGGATGTTGCTCGCGTAGGGCGTCCCGCATGTGCTGTTGGAGTTCTGCGTAGGACCGGATTGCGTCGTGCATGGCGTGGCTCGGGATTTGGTAGGGCGGTACCTCCGGGACCGCCGAGTCTTTACTGACCAGGGGGGCGGATTGCACTTTGCTCCGGAAGCGCACAGGGAAAATACGAAGCCCGGTTGATCGGTTTTGTACCTGAAGTGATTGATCGCCATTCGCCATGGGAAGAGCATCTCCTCCCGCACGATCGTTCGCTATTGACCAGGTGAGCAGACTTTTGGCGCTGCCAACGGACTGCCGTCGTATCGCTCTTTCGAGGGAGGGAGTCTTCGGCTGGCGATCAGACTTCGAGTGTGCCGCTCGTCGAGGAAAAGCGAGATGGCGGCAGTCCCTGAGTCCGGTGACAAGCTGGTGGCCGCGCCGCTCGGTTTTGCGTTCGGAACATAGCAGCACCGGTCCGGCGCCACCGACCTACGCTAAACTGGTCGATGATTATTTAAGCAAGGCGAATCGCGACCATCCTGGCAAGGGCTGCGCCGTCAGCGAGTTAGCGGCACGCGGTCAGTCTACGTATTAGGGGGTGGAGGTTGCGACCCGAAGAAGTCATCCAATGATAGATCAAGCCGCAGTTGGCCCCGATCTTTCCGCGATTGCATGACGGTGGCGGCGTTTAGCAGGTATTTTTCGAAACGCGCTAGCTGAGAGTTACTGAACGTACATTCCTCGTGAAAGAAAGCTTTAACGGAGGGATCGGTCTTCCAGCGCTGCGCGAAATCGACTAATCGAGCGAAGGTCTTAGGATGCATGTGCGAGATTCGGTTAAGGTAACCCTTCTGCTCGAATACGTTCTGGTTCAGTAGGCCGGCGTCGGTGTCGACAATGGTCAACTTCTTGACGGTTACGGGCGTCGCGCCTGCCGGGACGTTTTCCGCCTTGCGGGAATTCTTGATCTGCCCTTGATCCTGGTAGTAGATCGTCGCGTAATCGCTGATGTTGCCGCCGGTGAGCCGGTCGGATTGGGCCATCAGGTAGTCGAGTAAAATCATTTCGCTCATATCGCGCATTGCTACCAGGGCTTGCACGTTGACTTGGGTAAATCCCTGTGAACCGAGGATCGCCTGAGCCGGTCGCGAGTCCGCCATGTTTTGAAACGCGCGCGTTGAGCTCAAATTGGCTCCTGCCCCCAACCACGCGGCGTAATGCTCCTCCCCGCGAGTGTTCTTTTCGAGCGCGCCGTAGATTTGCAGGAAATCATTGGTGAAGAGAGTGCGTGCTACCGATGAACCGCGCGGGTCGGCGTAGTACCGATTGAACAGGTCCCAACTTTTCCGAACGGTCCCGCGGATCCCGAGGTCCGCTGCCATTTTTACGACATGCTTGTGCTGTTCGATATCCATCGTCCGGAGCACAGCTGGTTCGATCTCACAAATATCGCCAAGCACCCGAGACACGTGATAGTACCCCAGGATTGCCGCCGTACTGGTCGTGGTAAACGCGTTGTCGGTCTGCTTAAATTTCGCCAGGTCCTTACTGGACTTGCGAATAGCGGTGCAATATGCCGCCGTTTCCGGTCCAGATTTGGGAGCATTATCCGGAACTGCGAAGAGTTCGACCGCTGCGCTGGTGCTTTTATCTTTTGGGCATAGTGCCACCGAACCGTCCGCCGCAGTGTTGCCGAGTTTATAGAAGTCGTAGCGGATAAGCTCCTGCTCGTCTGCTATATCTTTCGAGCCGTTCTCGCCTCGATAGTTACCGAATGGAAGATGCTTCGGTATTACACCGATTTCCGGCGGCCGATTGCCTGTTGTGCTGAATTCGACGACGCGCGTTCCGCGCGGGGCGCCGCGATCGAGGGAACCTTCGTAAATATCAGTGGTCTGAGCAACCGACTCCCGGACAAAAAAGGCAATCGGGAGGCAAGCAAGGAAAAGAAACCGGCGCTGCGAGCCGGCTCCGGAGGGGATCAGAGCTTTCATACTAAGCCGCAAGTCTTAACCTTTTGGCCGACGATTGTATAGTCAGCGAAAACATAACCAAACGAATCTTGATCGGAATCCGCGCGTTGTGCTTTAATTCAACGTATTCAACCAAACCCGTGAACGTCTGGTACCTGAGCTTCCACGGCGGGACGGATCACAATTCCCGCAACAACATCCACGTCTATTCCGAAACGGGCGAAGAACTGCGAAAAGCACTTAATCGGAACAGCCTGCCAGACCATGTCGAATTGCGCGAGTTGCGCGGGTTCGGCTTTGGGCCAGACCACCATCTCTACGTCGTTAACGCTTACCGGGAGGCCAGCCAGATCCTTCGGTTTACTGGGAAGGCTAACTCAGAAGGGCAACACGATTTCTTGAACGTCTTCGTGGCGCACCACCACGAGCGAAATCCACAGCTGGTGCATCCGTTTAACTTTGCCTTCTGCACCGCAGGTAATCTTCACGTTTCCAATCAGGATACCAATTGTGTATCCCGGTATCATGGCCCCCACGCCACACACCCCGGTTTGCCGATGCCGTCACCAGACGCCATCCGGGAAATTGACCAACCTGCTCCCGGCGTCTTCGTTCCCTCAGTAAAGCAATGGAAGGATGGGGTGGGAGTCGTCCGAGACGTCCTTATCGGCCCGGATGCGAACTTGTACGTGGCGGACCGGGAAACAGACATGGTGACAATCTACGACCCGGATACTGGTCAACGCACCGGCGTCATTCAATCCGAACAGCTTTCCAAACCGATTCATTTAACGTTGGATCCGACGACCCGTTTTCTGCTGATCGGCAATAGTGGCAATGATTCGGTTGCGCGTTATGAATTTGCGACCAAGACCTGCTCAAGGCTGATCCCGTCCGGCGCTTGCAATCTGGATGGTCCCGCTGGCATGGGGTTCGGAAAAGACGGTGCTTTTTACGTGGCAAGCAGGTTGTCGAAGGAAGTTCTTCGCTTTCGTTTTGACCACGGCCAAGCTATTGGCCGAGCATTCATCAGGGCTCTCGAAGACAATCCGGAATTTTTATTGTCTGTGACCGTTTAAACGGGGCATCGCTTCACTCGATTGCTAGCGATAAAGTCTATTATCATTACTCAAGGCCCTCTGGGCTGTCGCGAAAACCGCAATCGTGCAAATCGGGCTGTCGCACCATGCGTCGATCCGTTCCAGGTGTATACGCAATAATGCGTATATACAAATTTTCGACCGGCCTTAGAATGTTGGTCAGTTGTACCCGTAGTTTTTCGATCCTAACGCCGTGCTGGACAACACTCAACTCTCCCAACGGAAGGCCGCTTTCTTCGCCCAGGACATTTATATGATCCATGTCACGGGCTTCCCGCACGAGAGGCTCGTGCTCCAGACGCCAGTGAAGTCCTCCGGAAATGCCCGGTTCGAGTTGTGGAGGACGGACCCCAGGGATGGTCGGCACATCCCACCTCCAAGCGGTGCGGGTGTACTGTTCGGAACCTCTACGTTCTCAATAATGAATAGCGGGAACCGGACACTATACGCACCGAAGGCCTCCTGGAAATTCAACGTCGAAACGGCCGACGATGACAGTGCTTTTGTGGGCATGCGTCGCCTCAACCTCAAGGCAATGTACAATGACCCGTCTCAGATGCGTGAGGCACTCGTTTGGGGTCTGTTCAACCGGATCGGTGTGCCCGCGCCTCGGCACACCTTCGCGAATTTGGCCTTCGACGCCGAGTATAGAGGTCTCTTCTCCCTGATCGAAGAAGTCGACAAGAGATTTCTCAAAGACCACTTTGGCGAGAACCACCGGGGCAACCTCTACAAGGCATACTGCGGAGACAAGGGATGCGCTACGCTTGAACATCGGAGCAAGGATGGCGACGACAGCGGCCGGCAATACTTCACCGCTGGGAACAAAAATCTAACCTATCGCCTCAAGACGAATGAGGACGATCGCAAAGCCAACACCTACGACGATCTCGCCGCCTTCGTCAGGACGATCAACGGCGTGGAGCTGTCCGGGAGTAACCAGAAGTTCGACACCGATGCCTTCCGGGAGTCGGTGGACCGCGTCCTGAACGCCCGCGCATTTCTCAGATGGGCGGCAGCCAACGTGCTTCTTGGAAGTTGGGACAACTATTTCGCGACGCCATCGAATTACTACCTGTACAACTCGGGGCGACAGGGGGCCGAACACGACTTCATGACCTCCCCGTACTTCACTTTCATTCCGTGGGACTACGACAACTGCTTCGGAATCGACTACTTCGACACGCGCTGGCAGGATACGGACCTACTCGACTGGCCGAGCAACACGACGCGCTACTGGAACAATCGAGGTCGTTCGTCAATCCCGTTGGTTCAAAATCTGCTAAACAATCACGATTACCGCCAGTACTACCTGGATTCCGTCGAACACCTGCTCGACACCGAGTTCAGTCCCGATGCCGTCGCGGCCCGGATCTCGCCCGATTCAGAAACCGGCCTCTGGGCACGAGTGCGCCAGGCGGCCTACCTCGAGTCCGACACGCCGCATGGAGCGCCGTTCACGGGCCGGCAGTTCACAAACGACGAGGTCTATTTAGCCGGATGCAAGCAGAATGAAATCCGGCACGACAAGGCCAAGATCGACGGCATCCTCAACTATGTCCGGATGAGGTATGACAGCGCCCGGAAGCAGCTGCAGGAGCTCAGGAAGACGATCCCCCGTGGTGAAGGTGCAGCTGCGTTCCCTGCAACGATGGAACCGTTACCCGGAAGGGTCTGAGCGTGGAGCAGCTTATTCTGCTCCACGAAGCGAAGATCTACGACCTACTGGGCGGGCAAGCGGATCCTCGCCTCGAGGCGAGCGGGGTGCTTGCCAAAGACGGTATTTTCTACGTCATCTTCGACAACCTCGCCGACATCGCGCGCCTCGGTAACCAACTCTCGGGCGAAGACAGCGGCAATCGTCTCATCCGGCAGGAGCATGGCCACCGCCGCGGCTTCGAGGACATCGCCTACGATCGTTTGTCGGATCGCTTCTACGTGTTGATCGAGTCCCTGCTCCGTGGTGGTGGGCGCTTCATGGCGAAGGTCCAAGAGTACGACGAAAGCTTTCGCTACCAGTCGGATGCCTGGCTCGACTTCCCGTTGCAGCGGCCGAATAAAGGTCTCGAGGGCCTAACCTGCGTCCACAGAGACGGGGAGACCCACCTGCTCGGGCTGTGCGAGGGCAACAAGTGCAAAGCAGGAACCGCCGGTCGGACGCCCGGAGGAGGACGGATCCAGGTCTTCCGCCGCGGTCAGAATCACTGGGACCGGGTGGGAAGGATTCGGTTGCCGACAACATTGTCCTTCGAGGACTATAGTAGTATCGCGGCGGACGGCGACCGGATCGCCGTCGTGTCCCAAGTCGCCTCGGCGCTGTGGGTTGGAAGGTTAGCGCCTTCGGGCTGGGACGTCGCCGATGAGGGTGTAACCTGCACCTTTCCCCGCAACGCCCAAGATCAGGTAGTGTACTGCACCATCGAGGGCGTTTCGTGGATCACACCCTACCGGATCGCAGTGGTTTCCGACAAGGCCAAGTCGACACAGAGTAAGCGGTGCAGAGACAAGGACCAATCGATTCACATCTTCGAGATCCCGTGCATGACGCCAGCGTGAGCTCCGCTTCTACCATTCCCATCCGTGCGCTGTTCCAGCAGCGAATCCCAGGCGACGAGGCACTGCTCCAGCTCGCCAAGCTGCGCTTCGCCCAAGCTGGCCTGGCTGCCGAGGTGTACGCTGAATCACCCGACCACCTCGAACGCATCCTCGGATTCGCGCCGTCCCAGGAATACCTGCCGATGGTTCACCTCAGCCGCGAGGTCAACCTGCTCCGCGAGCAAGACCGCATCATTGTCGAGGCGTTTGCGGCTCGATTCGCAGGACGGGTGGCGGGGTTCGTCGTGCACGACAAGGCCGAGATGAGGGAACAGACCAACACATTGGTGGACGTTTTACAGGAACTCGGCGGCCGACTCGAGCGGGAGAAGAACTTCCCGTTCCTCTTCCTGGAGTACGCCGCTGGCCTGGAACCCGCATGGTTCGTCGAGGTGATGGAGCGCCTCCGGCCCGTCACGCGGGTCAGCTGCTGCATCGACGTCGGCCATGTCGGCATCAAGCAGGCCTGTACGAGCTTCGCCCACCAACATCCCGGCCTCGAACTCTGGACCTTGAGCGCCGAGGATGACCGTCTGCCGGCGCTGGCGACGGACGTGCAGCGTGCGATCGAGACCGCGCTTCCGACCGTGCTCGAGATGACGCGCTCGCTCGGGAAGATTGGCAAGCTCCTGCACTTCCACCTGCACGATGGGCATCCGCTCATCCGCGGTCTCTCCGACCACTTCAGCTTTCTGATCCGTGTCCCGATTCCCTTTAGCTACGCGGGTCGCCGATCATTAAGCACCCTGTACGGGCCCTCCGGCCTGAAGGACATCGTGTCGAACGCCCTCCAGGCATGCCGCTCGGGTGGCGTGTCGTTCACGCTGGAAATCCATCAGGCGGAGGGACGACTCCCCCTGGCCGACGCGGCGGGACTCTTCGGGCACTGGCAGAACATCGCGAACGGAGAGCGCATGAACTACTGGCTCTCCGTGCTGGCCGAGAACGCCCTGCTTTTGGACGAGCTCAGGCGTAGGTTCTGAGGACCTCGTGTACGCCCTCGACCGCCATGCCTCCCTCGCCGACCGCGGCAGCGCAGCGTTTCACCGAGCCGGAGCGCACGTCGCCCGCGGCGAAGATGCCCGGCCAGCTCGTCTCCAGCGGCCCGGGAGAACGGCCCATACCTTTCCACGACGGCGCGGCGGCGACCGCGTGTCCGGTTTTGATGAAGCCCTTTTCATCGCGCTCGATCTCGGGCGGCAGCCAAGCGGTGCACGGCTTTGCGCCGATCATGGAAAAGACTGCCGGCGTCTGCACGGTGCGCCGTTCGTGCGTCTTCGTGTTCTCCAACTCGACCGCTTCGAGAACCTTCCCGCCTATCAGTTTCCGGATCTCAGTGTCCGCTAGAATTTCGATGTTTTCCTTCGCCTCGACGCGGCGCGAAAGATAGCTCGACATGCTCTTCGCTAGACCTTCGCTGCGGATCACCAGCAGCACTTTCTCCGCGCCTTCGGAAAGAAACATTGCGGCCTGTCCGGCCGAATTCCCGCCGCCGGCGACGATGACGGTCGAGCCGTGGCAGAGCTGCCCTTCCCGCGCCGTGGCAGCGTAGTAAACGCCGGAGCCCTCGAAGTTCTCGCGCCCCTCGGCTTCCAGAAGATGATAATTCGCGCCCGTCGCGATGATGACGCACTTCGCGCGCAGGATCGCATTGCAGCCCTCGACTTGGAGGCTCGCGCGGTGCTCGCCATCGGTAAATGCGAGCGAGAGCGCCTGCGCGGGCGTGGAAAATTTCGCACCGAAACGATAGGCCTGAAGTTGCGCGTTGTAAGTCAGTTCGCCACCGCTGATGCCGGTGGGAAAGCCGAAAAAGTTCTCAATTAGCGAAGACGACCCGGCTTGTCCGCCCGGCGCGTAGCTTTCCAAAACCACAGTTTTGAGCCCTTCGGACGCGGCATAAACCGCGGCGGCGAGACCGGCCGGACCTGCGCCGACGATGGCGAGATCGCACGTGATTTCGCTCTCGTCCTCGCCGGTCAGCCGCCTGAGCAGCCCGGCGACGTGCGCGACTTCGCGCAACGACGGGCGTCGCAGCGGCATGCCGTTCGCTGTGATCAGCGCAGGCAGGTCGCGACTTGCCAGGTGCAAGCGCTCACACAGGGCGCGCCCGTATTCGCTTTGAAAAGCAATCAGCCGGTGCGGGATGTGATTTTTGTCGAGAAAATCGTCGAGCTGGTGGCCGTCGCGCGAGTCATCCGTCGCGACGATGCGCAGCCCAGCAAATTCGCGGTCGCGCTGCAGCCGCTCCCGGCGCATGATGAACGCGCGCACGATCGGCTGGCTCACACCGGGTAGCTCAGCCAGCGCCTGGCGAAGCCGATCCGCCGGCACTTCCAGAACCTCGGTTTCATCCGCTTTGCCTCGCCCGCTGGCCAGCGCCGCTGTGCCCATGAGCATCGCCACTTCGCCGACGAAATCGCGCGGGCCGGAGGTCGCGAGGATTTGCTCCTGCCCGTCGCGCAACTCGAAGACTTCGAGTTCGCCGCGCAGGGTCACCAACAGCCCGAGATCGCGTTGGCCCGCCTTGAATACCAACTCGCCGCGCCGCACGATGCGTCGGGTGCCGAGCGGCTCCAGCATGGCAAGCTGTCGGTCGTCGAGTTTCGGGAAGGCGATGTTCTCTGTATCACGGTAAAATTGCTCGTCTTTGTCGAGTTGGGTCATAAGCAGATTCATTAGAGGGCAATGCTCCGTCGTCGCTCCATACTTTTCCGGCGAAACATCTTGGCCAATGGCGGAGCATGTCCCTCTAGAGTTATACGATTTCGACGCGTAAATTACAGCGATACCTTTTTCCGGGGCCCCCGGCCTAGCTCAATCCGTTCGAGCGACTCGGTGAACCGGAAGGCATTGCACCAGTTGTCTCATTGCTCCCCCGGCCGGAAGGTGGTTGGATCAACGGCCAGGTGATCGAACCAAGGGGGGGATGGTCTGACGGCTCTCTCCGGCACTTCTCAAAAAACGGCAAGTATGAAAACGATTTAGTTCAGCCGCGGTTTGGAAATGGCCGCGCCGCGCAGCTTCCATTCGCCAGGGGTAGTGCCTTCCCATTCGCGGAAGGCACGGTAGAAAGAATTCGGATCTTGGTAGCCGAGCAAGCAGGCGGTCTCGCCGAGCTCAAGGGACGGTTCCGTAAGGTAAAGCTTCGCGAGCTCGCGCCGAGCGTCCCTCACGAGTTGGCGGAAGCTGGTGCCTTCCTCCGTGATCCGGCGCTGCAACGTCCGAATGCTTAAGCCCAGATCGTTTGCGACCTCTCCAATCTCGGGAGGATGCGCGCCGAGGAGCCGTAACAGGACCCATTTTACCTGGTCCGAGATCGTTTGCCCGGCTTTACGCTCCGCCAACTCGCGGTCGAGCTGAGGACTGAGCATCGCCAGAAGTTCGGCGTTGTAAGTGACGAAGGGCCGATCAAGATCAGCGGCCCGGAAAAGGATCGCGTTCCGGCGCGCTTTGAACCTCACGCGGCAGCCATAGTAGCTTTCGTAAATCTCGCTATGGGCGGGATTCCGCTTCAGTTCGACGCGCAAGGGACGCAGCGGCTGTTGGGTACCGCGACGGCCAAGCTCGAGCACCGAGGCGAACGCCGCATCGAGCAACTGAGTCGGAGCAAACTCGCGGCTCCAGAGCCAACCGAACTCCACACGGCACTCCTCCTTTCCTTCGATCACGCGCATTTCTTCCGCGCAGCAGAGGACTTTATAGCGGGCCAAGCGCTGCACGGCGTCCCGAAAGGTCCGGGCATGCTGCGCGGCGATGTTCATCGGATGATGCTGCTCCCGCGGGACAAGGCCTGGCAGCCTCAAACCAACTCCAGGATCGTCGCTCAACTCACCGACACTTCGCCAGATGGCGAAGAACTGCTCGGTTGTGACCATGCCCTTGCCCGAGCTCCAGAGCGTGAGCGGCAGACCGCTCTTGCGCAGGACCATGGCCGGATCGACGCCTGCGGCTTGCAGGCCGATTTGAAAAGCGCTTGAGATTTTGAACGTATTCACGGGCGATAATCGCAGACATTTACCGGCTCCGCCGCAATTCCATAACCGTCTGCGCCACGCTCGCACCAGTTTGTTGTCCGTCGAAATCGGTGGATCGGCTCAGATCGGCCCATCGCTCCAGCTCGTCAGCGTTATTCCGGTAAGCGTCACGCAAGATTGTCAACGCGTCGCTGCCCAGCACGAGACGAATCGGCGGCTCGGCGGCTTCCGTGATTTGGATAATCACCGCCGCGCCCTTGCGAGGGTCGCCCGCTTGGTGGCCATCGTGTGCCTGAATGATGTCCCGAAAGGCGTGCACGGTTTGAGCATAAGCCTCAATCGGTTTGGCAAAAGCCATTGACGCACCGGCCCAGTCTGTCCGAAAACCGCCCGGTTCGACAATGGTGAGCTTAATACCGAGTGGCTGGATCTCCTGGGCGAGCCCTTCGCTAAAACCTTCGACGGCGAACTTGGCCGCGTGATAACCGGATAAACCGGGAACTGCGATCCGGCCACCCGCCGAGGCGATCTGGATAAGATGACCAGCACCCTGCCGGCGCAAGATGGGAAGGACTGCGCGTGTCACGTACACAACACCCCAGAAATTAGTATCAATCTGACCTTTGAATTCGCCAGCAGACATCTCCTCGAATGCACCAATGAGGCCATACCCGGCGTTGTTCACCACGACATCGATGCGGCCAAAAGCGTTGATAGCGGCGGCAACAGCGGACTCCGCGTCCTCTGGTGATGTCACATCGAGCTTAACGGTCCGAATACGGTCGCCGTGTGTTTTAACGAGATCGGCCAATTGTTCGGGACGACGGGCGGTGGCGACAACCTGATGACCCGCGTCGAGGACGACTTCGGTAAGCGCTCGACCGAGCCCGCGCGAACTGCCAGTGATAAACCAGACTTTAGACATATGTGGATTAAGTGACGGTGACTCGTGGCGATGCGTGTGTGCTCCTACCACGATTTCGTCCACCGTAGCCCCTTCGCTTTCAGTTGTAACTAGCGCGACACGCCATATTACTTGCAGAATACGCCAAACCGCAACACCGCCAGGATGGAAACTTCCCGGCAAGTTTTGGGTCTCCCGGCTCGCAATGCCGACGACCGAGCTTAGGCAATCCGCTCATCCTGAAGGATACAAGCTAATCGATATCCCAAACAAATCTGGACGCGCTGGCGTTGCTTTCGTTAATCTAGGGCATGGCGGCTACCGCTTCGTCGATCGGTGCAACGAGACGTTAGCCGAAAAGTAATGGTGCGTTTGGCCTGCACAGATCAGCTTTTGCTCGGATCCTGAGACAGCAAACCCAGAACGCGCGAGCGCTAAGCCAACGAGGACGGCATTTCGTGGACGCCGAAGAATCAAAATCTGCACCGCCCCATCAACCTGCAGCGCCGGAAGCGCTGCCGAAGCCGACGGCCAAGCTCGCGCATAAACGCCGCCGGTGGGTCGTCACGCTCGGGGCGCTCGTGGCGGTGGGACTGCTCTTCCTGGCAATCCCTCGAATACTCCATGCGTTGAATACGGTCTCGACCGATGACGCCTATGTGAATGGCTACGTGACTTTCGTCGCCGCCCGCGTGACCGGTCAGGTGGCTCGCGTCTTCGTCGACGACAACAATCGCGTGAAAAAGGGCGACGTGCTGGTGGAACTTGATCCGGAGCCATATCGCGTGGAGGTCGCGATCAAACAGGCGGCCGTCGATTCCGCCCAAGCGAACCTCATTGTGGCCCAGGCCACCGTGCGAGGGTCGGTGGCGCAAGTGAGGAGCCAGCGCTTCAAGCTCGTCCGAGCCATCGAAGACGTGGATAATCAAGTGGCGCTGGTGCGAGCGAGAGCTGCTACCTGGGAACAAAGCAACGCGACCCTGGTACTGGCCCAGGCGGAGTTTGACCGAACGGAACGCCTGCTCGCGACCAAGGTGGTGAGCGCCGAGGAATATGACCAAAGACGCGAGGCTCTCGATGTGGCGAAAGCCCAAGTCAACCAGGCGCTGGAAAATGTCTTGCAGGCGCGGGTCGCGCTCGGCCTGCCTGGCAAGCCACCCGAGGGAACCAGCCTCACCGACGTACCCGCAGATCTCGACCAGACCTTCTCCTCCGTCCGCCAGGCGCTGGCCGATCTGATCCAGAGCGCCGCGCAGCTTGGCCTTGTCTCCTCTTCGTACAATCTCACGCCGAAGCAGACGCTGGATGAATTCTACCGGCGGGACCCCGGCGGCGATATCGATCGCATCTACGCCAATGTCATCAAGAATGCGCCTGGTCTGAAACAAGCGGAAGCGAGTTTGCTGCGGGCGCAGCGCGATCTCGATCAGGCTAACCTTGATTTGCGCTACTGCACAGTGGTCGCGGAAATCGAGGGCGTAGTCACCCGCCGTAACGTCAACCCCGGTAACAACGTGCAAGTGGGTCAGAGTCTCATGGCGATCCGCTCGCTACGCGACATCTGGGTGGACGCAAATTTCAAGGAAACGCAGCTCCGCAATTTGCGAATCGGCCAACACGTAGATCTGGAGGTGGATATGTATGGAGGTAAGCGGAAGTTCGGTGGACGCATCTCTGGCTTCACCATGGGCACGGGTTCCACTCTGGCGCTATTGCCAGCGCAGAATGCGACGGGCAACTTCGTGAAAGTGGTGCAGCGGCTGCCGGTCCGAATCGATGTGATGAACTACGATCCGAACAAGCTGCCGCTGTTTATTGGCCTCTCCGTCACACCGTCAGTGGATTTAAAAACCGCGCCTACTGGTCCGAACGCCGGGAAGTTTCTCCAGGAACCCGCCGAGCCTGGTGGGGCCACTACCCCCTAGCCAGCCACGCGATGAGCGCCGGAACGCCAGCGATATCCGCTCCCGTCGCGACGGTCAGCCCACGAGTCTTCAATCCGTGGCTCATCGCCCTCGCCGTGGTAGTGCCGACCTTCATGGAAGTGCTCGATACCACCATTGCGAATGTGGCTCTGCGCTACATCGCCGGCGGCCTTTCCTCGGCCGTCACCGATAGCGAGTGGGTTATTACCAGCTATCTCGCTGCTAACGCTATCATCCTGCCGATGTCAGGCTGGCTCGCTGCGCATGTTGGACGACGCAGATACTTCCTGCTGTCGATCGCGATTTTCACCATCAGTTCGGTCCTTTGTGGTATGGCGACGAGTCTAAATCAGCTGATTCTGTTCCGCGTGCTGCAAGGTCTCGCCGGTGGTGGCCTCCAGCCTTCCAGTCAGGGTATCCTACTCGATTCCTTCCCCACCGAGAAGCAGGGCGCCGCGCAGACCCTCTTTGGCGTCGCTGCCCTGATTGCTCCAGTCCTTGGACCAACGCTCGGCGGCTGGATCACCGATCAATATTCCTGGCGCTGGATCTTTTACATAAATCTCCCGGTGGGCGCGCTGGCATTCTTCCTCTGCTGGCTCATGGTGCAGGACCCAGAGTATCTTCGCAACCAACGAACGGAGTTGAAAAAGCGGCCGCAGAATTTCGACTCCATTGGGCTCGGGCTCCTCGTGATTACCCTGGTTTGCTGGGAGGTCCTTTTGAGCAAAGGACAGGAGTGGGATTGGCTCAACGACGCCTTTGGACGCGTGCAGGTATTAGCCACTTTATTTGTTCTCGGCGTCGGTAGTTTATTCTTTTGGGAAACGCGTCACGCGAACCCAATCGTGAACTTCCGGCCACTGCGTGACCGTAACCTGGCCATTTCCTGCGTTATCATCTTTTGCTCGTTCGGAGTGCTTTACGGATCGAGCACGCTTCTTCCCGCGATGCTGGAATCACTCTTCGGCTACGACGCTTTTCACGCCGGGCTCGTTTTGTCGCCCGCCGGAATTTTTACGATCTTGGCAATCATCGTCGTTGGCGTCTTGCTGGGCCGCGGCCTGGACGCGCGCTGGTTGATCGGCGCGGGCTTGCTCATCCTCGCCGCCGGCAATTTCTGGATGTCGCAGCTGAATCTGGACATTGCTCCCTGGCAGGTCGTCTGGCCGCGCGTCGTGATGGTGGCAGGCTTGGGGCTCGTCTTCGCGCCAGTCACTGTGGCCGCGTATCTCTAT
>JBEEIB010000034.1:0-15384 GCA_041167675.1 Verrucomicrobiota bacterium
GGCGCAGTCGCCATCGACCGGCATCACTAATGCGGTCTCGGTTCGAGCGGACGACATCAAGGCGACTGCGTTTTCAGGCCAGATGGACGAGTCGCTCCGTCCAGATCTTTAGATCGGTCGAGACGGAGATCCTTCGCCGGACAGTCGCCGCTACCAATTTGCGGCACTCCCGGCGCTGTCGGCGTTCCGGGTTTTTCCGGCACTTGCCGAAGCTCCGCCCGCTTTGTAAGGTCCGAACCATGTCTCTTACGCCGATGATGCAGCAGTATCAAAGCATCCGGCGCACGCTGCCACCGAACACGCTCCTGCTATTTCGCCTTGGCGACTTCTATGAGCTTTTTTTTGAGGATGCGAAGCTGGCGGCTGAACTGCTCAACGTTGCTCTAACTAAGCGCAACGGCATGCCGATGTGCGGCGTGCCTTTTCATGCGGCGGAAGGTTACATCGGGAAGTTAATCAAGGCCGGTCACCGAGTAGCAATTTGCGATCAGGTGAGCGAACCGCAGCCCGGTAAAATCGTTGAGCGCCAGATCTCCCAGATAGTGAGTCCGGGAACAATCAACGATTTCCAGTTGCTTGAAGCCCGTCAAAACAATTTCTTGGCGGCGGTCAACCGAACGAAGAATCGGTTTGGACTGGCATTGATCGACGTGAGCACCGGGGAGTTTAGAGTGGCCGAGCTGGCCAGTGAGTCGGTTGTGCAAGATGAATTGGCCAGATTTACTCCGGCGGAGATTATCGTCTCCGACCTTGGAGAATTCGAGTTGCCGCGAGCGTCGCCCTATGACGGCTACACGTTCGAGCCGGAACAAGCTGCCGAATTGCTTCGCGCGCACTTCAAGGTGCAGTCGCTCGACGGTTTTGGTTGTGGGCAAATGCCCGCAGCAACTGGCGCTGCCGGCGCGGTGATCCATTACCTCAAGCATCAGCTTCGACGCTCGGTTGACCATATTCGAACCCTCGGAGTTTTTTTGGCGGACGAGTCGGTTGCACTCGATCTGGCGACTCAGGAAAATCTTGAGCTGGTCAGATCGCGCTCTGGTGCGCGCGACACCAGTCTTCTCCGAGCTTTGGATCGAACGGTTACCGCGATGGGGGCGCGTCTGCTTCGCCAATGGATTCTGAAGCCGCTCAGAAATGGGCACACCATCCGACAACGCCACGATTTGGTTGGTCTCTTGCTGGATCAGTCCTTTCTCTTGAACGCCTGCCGGGAAACTATGCGCGCCGTACGTGACATCGAGCGAACTTTAGGCCGCATTAGTCAGGGAAGCGGAAACGGTCGCGATCTCGCCGCGATCCGGAGTTCGCTGGAAGTGTTACCGGATCTTCGGCATCATCTCTCAATGTTGAATCGGGCGGCGCTGGGCAGCGATGGCCTTTACGCCGAGATCGAAGCGCAAATTCATCTCTTGCCTGACCTCCTGGAACTACTGACCAAAGCGATAGTAGACGAACCGCCGGCTTTTCTGAAGGAAGGAGGAATTTTCCGAGTCGGTTACGAGTCGGAATTAGACGAGTTGCGAAGCGCATCCACCAGCGGCAAGGAATGGGTCGCGGCACTGCAACAACGCGAAATTGAGCGTACCGGTATTAAGTCTCTGAAGGTCCGCTTCAATTCGGTATTTGGATACTTCATCGAGGTTACCAACACGCATCTTTCCGCAGTCCCGGCCGATTATGTTCGCAAACAAACCACGGTGAGTGGTGAACGCTTCATCACTCCGGAGCTGAAGGAATTCGAAGCAAAAATTCTCGGTGCGGATGAGCGATCAAAGCAACTGGAGTATCAGCTATTCCTGAAGCTGCGCGACCAGACCTTAGAACGGTTAGGCGAACTTCAGGAGACGGCGCGCGCAATTGCTCAGCTAGACGTTTTATCTGCTCTTGCGGAAACCGCCCGCCTCTTTGGGTATTGCCGTCCAGTGCTAACTGACGCGAAGCGTATTGAGATCACGGATGGCCGGCATCCCGTTCTAGACCAGAACCTGACTGATGAAAAATTTGTGCCGAACGATTGCTTGCTCGACGGCGACGAAAACCGATTGATGCTGATCACCGGACCGAACATGGCCGGTAAGTCCACCTACATTCGCCAGATTGCATTGCTAGTGTTAATGGCTCAGGTCGGGAGCTATGTGCCCGCCAAATCAGCCGAAATCGGGATGGTCGACCGCATTTTTACTCGAGTCGGCGCCTCCGATGATCTAGCGCGCGGCCTTTCCACTTTCATGGTGGAGATGAACGAAACCGCAAACATCATCAACAACGCGACTGATCGTAGCTTAGTAATCTTGGACGAGATTGGTCGTGGGACCTCGACTTTTGACGGTCTTTCGATTGCCTGGAGTGTAGCGGAACATCTGCACGATATCATTCGCGCACGCTCCCTCTTCGCGACCCATTATCATGAAATGACCGACCTCGAGACGGTTTGTTCAGGTGTGAAGAATTACAATGTGGCGGTTCGCGAGTGGAACGATCGAATCATCTTTCTTCGCAAGATTCAGCGTGGTCCTGCCGATAAGAGCTATGGAATCCAGGTAGGTCGATTAGCCGGATTGCCGGCCAGTGTAATCGATCGCGCCAAAGAGATTCTCGCTAACCTTGAAGCCAGTGAGTTGAATGCCCAGGGTAAGCCGCGACTGGCCGAAGCCAAAGCGTCCCGATCAAAGTCAAAATCTTCGGAGGAACCGAAGCCGCAGCTGAACTTGTTCGATTATCAGCCTTGAGGGGCGCGCTCCCGCGCGATTCTTTTCACGGACGAGCCCTACCGATGAAAAAACGCGATGAGCTTGGGCAGAAATAAGAAACAACCGATCACGACCGAGACTGCTGCAGCGATCAGCACCGCCGCGGCGCCGATGTCCTTCGCCGTTCGAGCGAGCGGATCAACGTGGTGAACGGTCAGATCAATTGTGTGTTCGATTGCGGTGTTAATACCTTCCGCGACCAGGACCAATCCGATTGTCAGTACCAGGATTGCCCATTCCATGGCAGTAAGCCCCAATATCAGGCCCAATAAGATCGCCGCAACCGTCGCGACCAGATGCAGCTGAAAATGCCGTTCGCTCAGTATCAGCCAGCCGAACCCGCGCAGCGCGGCTCTAAAGCTCCGATACCGATTTTGAATCTCGTCTCGCCAGCCACCCGTTCTCGTTTCCGACAAATTTCCGGGTCGTTCCATCGCCTATGGAAAATACTGATCGACTCCAATTTAGCGCGAAACTCAGGAATCACGAATTCTGCGGAAAATAAGTCTTCGGCGTAGCTGACGGGTTGGTAGCAGTGCTCTCGGTTTTTTTTGTTTCCGGCTTAGCTGATGGAGTGGGCTGCTCTTCGAGTTGGCTAGCCGGATGACGTTCGCAAGCAGCCAAGCTTGAACCTAAAAGTAGGAGAGAGATCCAAACCCGAATGTCAGAAAGATATCGCAACACCATTCGTGGCTAGCCGTGAATGATAAAATGTCAAACGCGGAACGCAGGCGGGTTTCCTGATAGGGCGGGCCGGTCTCGGACACACTCCCGGCTCGGACGGCGCGTCGCTTCCGAGTTCGCCAGATGCCGGTCAAAGTACCGATTGAGACTGATGCTTCGTCGGACGGATGCGACACCCAGAAAACATCGAGCGCAGACCAAGGAATCGAGCGCAAGAATCCTGGAGTGTTTTATCAGCGGTTTGAGGGTGCAGCATGCTAATTCCTTTCGCCGTCGGCGGTTGCTTTGCCGAAAAAAGGTTGTGATCCCCGGGAGGGTTACCCACAGTTTTGCAGCAACAGCCGTAAGATGACACCTAATCAGTTCTTTTCCGAAATTTTAGTTCCCATTTTGTCACTGTCAGAGACCAAATCTCCCTAGGGAAAGCTCGCTTATTGAGAATAATTCTTGATATCATTCTCGTCGCGGGCAATGGTGTTTGTGTGAAGCTCCCGGGGCAAATATCCCAGCGATTAGCGGCCAGCGGTATCCGGCTCACCAAACAGCGCGAGCAGGTATTAGGCGTGCTGATGCAAAAGCCGGATCATCCGACCGCGACGGAGGTCTTTTTGCGTACAAAGAAGCACGTTTCTTCGATCTCGCTGGGTACCGTTTATAATTGTCTGGAAGCACTGGTCGCTAGCGGTTTGGTGAAGCAGGTTAATCTGGACCGCGCTCCAACCCGTTATTGCGCAAACCTGATGGAACATTCACATTTTTTCTGCGAACGATGCGGTTCGGTCCATGATGTAAACATCACAATGGGTAGTGGCTGGGAGCTACCGCCCGGGTTTAGGGTATCGCACGCGGACGTGAATTTGCGGGGTACCTGCCCAAAATGTTCGGAATGAATTTATGAGTTCGATTGTAATCAAAAATCTGCATGCTTCGGTCGATGGCCAGGAGATTGTTCGAGGAGTAAACCTCGAATTCAGCAAGGGAGAGGTGCATGCCGTGATGGGTCCGAATGGGTCGGGCAAGAGCACGTTGGCCAAAGTGATGGCAGGTCATCCCGACTATGAGGTTACGGAGGGCGATATCCTCTTGGATGGCGAGAGCATTCTGGAGATGGAGCCGGATGAACGTGCACGAAAAGGTCTGTTTCTGGCTTTTCAATACCCGATTGAGATCCCCGGCGTGAGCAACGCGAACTTCCTCCGAGCCGCATTGCAAGCCCGCTTGCCGGAAGGAGAGGAACTGGATGCTACCGATTTTTATCAACGTCTCTACCTGAAAATGGACCTTTTAGAGATCCGCCGTGAATTCACTGCCCGATCAGTAAACGAAGGGTTTTCGGGCGGGGAAAAGAAGCGAAACGAAATTTTGCAGCTGGCAATCTTGGAACCTGCTTTCGCTGTCCTGGATGAAACCGATAGCGGTCTCGATATCGATGCCTTGCAGGTTGTAGCCAAAGGGGTGAACCAGTTGCGTGGTCCGAACCTTGGTATCCTCTTGATTACGCACTACCAGCGACTTTTGAATTACATTGTGCCTGATTATGTCCACGTAATGGCCCGAGGCCGCATTGTACGAAGCGGAGGCAAGGAATTAGCGCTCGAACTTGAGGCCAAGGGTTACGATTGGCTCCGTGAACCCGATGAAGCCGTGGCGACCAATTAGGACCCAAAGATTTTCAGCTTTTAGCAAAGGCAAATAGCACTATGAGTACAGCGAATAACACGATCGATATCAATCGCGACATCGGCGACTTTTCCTATGAGGTGAAGCATCAGCGCGACGCCGGGGTCGGTCTGGACGAAAAGACCATTGATTACATCGTCGACGCAAAAGAAGAACCTGACTGGATCCGCGAGTTCCGAAAGAATGCTTATCACGTCTTTAAGAATAAACCGCTGCCGACCCATTGGGCTGGCAACGAACTCAACGAAATCGATTTCGATGTCATCCGGTATTATCTAGCTTCGGGTGACGCGCCCAAGCGTTCGTGGGAGGATGTGCCGGAAGATATTAAGCGGACATTTGAACGGCTGGGAATTCCGGAGAGCGAGCGAAAATTTCTGGCCGGAGTAGAGGCTCAGTTCGACAGCGAGGCAGTCTATTCGAACATCAAGAAAGCTGTCTCGGACCAAGGCGTGATTTTTGTCGGAAGTACTGAAGGATTGAAGAAGTATCCGGAGATCTTCCGAAAATGGTTCAGTAAAGTCATTCCGACTGCGGATAACAAATTTAGTGCGCTCAATAGCGCCGTATTCAGCGGTGGAAGTTTTATCTACGTGCCGCCGGGTGTGAAGGTGAAGCATCCGCTTCAGGCCTACTTCCGAATCAACGCGGAGAATTTCGGGCAATTTGAACGCACCTTGATCATCGCGGATGAGGGCTCCGAAGTGATGTACATGGAAGGTTGCACCGCGCCGAAGTTTACTACCGCCACTCTCCATTCGGCCGTTGTCGAATTGGTAGCACTCAAGGGCGCGAAGATTCAGTATGTGACGGTCCAGAATTGGTCTCCGAATGTTTTCAATCTGGTTACCAAGCGCGGACTGGCGATGGAAGAGGCGGAAATTAAGTGGATCGATTGTAACATTGGTTCCCGACTGACGATGAAATATCCCGGAGTTGTCTTGAAAGGTCGCAAGGCGCGCGGGGAAGTCATCAGCATCGCATTAGCCGGCGACGGGCAACACCAGGATACCGGAGCCAAAATGATTCATGCTGCCGACGAGACGACTAGCAATATCGTGTCGAAGAGTATCAGCGTTGGAAAAGGACGCGCGACCTATCGAGGAATGGTTCACGTGCCGAAGCATCTGAAAGGATGCAAAAACAATACGGAATGCGATGCGCTGTTGATCAACGCTCGGAGCCGGACCGATACCTACCCGGCTATTACCGTTCGCGGGACCGGCAACGCTACCCAACACGAAGCGTCGGTAAGCCAAATCAGCGCCGAACAAATCTTTTATATGCAACAGCGCGGCCTGAGCGAAGGTCAGGCAATGAGTCTCGCGGTGAATGGATTTGTCAATGATCTGGTACGCCAGTTTCCAATGGAATACAGCGTCGAATTGAAGCGCCTGATCGATCTCGAGATGGAAGGTTCGGTCGGGTAAAACCGCCGGTCGGAAAAGGGAACACCGGATGCTTAGCACCTCTGCTGACGTTTCTACGATTGTGTCTGCGCCGCGGGACTGGACCGCGGCGCCCGAGTGGTTCGCCAAACTACAGACCGATGCCTGGAAGGAGTTTGAGTCCGAACCGGCTCCGGCTCGGACTGACGAACTCTGGAGATTCTCTTCCATCAAGAATCTCGCGCTCGATTCCTACCAGCCCGCTTCCGAATGGAGCGAGTGGGATCCCGAATTCCTGCGCGGGCGCTCTTTCGGAAATCCGGCCGGACGCCTGGTTTTTGTGAATGAACGGCTAGTCTCCAGCGAAATTTTCGATCATCAGCTCCTGGATCGCGGGGTCCTCTTTCTCTCCTTAGAAAGAGCATTGGAGGAGCATCCCGAGCTCCTGCGCGACCATTTTATGGCCCAACCGGTCCGTCTCGGTTCGCGCAAATTTGCCGCTCTACACAAGGCTTCTGTACGGTCCGGGTCTGTCATTTTCATCCCGCCTCATGTCGAGGTTGCGCAACCGTTCGAAGTTTTTCACTTTGTCGGAAGCGATCGCGTCGCGGTCTTTCCTCACACTTTGGTGATTGCCGAGGAGGGCAGCAAAGTTACCCTTTTGGAGAATTTTGTTTCCATCGATGAGAGTCGGGAAGGGTTTGCTTGTGGCGTCAATGACCTCGTTGCGCGCCCAGGCTCCAATCTCACTTATATTAGCACTCAGGACTGGAGCCGTGAATTTGTTTCAATTCAGATCAATTCAACTGTGGCGGACCGTGATGCCTCGGTACTCAATCTTTCGCTCAATTTCGGCGGGAAATATTCGCGGCTGGAAAGTGTCAGCCGGATGATCGGTAGCGGGGCTCGGAGTGACATGCTCGCTATCTCGATTGCGAGTGGAGAACAGGAATTCGATCAGCGCACTCTGCAGGACCATCTCCAACCGAATACGACCAGCGATCTGCTTTACAAAAACGCGTTGAACGATCAGGCCCGCACGGTTTTTTCCGGATTGATTAAAGTCGAGCCAGGCGCACATCGAACCGATGCCTACCAAAAAGTGCGGAATCTTTTGTTGAGTGATGAGGCCGAGGCAAACTCGATGCCGGGCCTGGAGATTTTGGCGGACGACGTGCGCTGTACCCACGGCGCCACCTCTGGCCAGATCGAGCCGGAGGAGCTTTTTTATCTGCTCAGCCGTGGTATTCCCGAGCGAGTTGCAAAAGCTCTAGTAGTGAAAGGATTTCTTAATGAAGTGGTCGATCGGCTGTCTGACGCCGCATTGACGGATCACTTACACGAGCAGATTGCTGGTCATCTTGGGACACTTCCAAACGACTGATTTCAGCTGACATTTACGCGGCGGATCGGAGAGCCCGCCGCTTCCGCTGCCGTCGGCGTTGAGTGACTTTGGCCGCGTTTCGACGCTGCTGAAGATTTTCACTGTTGTTCGCGCATCGGCCTAAAGATTCCGCTGTCTCAGGCGATCGTACTTATCGTTTCAAATGAATTCTGGTCCGGCGCTTTTGCAGGGCTGAAGACAAAGGAGCAAAAAAATAGTTGCAGGCTGATCGAAAAGAGTCACTTTGACGACTTACATTTTCAAGGATACCGTACAATCACGTCGTATCCTGATGGCCTGCAAAATGCGGATACTTCCCTGTAATGATTCAGTTGGCTCAAACGGCGCACGCCCAAGCAAGGTTGGCAAGCATCCTGCTCGTAAACGACGTCTGCCAAATAGACAAAGCGAATAGCTGTATTCGAAGCGCAGGGTAACTCAAGTCTTCTACCTCAATCAATCAAACTATGGTCAGTTTTCTAGTAAAACTCGCTCCCTTCGTGGCTGCCGCCGGCGACAGCCAGACCGTCGTGGGACGCTTCGTTCCAGGATGGGCTAAAGGCAATTTCCTTATGGAATGGTTCTTTAAGGGCGGCATTGTCATGTACCCGATCGTGGCCGTTCTTATTGTCGCCATCGCGGTGATCTTGGAACGTACTCTCTTCTGGATTATCGAAGGCGCCCGCCGCGATCCCAATCGACTTGATCAGATGTACGCTGCGCTCGAGCAAGGAAATATCACCGCGTCCGCTAATCTTGGACGTACTTCCAAAGATCCACTCGTGCGCACCGCGTGGAATGGTCTGAACCATGTCCATACCTCAATCGAAGGAGCGCTCGAGGTGGCCCGTGGAGCGGAACTGCAACGAGCTGGCCGTTTTATGTCGGTCATGGATACCACTATCACATTGGCTCCGTTGCTTGGGCTACTCGGTACGGTGACTGGTATTATGTCGGCGTTTAATGCGGTGAACGAAGGCGGGCTGAGTCCGGCTGCGGTCTCCGGTGGTATTGGTGAGGCGCTCATTGCTACGGCGTGCGGTCTCGGAATCGCCATTTTCACGCTGATCTTTTTTAACTTTTACAACTCCAAGCTGGTCAAGCTTCAGTTCGAGCTCGAGTCGACGTGCCACAACGTCCTCATCATGATCAACTCACTACGGCTCAAGAACGCCAACCTCGATACCATCCAAGATGCACGGGAGCAGTCACAGTTCGCCAGTTCTAATTAGGAAGGCTCGCCTTGAGATCATTCCGCTGATCGACATCATGTTCTTCTTGCTCGCCTCCTTTATGTTGGTGAGCTTGACGATGATAAACATGAAGGCGATCGACGTCGCGTTGCCGACCGCCACGAGCGCCCAGCCGAATACGAAGCCGGATTTCATCATCGTCAGTATCGACGCGCTGATGGATATCTACTTCGAGAAGGAGAAGGTTCCGCGCGAGGAGGTCTTATCAAAATTCCAGGACCTGTATGGTAAGAACCATGATGTCCGGATCTATCTTCGTGCTGACAAAGGCGCGAACTACGACACGGTAATGTTTGTGTTGGATTCTCTACGTACCGCCGGTATCCAGAAGGTTGGGCTCGAAGTCAAACCAAACGCCGCCGCTGGAAGTGGAGCTCCAACTACCGGTGGAGGAGCGCCTCCGCCACCGAATAAACCGCCTGGGCCTTAGTTTTTCCGAATCAACGGGAGGTGTTGTATGCCCAATAGCATCCGACGAAATCGCCGCGATGGCGCGCCGATCATTTGGTTTCTTCTCTTTTCGCTCTTCCTGAATGTAGCAGCTGCGGTTGCCGGTTTTTGGATTCATCTGCCGAATAACACCACGCCCATTATGCTGACTGAGGCGGATATGAACGACGCGCCTCCGCTCGGTAGTCCGGACGCGCCGGAAGAACAGCCGCCCGACGCGCAGCCAACGCCGCCGCCAGAGCCGGAGCCGACTCCGCCGCCGCTGGATAAGCCGCCGGAATTTGAATTACCGGAAGCAACGCCAACCCCGGCGCCGCCGGCCCAGCCGCAGCCCACTCCGAAACCGAAGACGGAAAAGCCTAAGGCCAGTCCCAATCCGAATGCCGCTGCCACTCCTGGTCAGCAAAAAGGATTCGCCAATGGCGTTGTCGGCGGCACTGGCAATGGTGGACCACGCTCGGGTCTGTGGGTTCGATGCCCCAAGCCGTCCTATCCGCCGCAAGCCATGCAGTTGCATATCACCGGGAACGTGATGGCGACGATCACCGTGTCGAACGGTCAGGTCACTAGCGTCCACGCCACCGGGCCGAGCCTCTTGGCTTCAGCAGCCGAAAGGCACATTCGGTCGTCGTGGCAAGGGTATCCGACCACCAATGGTACTTTTACTCTGCCGATAGCATTCGTTTTGGGACACTAGCGCCAAATAATAGCACTTGAAAAAAGCCGGCCAGGAATTAACTGAGCCGGCTTTTTTGTTTTTCAGAATTTCGCGCGAAAAACGCATGCCGAGTTTGGATTCGATAGTATCGATTGGCTGAGCTTGGCCATGAGATGAGGCTGTCGACGGTTCGGAGGGGCGTTGCTTCCGACTTCGCCAGATGCCGGTCAAAGTATCGATTGATGCTTCGTCGGACGGGTGCAACGCCCGGGAGTAATCCAACTCGCGCCGAGGAATCGAGCCAAAGATCGGCCGCTGCAACAAGCTCCCGGATGTCCACGATACTGCACGTCTTTTCTTGACCAGGTGACGTTTTTTTCGCAGAAATGGTGATTAGCTTACAGACGTTAGGCTAAGACAATTCCTGGCAAATTCCCTCCTGCCACGCCGGGCCGTTTTCCAGCATTAGCCTTATCCAAACGCCGGAGCGTTCTTTTTAAACCGAGGCGACCTCAGAAGAATGCGGTCGCCAAACCAACAGGAGTAGAAAATGGCAAGGTCCACATACTTTCGTATTGCCATGGCCGCCGAGTTGACGATTGCCGTGGCTTTGGGAATGAGGGCTTACGCGCAAACGCCCGCGACGACCCCAGCCGCACCCGGGCAAGGAGGGCAACTGCAGCAGATCACGGTAACCGGTTACATTATTCCTCGGGTGGGAGACGGACCACAACCTGTCGTAACGCTCGACCAAGACTACATAGAGAAGCGTGGAGAACAGAATGTAGCTCAGGTCTTGGAGAGTATTCCTTTTGCTAACGGCAATTTTAATCAGACCTTTTCCCCGGGTAACAATACCTCTCCTGGTGGGGATGCCGTCAATTTGAGGAATATTGGTATTAACGGAACGCTGGTTCTAATCGATGGGCTTCGTTATCCCAACTTTCCGCTGCCGTTGAATTTTGTTACAAGCTTTGTTGATCTGAACTCGATTCCGCTTGCTGCGGTCGACCGTATTGAAATCCTCAAAGATAATGGTACTGCGGTTTACGGTGATGACGCGGTTGCAGGTGTTGTGAACATCATCCTAAAAGACACCTACAACGGGGTTCAGTTTAATAACTACTTCGGATTTAGCCAGCGCGACGATTCTTACACCTACCACTCGAGTCTGGTGGCTGGTATCGCCGAAGATCTGGGTAAATTTGGGAAACTCAGCATCGTAACGTCCTTTGATTACCTGTCGCAAAGCCCGATCGATGCGCTGGATCGTGCATTTACGAATGGTAACTATAGCAGTCTGGCTGCGAAATATCCCGACCGCCCAACATCGTTTGTCCCTTTCCTTAGCGGTTTTTCGGGTGTAAACACCGGCACCTTCTTCACAGTACCTAGAGGCACCACGACCGGACCGGTTACTCTTAATGTCAATGGCAACCAGGATCCAATTTTCGTTCCTCAAAACGCTCAACTGCAAGCAAGAGAGAGCCGTTACGGCGGGAGCGTAAAAGTAAACTATTCGCCCACCGATTGGCTAAAGATCTATGATACCTTCATTATCCAGCTCAATCGTGAGCAAGCTCAGACCCTGAACCAGGGATATGATTTTGGCGGCAACGACCATGTCTTTGGAAACAACATAGTCGTTCCGACTACTAATCCTTTCAATACGACCGGGGAACCGCTAATCCCGCAGGGCGGTTGGGCTGGGGAATTTGGCCCCTGGATTCAAGACACCTGGACCCGTACCCTCCGTAATACAGTCGGAGCTATTGCGCAGCTGCCGCGCAACTGGATCATTGAAGGTAATTTCAGCTATGGGGAGTCCGATGCGACCGAAACGCTTTATCACGCTATAAACCTGCTTAACTTACAGCAGGCCTTGAACGGCACTTTAGGGGGACACGTCGGGCATTTCTTTAATCCATTCCTGGATAACCGGGTTTCTGGAAATGCTAACCAGGAGTTCTATTCGGCACTCTCGACTGACCAACACCTGGACTCTCGCACTGATCTGATCCAGTTGCAGCTCAAAGCGGGCGGTACCTTGATCGATCTATGCAGCGGGCCGCTCACGGTGGCCGGGGGAATAGAGTATCGGAGTGAGTCTTTGATCCAGTCGAATGACATTTTGAGCGAGCTTCGCCTGATTGGAAACGGCAACTTCCAGGGCAAGCAGACCGATGGACGTCGGTACGTCAGATCAGGTTATGTGGAAGTCGATATCCCGATTTTTGGAGATAAATGGTCCTGGCCTGGGGTGAGAGCCCTGGACTTTACTTTTTCGGAGCGGTATGACGATTACTCCTTGTTCGGCAGCGCGGCCAAACCAAAGTTCGCGCTTCGCTACAAGCCATTTGATGATGTGACTTTCCGAGCAACCTATTCGGAAGGCTTCATCGTTCCCTCCTTATCGGAGCTTTTCAGTACCCCGCTGCAATTTCAGGCTTCGGTCACTGATCCTAATTTTCCGGCGGGAGATCCTCGGCACTCCTACAGCACGCTCTTGGTGCAGGGATCTAACCCGAAGTTAAAGCCGCAACAAGCGTACTCCTACTATCTGGAAGCTCTTTGGGTACCGGATAGCAGGAACGATTCCAGCCTCTGGTATCATTTCTTGCATGGTTTTACCGGCTACATTGACTGGTTCCAAATCGAGCTGCGAAACCAGATCGGCGCGATTCCATTCCAGTTTGTCGTAAATGCGCCAAGCGGATTCCCGGGTAACGGTATCGTCAGAAGCGCGTCTACTGGCTTGATCACTCGAATCGATAACCCGTTTATCAACATCGGTACCCTTAACACGCGTGGTATCGATTTTGGCGGCACCTACATCACGCCAGAGTATTGCTGGGGTAAGCTCGATCTTGAGGTCAATTGCACGTACGTCTACGGATACTCGACGAAGACCCCTTTTCCTCCGTTAGCCAACGGTACACCGGTATTCCAGGTGCTGACCAACGACGATCAAGCTGGTGGTGGCGGAGTAGGCGTAGGCGGTGGACCTGATTTCAAGATGGTTGCCAGCGGGTTTTATTCGAAGACTCTCTTCGGAATCGATACATTCCGAACTGGGCTGACGATGAATTATCGCGATTCAGAGGCGGATTTTAACAACAATTCGAAGGGTTCAAACCCGTTGGCGAACTCTGGTCTGGACGCTCCAGGGTATGTGCACCTGATTGGCAGCTGGACGACGTTCGATTACCAACTTTCCTACGAATTTGGAGAGCCAGCGCCAATCACGCCCGAAACGCCTAAGCCGGGTTATGACAAGGAAGGCAAACGCTTGATTGGAGAGAAAGCCATCGCTCCCAAACCAGAGGGTTCAAGGTGGGGATGGAGAAGTTTGCTGGCTGGTACCAAGCTCATATTTGGGATCAACAACCTTTTTGATACGAGACCCCCGCTATCGGTTGATTCCAATTTTCTAGGCCGGGACTATTTCAATGACAATTCGATCCAACGCTTCTTCTATTTCGAAATAGACAAGCATTTCTAGTCTACGCTAGCGATCGGATTGCCGTGAAGCGAGGTAGTCGCAGAGACCATATCGCTTTACGCATTTTTATCGGTGCGTTCTCGCCGATCACCGTGGAGGAAAACGCCCGGACTGCATATTCCTCGGCTCTGCGTGAACTTCAGAAATCCCGCGAAGAACGGACTCAAAACAGCCGACTTGATCGGTGGTTGATCCCTACTTGCATCCAATTTCGAAGCCGCAGAAAAACTCCTAATTCCCACGGAATAATAGTTTTGTTCGCCGCACGACATAACTTCCTTAAAAATGTTCAAAAATTTCGGTCTTTTTCTTGACCATGTAACATTTTTTTCACAAAACGACATCAGCTTGAAGGCGTGTGGCTAGGACGATTCCGGGAAAACTTTCCGGTATCGGTCAAGTCCGGCTGTTTTCCGGCACCTTAACCAAACGCTGTAGCATTCTTTTAACATTTCGGTGAACGGAGAAGAGGAATCAGATCACCGACTATAGAACCAAGGAGCAATGATTAGACTAACAAACTTTGGTTTGGCCTTTCTGGCCGAACTGGCGATCACCGCCACGCTGGGAGTCAGCGCGTACGCGCAAGCACCGGCGACCGCGCCTGCCCCTGCCCCTGCAGGAACCGAGCAAGGAGGGCAACTCCAACAAATCACGGTCACCGGATATATTATTCCGCGGGTGGGCGAGGGTCCTCAACCAGTCGTCTCCTACGATCAGGATTATGTGCAAAAGCAGGCTTATCAGACCGTAACCGATGTGTTGCGCGGAATACCTTTAAACAATGCTGCTTTGAGCACCTACACCAACGCGGGCATCAACTCTTCGCCCGCCTCCGCCGCCGTCAACCTGAGAGGATTGGGGGTGAATCGTACATTGACCTTGGTCGACGGGCATCGCTTCCCGGATTTTCCAATCCCTTTGGGTAGCGCGTTCTCTTTCGTCGACCTCAACTCAATTCCTATTGCTGCGGTTGACCGAATTGAAATCCTGAAGGATGGCGCCAGCGCCATCTATGGTGACGATGCCGTTGCCGGAGTAGTCAACATCATTCTGAAAAACGAATACAACGGTGCTGACATCTACAATTACTACGGCATCAGTTCGCGGGGCGACTACGAGACGTTTCACAGCTCGTTGACCGGCGGCGTTTCCCACAAATTGTGGTCTGATGACTCCAAGTTGAGCATCGTAACAGCTTTTGACTACTACTCGCAAAGCCCGATCGACGCGCTCGATCGCTCGTACGCCTATGGCGACAAAAGCAAGCTCTCGCCCAAATATCCTGATACATCCACGGCATTCTTCTCCCCGTTCGGCTCTTTCACTGGAGTTACGAGTGGAACTACCTTCTTCACACCGCCGGGTTCGAGAACACCGACGTTAGCTGTTGGCAACGCTCCGCCCGATGCCTTTATTCCTTTCAATACCGAGTTGGCGGCTCGGGAAGAACGCTATGGCGGACTAGTCAAAATAAACTTCAGTCCGACCCCGTGGCTGAACTTCTACGATTTTCTTCTCGTTCAGCGAAGTGAAGAAAGCGGCGAGACTCAAAATCAGGGAATGAGCACCGGCGATGCCGTTGCCGGGACTACCCTATTCGTTCCGGCCAGCAATCCGTTCAACACCACC
>JBEEIB010000035.1:0-3824 GCA_041167675.1 Verrucomicrobiota bacterium
ATTTCAACCCTCTATCTGATTGGAACCGCCTGGCTGACCGCCAGGCGCAGGGACGGGGAAACGAGCCGCTTTGATTGGATTGTGCTCCTGATTCCGTTGACGCTAGGTGCTCTCACGTGGATGAATGGTCTTAGAGTCGTGCGTAGCGGCGCGAGCTCACAAGACGGAGTTCCTGTCGGAATGACCTTTTTCATGGGTTCGATAATGTTACTGGCCGCGGCCGGGGATATTCGCATGCTGGTGCGTGGCGGTGTTTCTGGAACAAAGTGCATCGCGCGGCATCTCTGGCGCATGTGCTTTGGGTTGTTCATCGCAGCAGGGTCTTTCTTCATGGGACCCTCGAACCGCCCGCTGAGGCTGCTCTCCACAGTGGGCATTGGCCAGCATCTATCCCCGGCTTTATTCAGCACTAGCCTGTATTTAATTCTCACGATACTTCCGCTGATTTTGCTGATTTTCTGGTAGTCCGAGTGCGCTTTAAAAATGCCTACAATGGGCAGTCGATGCCGCCTGGCGCCGAAGGTCACTCGCTGGCAGCGGCCGATTAGAAAATAGAAAAAGATAAGAGCAAGACCCTACTGATATTCACCAACCCAGAAAAATCCTCTGCACTTCAGCCATGAACGCTTCCTGGAAAATCAAACACGCGAAATTTGTCCATCCGCTTTTATTCAATGGCTGCGCGCTTGGCGCGACAAAAACGATGGACAGCGAGAACTGAAGCTTGGAGTTAAATGGGAAGCCAATCTTGGAGCACTTCTGGATTGCCGACCATTCATTTGTGACTCGGCGGACCTGATGCACTTCCGCTGGCTTAGGGCAGGTCCACGTCAAGGGCGTAAATTTCCTGGGTGGCGGCACTGCGCAAGACCAGAGGCGAGTCATCGGGAGCCAAGCCCCACCAATTGGTGAAGAATCCGGTCGGGCGGAATCCGAACAACCGCTGCATGTCTTCGACGTTCTTGATCTCCTCAAGCTTCCGGTCGCTGATACGTACTCTAGCCAGTTTGTTACCTAACCCGAAGTGAATATTTTGAGAATCTCGAGACCATTCCGGCCAGGAGATAAAATCCGCTTTTGCCAGCTCGGTGGTCTGATGCGTTTTCCAATCGAAGAGCATGAGCCGTTGATTGTCGGCATGAAGCCCGGCTAAGTAGCGGCCATCGGGCGAGGACCGTGGCGACCAGAGTCCCTCAGTCCCGGGAATAATGGAAACCACATGTGTTTTCAAATCTATAATATGAAGGCCGTTGGTGCGCGAACCTCCCAACTGGCTAATCGGTGACTCTCCAAAGACGATGGAATTCCCGTCCGCGGACCAAGCCGGATCGTTCTGTACCGGTTCCTGAGGAATTATTTCCTCACTGGCGCCCCCAGCGGAGGAAATAACGTATATCTTGAACGCTTCTCCTACGGTGGCCGCTACATACGCAATTTTTTTTCCATCCGGCGACCATCTCGGAAGCGCCGCGCGTAAAGGAGAGAAAGTAAGCTGCAGTCGCTCGCTGCCATCAATTTTGCTTCTCCACAAAATACCTTCCGGGTAGGTCACATAGGCAGCCCACTGACCGTCCGGCGAAAATCTCACCTGTTCGGCCGAAAGGCCATTCATAAAGGGCACAAACTGATCGAGCTTTTTGTCGTATCGCAGCATCTCGCCATGGGGCTGCTCGCCAACCACGAAGATCTTTTTGCCGTCCCTGCTCGGCAGTGGAGCCCAATAGTTGAGTGGACCGGTTGTCAGCCGCGTTGGGTTGAACTCCGATTTTTGAAATAATCCTTTTTCGCGGATTGCCCAAATGTCTGTGCGGCCTTCGCTGTTTGCCTGAAAGACGAAGTAATTTCCGTCCGGAGTCCAGGTTCCACAACAGGAGCTAATCGCGTTCAAACCGGGCAGGAGAGGGCGGGCAGGCGTTCCATCCATCGAAACTTCCCACATGGAACTCAGGGTGGTATGCGGATCGTAAATTGAGAACCGCACGTGGTGTCCGTCCGGGGAAACGCGTGGCCACCACACGCGCCCTGGCACAGTAATCAGTGTGCGCTTATCACTGCCGTCCGGCTTTGCCGAGTACAAATCCGATTCGTCGGCATAAATAACTCCCGAACCGTCACGAAGCCACGTCGCGTCCTGAGCAAGAATGTTAGCCAGGCGCCGCGGCGACCCACCAGGCAAGGGCAGAATCCATAGAGCGCTCTGATAGGACGTCTGCGAGATGGGAGATCCAATCAGCAACTCCGATTCCTTCGGCGAAATATCGTAGATGAACGCGTTCTGAATTCCGCTTGAGAGCGGAACCGTTTGCCCGCCCGATGCAGAAACCTGCGAAATTCCGAGTCCCGCTTCCCAGAAATAAAGCCTCGAGCCGTCGGTGACGATGACTGGCGGGATGTGATCGGGAGAATAACTGTCAGGTTTCTCTCGGCCATCGTTGGTGATCTGGGCCAAAGACCGGATTCTGGGTGGTGGCGATGGGCGCATCCACCAAAAGACGAGCGCAACCGCAATGATGAGGCCAGCGGAGGCCACGATCATTGGCCACCGTTTCGCGGAGACTGGGCTGGCTACCGCGCTGTCCGTCGGCAAAGCCGTCGAAGCTATCGAAGTTGTTAGCGTTGGATGGCTAGCTGTCGAAGTTGTCACGGCTGTAGCGGGTTCGACGATTGCAGGCGCCCGCGATCCCGAAAACCCAAACCCGGATTCCATATCACGTTTTAACCGCTTCAAGTCGGTGAGAATATCTGACGCCGACTGGTAGCGTAGGTCGCGATCTTTTTCCAAGGCTTTATTGATAATGTCTTCGGCTTTCGCGGGAAGTTCGGGATTCAGCCGCAGCGGGGTTGTGAACGGCCGATTGAGGATGGCGTCAGAGATGAGGCCGGAGGTTGCGCCCGGGAAAGGTAGCGTGCCGGTCATCATCTCGTACAACACTGCACCGAAAGAGAACAAGTCGGTGCGCGCGTCCAATTCTTTACCACGGATCTGCTCGGGAGACATATACGCGACAGTTCCCAAAGTGCTGCCAGGGCTGGTTAAGTGATCTGCGTCTACTTCGAGTGTGGCAAGGGTGTCAGCGCCGGACGCGCTTTTTGATGCGATGATCTTAGCCAAGCCGAAATCGAGGATTTTGGCTTGGCCGCGCCCAATGACGAAAATATTTGCCGGCTTGATATCGCGATGAATCACACCCTTCGCGTGGGCGGCGCTCAACCCGTCGGCAATCTCAATTCCTAGCGTTAAAACAGTTTCAATATCCAACCCTTTTCCGGCGATGCGGTGCTTCAGCGTGTCTCCGTCGAGATACTCCATGGCAATGAATGATTCGTTATCGTGACTTCCAATCTCATAGATCGTGCAAATGTTGGGATGATTTAAAGAGGAAGCTGCTCGCGCTTCGCGGCGGAAACGTTCCAAGGCTTGCGGATCCCGCGCAACGTGATCAGGGAGGAATTTCAGAGCAACAAACCGGCCGAGATTGGTGTCTTCAGCCTTATACACGATACCCATCCCGCCGCCGCCGAGCTTCTCAACAATGCGATAGTGGGAGATGGTTTGGCCGATTAAGGACTGCGATTCTGCCATGGGCAGAGATGTTAGGTGGGCTTACTGAGCAAGTCAACGAACGCGACCACGAGTCGCATTTATTTCATCACGCAAGCCAAGAGCGTGCTGCCAACATTTCGATGTTCACCAACCAGCAATCCGCGGAGAGGAATTCATTGCGCGTCGCGTCCCAGAGGACCCACGGGGCATCCGGATGCACCTGCGCCGTGGCATCGAACCAGCCATAGCTCGTGAAATACGCCATGCTATCGGGAGTATC
>JBEEIB010000036.1:0-2805 GCA_041167675.1 Verrucomicrobiota bacterium
TCCGCATTCGCCAATACCTGACGATCATCGCGCCTATCTGCTCGGCCTCGGTGTAAAGACCATATTGATCATTTCTTTGCTATCACGTGGCCAGATAAACGGCCGATTGACCTTTCGTTTCACCGAGGAGCGCGATTTTCAAGCGGAGGAGCTCGAGATCGCGAGAGCCTTAGCGACCCAAGCCAGCCTGGCTATTCAGCTGACCCAATTAGCAAATACGGCTAGACAATCTGCCGTCCTAGTGGAACGCAATCGGCTGGCTGGTGAGATTCACGATTCACTGGCTCAGAATTTTGCCGGAATTTCCATGCAACTATTGGTTGCGACCGAGGCAATGCAAATGAAGAGCAAGGATGCCTTTAGCCACGTAGAGCGGGCAACCGACCTCGCCCGGTTTGGCTTGTCGGAAGCGCGCCGTTCCGCGCTCAGCCTCCGCTCCGATATTATTGAAGAGTCGGGACTCATCGAAGCCCTGCGCATGTTGGTCGAACGCGCAAATATCCCAGGGCTGTTACGCTGTAGTTTTCGTTCGAGCAAGGTGCGTGAAGAAAGCTTGGCGCCATCGGTCCAACAAGATCTCTTGCGAATCGCTCAGGAAGCGATCAGCAATGCCATTCGCCACGCCCGGCCAACAGCCATCACCGTCAGCCTGCGACGGAACCCACCGAATCTTGTGCTCAAAATCAGAGATAACGGTTCGGGCATCGCGGACGGCCGGTCAAGCGGCGAAGGATTCGGATTTGCCAATATGCGGACGCGGGCAAAAAACATTGGCGCCGAACTGGACATCCGCAGTCCGGCAGGTGGCGGAACCAGTGTCGTCGTTCGTTTACCGATCATTTCATGAGCCGGTTAAATGCTTTTACACAGCCGGTTTAACCAACTCATTCGAAGAGGGCTGTACACCGACGCGGAAGGCCTCTGATGTACAGCTAGCCCGCAAAGAGCGCGTCGGTGCATATCACGGTGTGATCTGCGGGGCTAGACTGTGTGCGAAACGGTGCGCTTCCACCAGCCCACACTTGGCTAGCTCATCAGCCAACTGAAGTCGACACCGGCGACTGCCCCGACTGCATGACCATTCCCGTCTTTCATCTGTTAATCTCTACGGTTGTACGTTGGTTAGGTGTTATGCCATTTACCTGATGCCGACTGAACCCGGCGCCTCTACCGGTTATGCGGCAGAGCTCTTTCGAACCATCGGACCATTCAGCCCACCGCCGGCCGCTCAAAGCGTCGGTCAAATGTAAGCCTACCGCATGATAAATGCGTAATTCTTTCGAGTGGAAATAATTTGGCCAATCTGACAATGGCGATGCCAAGAGCGCCGGGCTACTTTCTTGCAAGTCAGCAGAAAGAGAATCAATCAAGGGGTTTTGGAACGAACAATAACAGTCAAGTGTATAAGAGGGAAGGCATCTATGAGATTACCATACGCAGTTAGTAGAGTTGTTGCCAGTAGTTTGCCGCGGCGATTAACTATCGCTGGTGCCGCAGCCGCCTTGGCGCTTGGGGGATGTTCTGCCTATGACGCTGGCACTCCCAAAGCCGCCGTGAACTATCAGGAACCCCCCGCGGCAAAAACAGAAACGCACGTCCGTTCCCTTGAGCAAGTGATAAAGGACCAACGCGATTGGTACCAGATGCTCGAATAGCGGTCGCGGCCTAACTTCTGGTCGCGGAGTCGCGTCTCGATCCTTGACTTAACATAATGAATATGCTCGCGTTTGGAGTTCCCGGACCGTCAGAATGGGCACTAATTCTGGTAATAGTCTTGGTCTTGTTCGGTGCCAAAAAGCTTCCGGAATTAGCGCGGAGTCTGGGGCAAAGCATGAACGAATTTCGCAAAGCGCGGGAAGACTTTGACCGGGAACTACATGCGGCCGGGGATGAGGTAAAGGGAGCGGTGGAGCAGCCATACCAGTCGGCTCCGAAGCAGGAGCAATATCCGCCGGTGCAAAATCCGTCGCGGGCGACTCAGCCGGCGGTACAGCAGAATCCGCCTTCTTAGCAGCCAACCCAACCGTTCTGATGGAAGAGACGCGGTCGCGACTTCGCAAAGCCTAGGTCCGAGCCTTTTCTGGCGTGTCTTGTTACGCGCCTCCAAAAAGCAGGAGGCGCTGAAGTTGTCCCCCGAACCCTTTCGGGATTCGGGGCTGCTGAGCATGCATTGTTCGAAAATCTTTCGGCCGCGGACGAGCGCTACAGTTCTGCGACCGTGACATGCGTCGCCAACCCCGAAAGCCTTGGCGACTAGTAACGTGGGTGCGGTCGTCTTCTGCACGATTCCAAAACCGATCGAGATCCATCAGCTTCGATCACTAAACACGTCTAACCGAGGCTCACCATGAAAAATACCAAACCACTAATTATCTCGCGAACGGGCGCGTCAATTTTCATGGCGTGTGATTTTTGCGAGCTAGCTCTGGCAACCAAGCAGCGGGGCAGGTAACGCATCAATTTTCGGCTATGGAACTGGACTTGTGGTTAGGCTCAACGACATGGACTTCCATCCCGTCGTTCAAACTGTCTGATGGGTTAACAATGAGCTGATCAGTTGGTGACAGTCCCTTTACAATTTCCAACTGAGTGCCGAGATCCTTACCAATCTGGACCTTGCGAATCTCAACCTTGCCGTCGGCTTTGACGACACCTACCGCCGAGCTCCCCTTCCGGAACAGGAGTGTATTAGCAGGGATCAAGAGGGTACGTCCGACGCTGTCGAGGTGGAAATGCACCTCGGTGTAAGCACCAGGCCACAGTTCGTTTGCAGGGTTAGGTACATGGAGCTCGACGAGCTGAGTG
>JBEEIB010000037.1:0-3749 GCA_041167675.1 Verrucomicrobiota bacterium
AGTCACCAGACGGGGCTTCCGAACAAAATCCGCATGTGAGAAGCAACGATCCGGATTTAGAATTTTCTTTCGGTGGGTGCTACGACTCACACACCACGTGTAAGGTTGACGCGCGTGACTATCCTAAGCCTTCCTAAGACATCGACGGAAAATCGAAGTAGCAGATTTCCAATCATTGATGGGAAATCCTCGATTTGGTGACCTGCCTCGCCTTTCTCTGTTGACAACACAGAGCGTTAAGATTTATCAGTATTGATGGAAATTTCTTAGGCTAGCTGGGCTCCAATCCCACCTTCTCCGCCATATCTCTCGGCCTTTGCTTCCAGCCGGGCGTCCCCCATTTAAGACACTTTCGCTTTCTCCCGAAAGTTTTTTCCGTAACGGTTTGGCGACAATCTTCAAGCGGATGGGAAGAACTCGCGTTCGCTTCAATGCTTTCCGCCGATTTCGGGAATCGGTGCTGCTCAGGTCGGAATGCCGCCAAATCCTGATTGACTATTGGATGGGAATGAGAACCCGGACATGAGCGCACGCTACGGAAGACAGGTAATCGAAGACGTAAAGTACCGAAAGGAGTGGGCTCAGAAAGTGGGACTCGGCTTCGACCTTCCGCAGGCTGAGCCGCCCTCGGACGTTAATTGCGCTACGTGCGCTACGAATCTCGTGGAGCACGCGCCCGCGGCAAATGCGTAAATCAGTTAGTGAGAGGGTTTTAGTGGTCGGGGCGAAAGGATTTGAACCTTCGACCTCCTGGTCCCGAACCAGGCGCGCTAGCCAGGCTGCGCTACGCCCCGACCGAACATGCTCGGCCCCACCAGCGGCTTGAGCGAATCACAACATTAGCATAGCACCGCAACACGAAACCAGAGCTGACAGCATGCAGTGTTATGAGGTACTCCGATTGTTACGCGCACCCCAACTGGTGTCCTCAAGCGCTTTCAAACTCGACCACGCGCGTGTGCAGCGCTAATACCCGCAGGCATTGCGAAATCGCTGCGAAAAAAAGCCGCCGCAAGATTTTTCATCTCGCGGCGGCCCAGGCTTCAACTTTTTCAAACCTGAAAGTTAAAACTCGAAACGCAACATGAATTGCATCGAGCGTGGGTTAGTTAGCAGCCCGGTATAATTCCCGAACGTGTTGTTGTTAGTGAGCGAAAGACTCAGGCTCTCCACGTCGAAGCGAGTCAGATTGAGAACGTTAAATACTTCCCACCGGAACTGCAGGCTCTTCCCTTCAGTAATCTTCCAACGCTTACTGAGCCCCGCGTCCAGCCCGGCAAAGCCGTCACCACGAAGATTATTGCGATTGCCAGTCTGTCCCGGGAAATCAGGAGCGAATGCGCTGAAGGCGGTTGCCGCCGCAGTCGTATTCCCGAACAAATTCACTGAACCGTCGGGGTTCTTGACCGCGCCGTTCGTGGTCACTGGGCCTGTCTTGGTAGCAAACCCCGACAATTCCCAGTTAGTAGGCCATTGTGCTCCGTTTCCTACACCAATCGGAAATCCGCTGGTCCAACGCGCAAGTCCGGCAAGTTGCCATCCGCCGATCAGCGCATTAACAACCCCGTGCGAATCCTTGCCGATCCACCGGCCACTGCCAAACGGAAGTTCCCAAATCCAGTTGGCGTTGATCTGGTGTGTCAAATCGAAGTCGGATACCGATCGCAGCGAATTCGGTCTCCAGGGGTTGATGACCTGCCCGCCCAGACCACCTTCATCGGTGATGCGATTGGCATCCGAGGAGATATCGATCGATTTGGAATATGTGTAGTTGACGGTGAATTCCAAGCCATGGCTCATTTGCCTCCGCAGTGTAACTTGCAGCGCATTGTAGGATGCCGTCCCAATGGATCGCCAGGCGTAGAGCGCGGCGAATTGGGGGTCCACGAAGGTGTAAGGACCACCGTTGGCGTAATAAGAGGCACCAGAAGTCGGATCAGTCAGACCAAATCCCTGGTCAAGGAACTGCACCGCTGTGGTTTCATTATTCTGAAAGCAAGAGAAGAGATTATAGGCAGCGATGAGGCGGTCGGTCGTCGGATTGGCGCCGCAGAAGCCTGGTGCCGCGTAAGAAGGCGTTGGATTCGCGGCGGTGGCGGCCGGCAGAGGCTGGAGTATGTCCGTCCAATACTGCGCCGTCGGCCCAACCATTGCCGCTGTAATCGAGCTTGCGGGAACGCCGGCACGGTACAATTTCGCCAGCGCGGTTACTGCAGTGTAATAGTCGATCTTTGTTTTTGGATCGACCAAGTCTAAGGGAGCGGCAACGTCGGACTGTGACAACAGGCGGTGCGAGAGGCGGCCCACGTAAGAAACGTCTAGCGCGAAATTATGACCGAGGTCACGCCCGACTGAAAAGTCGAGGGTATACGAATACGGTGTTTTGATCTTATTGTCCATCCCGAAGTAGACGGCATACGATCCGGTGTCGCCGTTTAAGCCGCTGGGGAAGGTTTGCGGAAAGGTTGCCGAAGGAGCGGGAGCAAATAACTGATTGCCCGCCAGGTCGGTGGTGGGAATGTTGTTGAGGCCCGTGAGGCCAGTAATTCGAGGCGCGGTGGCGGGTGTCTCCTGCCCGCCGGTGTTGGTTAGGGTAGTAGACAGACCGAAGGAACCACTCCGATCGAACGTGGCCAACAGACCGGGCCCGAGGCGATCGTAAACGATTCCTGCGCCTGCTCGAATCGTGGTTTTACCCGGTCCACCGAAAAGTGACCCGAATAACCCGTCACTTGCGTTTGGAGAGTAAGCCAAGGCCAGACGCGGGCCAAAGTCCTTGGTATCCCAGTTATAAAAACCGGGCGCGTTGTTCGCAGGTCCCGCCAGATTGAAAGTAAGTGGCGTGACGGCGCTTGAGGGCAAACCATTAACCATGTTATTGCCGCGCGTACTGAAAAAGTCGCTCAGGCTTGTCGTAGGAGCGACTTGCAATCCATTGGTTTCCCACGGAGGCGAGAATAGTGAATATCGAAGTCCTGCGGTGATCGTCAGGTTAGGTTTTACTTTCCAGCTATCCTGCAGGTACATCTCATAGCTATCGTCTGCAAATCTGCGCGATACGGGAGCTCCGTCGGCAAGCGTACCGCCGTTGCGCGTAAAATTAAATTGAGCGTTTACCTGCGAAATTGCACCGACTAGCGTGCCCAACGGGTAGTCATAGTTATTCCCGAAACCGCTATCAACGGCAGGGAAGGCAGCTCCAGTACAGGCTCCGGGTCCGGTAGAACATCCGGGGTCAAAATGTCCCGGCACGCCGGTGTTAGCGAAAGCCGCGGTGTCATACCAGGAAGGATTATCACTCGCAGAACTGAACGAGTTGAACGTGTTGGATTGCGGGTTGCGCAAAATGTTGATATTGAAGCCGAACTGCAAACTGTGTCTGCCTTTGGTCCATGAGACATCATCAACAAAATTATGGACCGGCACCTGATAATTGTTGCTGTTGGTTACTGCCAGGCTCGAATTGTTTGGAGTGTTGTTGTCATTCAGTCCACGAAAGAAAATGACGTCCGTGGTATGGTTTCCGATTTGACCAAAACTTTCCCTGGTGTATCCATAACGGAAATTGTTCACTAAATTTGGCCGCAAGACTGCGATATAGCCGATCGAGTAGCCCTTGCTGTAATTCACCGTCGTCAGCTCTGGAGGCCCTCCAGGCAAATAGGGAACGTCCGCTTCCGTGTCGTTGCGTAAGGATCCGCGCCAGTAGATGGAGTGATTGCCGTTGCTGGTGATTTTATAATCGGCCC
>JBEEIB010000038.1:0-21647 GCA_041167675.1 Verrucomicrobiota bacterium
TTTACGCAGCGTTGTCAGCAAGGCAAGAAAAGAGATCAGCTCGCGCGCGGCCAGGCCCCACCAGCAGCAAGCTAAAATCTGCAGCCAGAACTCTCGTGGCAGGTCCTGCGATCGATAGACAGGATTAAGTGGCGAACCAATGAGCGCCACGATCAATACGGTGTCTATGGCGAAAAAAACTGACATGCACACAAACCGAGCAATTGGCCGGTGCTGCGGAATCAGTTTCAAGATGACAACATCCGCAACGATCGCGCAGCCGAAAATGAGAGACAGGTCCATGGGTTGGATGAGAGAGACAGACCGATTGTAATTTTCAACTCCCCGAAAGGGTGATCCTAAGCTGGTCCTAGTGTGCCGTCTCACATATAATGGTGACGTCGTTGCGTTCAAAATGGGCCGCCGGCAAGGCGGTCCGAGCCTGACTGGCGCATAACGCTGCGACCTCAATCGGGATAAAGAAAAATTAACCTTTGCTCCAGCCCGAATTTAATCTGCTGCGATCAATATTGTCGCGGCGCCTGTTCGCGGAAGGCAGGCTCATTCACCAACCGCAAGAAGGAGACTGACCCTAAGTAGCGAAATTACGCAGTTCTAAGACGTCGGCCAATGGAACCCACCGAGAAGTTTATCCGAGCCCAAAGAAATTAAAGGAGGAACCCAATGGATCGAACTGGAGAAAACCTTGTGACCGATCGTCTACAAAGTCCGCCACGCGGAATTAAAGTAAAGAGCCGTTGGCTGCATAATATACTCACCTTCTTTGTAGTATTTGGCCCCGGGTTAATCGTAATGGAAGTCGATAACGACGCCGGGGCTGTTTCCACCTACACGCAAGCAGGAGGCCAATACGGCCTCCATTTGCTTTGGCTGATGCTCCTTCTGTTGCCCGTTTGCTATTTCATCCAGGAGATGGTGGTGCGGTTGGGGATCGCGACCGGCAAAGGGCACGCCGCGATGATCTACCAGCGATTCGGCAAATGGTGGGGCCGATTCTCGTTGTTTGACTGTTGCTAGTCAATTTTCTAACGCTGGTGACCGAGTTTGCCGCCATCTCGCTCGCGACTCAGCAGATGGGGATCAATCCGGGTTACTCGGTTCCAATTGCAGCAGTCCTCTTGGTCATACCCGTGACCTCCGGGAGCTACAAGCGGTGGGAACGAATCACCTGTATCCTTTGTTTACTAGACATCACTTGGTTTGTGATGGCCTTCTTTTCTCATCCCTCTACCAGCTCAGTGCTCCGGCTGGTGGAGCTAATGTCTCTTTTTCATCGATTAATCATGCACGGATTTATGGTTTCGAACTGCAGTACGAACAACAATTCCGGTTTTTACCATGCCCGTTGGATGGTTTCGGTGTAAGAGGCAGTTTTTCCCGCATTTTCTCACAGGGCCAGAGTCACCCGGGACGGGAAGAGACCAGCCTGCCCAGCCAAGCTGGTGTCATTTGGAATGGGGGGATCTTCTATCAGAAATATAACTGGACGATCTGGGTCGGTGCGACTTTCACCGGGCATAACTTGCTCGCCGTCGGAGCGCCCTCGCGAACCCTGGCAAATGGGACTTTTATACCTGCATCAGCAGACACTTATTTCGACGGCTATCTCCAAGTGGATGCCAAAGTCCAGTATGCTATCAATAAAAACTTGACCGTTTATTTTGAAGGTAACAATCTGAACGATGGGCCGCTTCGATTTTATGCGGGAGACCCCAGTCACCCTCTTCAGAATGAGTATTACGGACCATCTTTTGCCGGCGGTCTGAAGCTAACATTCTAACCTCCGGGTCCAAAGCATGCGGAGTCAGCGCCTTTAGGGGTTGTTTCTTAATATCGCGCAGTATCTCGCGAACGTATTGCCCTGACTCGCGAAACTGGAAAGAGTCGATAAGTTCGTTGGCGGGTTAGAGAAAATCAGTCCCGCAGGAACCTGACGAAAGTAACCTATCCGGCAGCTGCCAGACTGGGTTAGCGTTTTTAAAGAGCTATCTGTCCCGGCCTGTCCGCCGTCTTGTCCAACGTAGCCCCAACTTTCGATTGAAACTTTGCGGACGAATCGGCGAAGTCGGAAGTCAGGATGCCACCTTCGCTCTTCGAGCTACGGCGCGCCCGCAGAGAGAAGGCCGCGCCATAGCGAAGCGACGGCGGGACGATGGATGAATGGGACGATCGACCAATCGTCGCAATCGCTGAGCCGCGTGCCAGGCCAAAAGCCGAGCGTTTCTATCGTCCCTCTGGACTAAGGCGGGCAAGCGGGGACGACTCCTCTCGGCGCAAATCTCTCCCGCTTATATTAAAGACGCAGGCCGTGGGAATCTAGCGACCTTGAGGCCTTCGGGATTGCGAAGCAGTAATCCTTCCGGAGAGGAAATAAAGCACTCTTTCCGCCAATAGCGACGGAAAGCGCCAACTGTTACCGTCCGATCGGTAGACTCTGTTAGACCGAACACAATCTGGGAAACGGTGCAGAGAATGTAAGTGAAGAGACATCAGGATGGAAAGAATCCTGTGAGTTCGAATTGGAGTTTCTCAATGAGTAACCACATCTTGATCTTCTCAGACAATAAAGGCAACGAGCGCTTCTACCTTCGGCGCCGCGCAACGACCGCGGACATGCAACGCTGGCTCGCGCGCTGCGCAGTTTGGGTCGGAGAAGGGGCAGCATGGGCTAGCCTCAAATGGGAGGAGGTGCTGTGAAAGAGCCCCGCCCGCACAGGCAGTATTTTGGTGAAACGTGGTTAGAACCTGAAGAATTCTGCTGCCCAACCGGTGGCAGCATAGACAGCCCGTGTCTTTGTTCCGCCTGATTGATAGATCGCCGCCCATTCAGAGTTAGCACCAGACGACCTCACTGCATTACCGATATGTCTAGGTTACCAAAGATATGAAGGCGAGTCAGATCGACTGGACGATCCTTAAAATATTCGCTCTCGTGACGATCTCTTACGTTATGCTTTGGGCGGCATTTTCAATGATTGTCCAAATGGACACTGAAATGAACGCATTAGAAGTGAGTGCTTCAATTGCAGGGCGGCAACGACTGACAGACCGCAAGGCTCCGTCGTCTCCTACGCATGGCCGTCGAGAAGCAGGATTCGAAGGCTATGTCGGGCAGGCCACCTTCGCACGCTACAGTGCGCGTTAGCTGCGACGTAGCGCTCCGCCGTCGCCAAAACTAGGGCGGGACAAGTTTCGTGGAGTCGGCGCTGCGATCCCTCTCGTGAGATTAAATCTCTCGTTTGGTGCAACCGACAGGAAGGAAATCGAACGAAATGCGGTCGAATTTTTGGAAGGACTTTAATGACGAGAATCATTGGCAGTTTCCGGAGATGGCTCCTTCGGCGCAACGCAGAATCACTCGCTAGTGGGATTGCTCCAGCAAAGAGTGAATTTAAGATAACGAGAAATGAACAACCTGGGGATTATGCCAAAAAGCAAAAATAGGGCGGTGCGGTCGTTTGCGTCCAATGCCCTTCCGGTCAGAAAAGGGGCGAGACCTAAAACAATCATTGGTCCGTTGCATATTCAATGCAACGGACATGGGGATCCAAAATATCTGAAACAGTTGGTCGACGACGTGCTAACCTGGCCTCACATCGAGTATACGCCGCCAATGGCAAGCCCTCCGGATACTATTTTTATACGATTAGAAGAAATGGCTACTAGCAGCGACTCCTCAGCATTTATCAGTGCGAGGGAGTTTGCTCGAGTGCTCCTGGGAGCACCGACAATCTATTTGGCGTTGCCCTTGGTATCTGCTCACTGGGCAATCCTCCGTGGGTGGGCCGAGCCCCACTACCTTCGGTCTTTCGGGTTGATGCCGGCAGGCGCCGTGCTGGTGTATACACCCAAGAATCGAGAGGAACTGGCGGTCTGCTATTCCCTCTTCGCCGAGGCCTACTATTTTGCCTGTAAGTTCGGCAAGGATTAGAGCTTGCGACAAGGGAATCCGGACATTCGCCACGCGCTCTTCAATTTTACCGGGCGACTCCGAGCCGATTCAAAAAACATCTCTCGCGAGGTTCTTCTCTAGAATCCGCTTAATTTCGAGGACGGCGGCTTCGTTCGAGAAAAGGGTGTGGCCGGCAGCCACGATCTTTTCGGACTCCGCTCCAGCTAAATGTGAGCTGCTGTAGGCCACGACACCGTCGGAACTTCGCGTTCCGCCGTCAAACCCGCGATCACCAATGATGGTGTGATAAGGGACTCTGATCGGCAACGAAGCCAAACGATCCAACAGTGGGTTCGGGGCCAGCGAGAATAAACTGGTCGGGCCGCCTCGCACGCTTACTCTGGCGAAATAGCGACTCAAAATTCCAGGGCTTTCCGCTGCCAATTCCTTCATCGCTTCGGCTGCCGCCTTGGAGTGGCGGATCACCCGATTGCCGATGCTCCCGACAATGCCGGCAGCCAACCGGCTTCCGTGATGTGGTACCGCGAGAAAAATCACCCGATCGACACAGGGTTGATGACGGAAAAAGAAATAGCCTGAGATTAAATGCTTTTCGCCGACCGAGAGGGATAAACTATTGAATGGTTTATTGGCGAACACGTTCCAGAGTGCGTCGCCGCTGTCCGACACTAAGGTGTGAGCGAGCAGACCTCCCATGCTATGTGCGATGACAACGACGTGATGCGATGCCAGAGCGGTGCCTTTGGGATCGAATAATCTTTGCGTTGCTTGCAGATCCTTCCGAAGCTGCTCGGCGCTCTCCAGCAACGGTTGCCCGGTCGGATACAGAAAAAACCAGGGCTGATAATGTTCGAGAATTCTCGGGTCCGAGCAAAGGTCATTAGTGAGGTTTTGCCACGAAATCGGAGAAGAGATCAGGCCGTGAACAAACAGGATTGGAATCTTGTTGGGGTCATACGGCTGAATCAGATAGATACCGGTAGCGAACCTGGGGTTGTCAGGTCGAAGGAAAGCTCCCGCAGCGCTGCTGGCTACTTTTCGGGCGTGCGAATTGAGTACCGCCAAGGTGGCGGTGAAATTGGCTGCTATCGGATGCGAGCTGTAGCAGGATCGGACCACGATGGGGTCGAACGCGTCATAAAGCTTGAGTAACGGTACCTGGCCCCGGCGCTCTTCTTTGACCGCGGTTAAGCCGAGAGTAATTCCGGTCGATGGATAGTGTTTTTCCTGTGGTGAGATTTCAGGATTCTTGGCGTAGACAACTAACGGAGTGCCTTTCCCTGCGATCTTATATTCATGGCGAAGACCTCGTTGACGGATCGAGTTCGCTAGTATGACCTGATCGTACTTAAGCAAATATTTGAGCGGTTCACCCCGTAGTGACGGTGTCACCACCAGTTTAACGCGTTCGCCCTTCCACGTGCAGAACTGTTGATTGAATGCCGGATGAATGACCGCTTCGGGCGAGTAAGAGACCTTGACCAGATGCGAACAGCCGGAAAGCAGAGCGCAAAGAAGAATGAGCTGGTTTAGTTTTTCCACTCTTCCTCGCGAAAGGTTTTGTTTACACGAATATACGTTCGGGTTTGCGGCGAGTCTTCCCCGAGGTGGAGACTTATTGCCCGATCGATTACCTCTTTTTCGGCTTTCGTAATTCGCTCGAAAATGAAGCAAGTATTGGGACCAGGATGGCATCATTATCTCAGCATGGAAGTGGTTGGTCGGGCAGGATCCGCAAATAGCTGCCAGCTGTAAGCCGCATTTCGCAAATGAACCAGCAGAAGCTCGTTCATGAAACTGTCGAGCTCGCGTCCGCGAGTTTCGTCCACCTGGAAGTCGATTGTCATAAGCACCGGCCCATCCCTGGGTTGCGGAACATGAACGAATTCCCGTGAGAACGGAATGACGCTCCAGGCTCGAAGCTGAGCCTTTGGGTAAAATCGATTGATAGCGGTGAAGATAACAATCGAAATGTCAACAACAGAACCAGAATCAATACGGCGACTGCCACCAACACTGTGGTGATGCCGAATGTCTGCGCGGTTGTTCCGTAGATGACTCCACCCAGAGCCATCGCTCCCTGAGAAAACATGATAACCGTGGCATTCATTCGGCCGCGAGCCCACCCCGGCATCGCGCGCTGCCCGGCCAGCCAGAGTTCGTTAGCGGTGGACGTCCCAGCGACGCCGGTTAAAGCAGCAACCGCGAGCAAAAACTGCGTTTGCCGAACAAAAGCCATCAACAAAATGACCAGCGGTAGCAGGTACGTCGCTAGTCTGGTTAAGGTGTTGGGCGAATAGCGCGCGCGTGCCCACGGAAGGATGAAAGCTGCGGTGATTACTGAGCCGGAGCCGATGCTGGTGTACAGTAGTCCGAGGTCGGTCGCATCAATATGCAATTCTTTTAAGCCGATCACCGGAAGCAGTGCTGGAATCGCTGCGATCGGCAGAGAGAACAATACCTGTCGCACCAAAATAACCTGCATCCCGGGTGCGTAGCGGACGTAGTGGACGGCCGTCGCAAACGATTGAAAGAAGTTTTCCATGGCAGCGTGGGCTTGCCTCTTTGGCTGGCGCCACCGTAACAGACCAGATTGATAAGGAGAAAGCAGGCGCCATTTGCTGCAAAAATAGTATTTGTGCCGATCAAAGGTATCAGCGCTCCTCCGAGTGCCGGTCCGATCATTCCGGCGATATCAAGCTGCAGTCCGCTCAATACTGATGCCGATGGAAGTTCTTCGTCGGATACAATGTCGGTCAGCAGCGAGGAAAATGCCGGCGCGTTGAAGGCAAAGCCGGCTCCGATTAGAAATACAAAAAGCAGTACGAGGTTGCCATTGACGAGATGCAACCAGCCGAGAATCGCAAGGCCTGCGGCCGAGGGTGCTAACCAGAGGTGCGTGATTCTTACCAACTTGGCGCGGTCTATCATGTCGGCGAGAGCGCCGGCCGGAAGAGTGAATAGGAAGAATGGGAGTGAAATGAATGTCGACATCATGGATAAGAGTAAGGTCGAGTGGCTGAGCTCATTGACCGCCCAGGTCGCCGCCGTGCCATGAGCCGACGCACAGGTCCCCGAAATGATAGATGCGAGCCAAATCGCTCGAAAGTCGCGGTTTCGTAAGGCAGTCCAGCTCGAGCTCGTAGCGCTTTTAACCATCGCCTGAAAACGGAGCATTATACTAAGATCGGTTTCAGGCGGAGTGGCGAAATTTCAATTTTCAACTCAGCCGCATAACATCGTTCGTCACGAAAGAAGCGAACGCGTTGATTTCTATTTACGCGCGCGGAGGGCGCACTCTTTTGGCAGTAGCCAGGACCTACAGAGTTTTTCCCAATTCTCGCAGTGGACGTCCTGCGCGCAGATCGCTTTCGATCCGCTCGAGGGGCACTCCCTTGGTTTCAGGAACGAAGCGAAAGCAGAACCAGAGGCCGGCCAACTGCGTACAACAGAAACGTCGAAACACTGCCGAGTCGATTCAGCAAGCTGAGAAACGTGAGTGACACCAGAAAATTGCTAAGCCAGTTAGCCATGGTTGCGACGCTGGCCGCCTGACCCCGGACCTGGAGTGGGAAAATTTCTGAAATCAACAGCCAGAAAACCGATGTAGAGTGGAGCAGTATAGGAAGCGACGCCAATCGCAACACCGATCGCGATTCGCCCCGCGAGCAGTACTCCGGTGCTCGTGGCGATTGCGCACAGAATTGATCCGACGGTAAAAATGCCTGCCGTGATAAGGATCGCGCGTTTGCGTCCAATCAAGTCGGTGAGTCGCCCGCTCAGGATTGAGCCGCAAACGGCTCCAATCAGAGCCGCGCTTACCAGGAGTTCTTCCGCAAATGGCGTTAATCCGAATTCTCCCTTGATGAAGAGAATTGCACCAGAGATAACTCCGGTATCAAAGCCAAACAGAAGCCCGGCGAGCGCGGCGGTCGCCGCCACGATCTTAACAAAATGGCCGGTCCGTTTTGCCCCTGACGAGGTAGTAATCTGAGCTATCGAATCCATAGAGAAGTTCGAACAGAGACGAGCGGCTTTGCTGCCCAAATTTGACTGCCATCCTAAGCAGGAGGCGAAACCGATGAAGTGCCGGTTTGGTTCAAGACAAAACGCTCAATTGCGTGCGCGAATCCTTCGTCTTCGTTTGAATCAGTAACAAAGTTGGCTTCCGCTTGCACTTCCGGACTAGCGTTACCCATTGCAATGCTCATCCCGCTTTTGTTGAACATCAGCACGTCATTGGGCATATCGCCAATTGTGGCAATGCTACTTTTTGGTATAAGGTAAACGCAGGCCAGGAAATCGACCACGCTCCCTTTGTTCGCGGCCGGATGGGTGACATCGAGATAATACGGCTGCGATCGCGCCGCTGAAACATGGTCACCCAGCTCGTGACGGACCTTTTTCTCGCATTCTGCCACTGCCTCGAGGTCATCGCTGACACCGACGATTTTGGCTGCTTGCGCCAGATAGCTCGAATAATCCGAAGTTATCTCCGGCCCGAACCCGACGGTCTTACTCTCTCGATCGACATGCGGTCCTTTTGGATCTTGGACGTACCAAGCGGTATCGGTGTAAAGCCATGCGACCAGCCCATGTTCCTCGATTAACTCAATCGTGCGGGCGGCAGCGTCCTTCGGGAGGTCACGCATCACGATGGGATCCAGTCTGGGAGTGATGAATACCCCTCCGTTGAATCCTGCTACCACAGTCGTGATATTGAGATCGCTGATCAAGGTTTGCATGCCGCGCGGCGGCCGTCCGCTAGTAATAGCAAATGCGATTCCCGCTTCGGCCAACTTAGCAACTGCCTGCCGCGCCTGAGCAGTGAGCACCTTTTCCTGGGTCACGAGTGTTCCGTCCACGTCAGCTAGGACGAGCCGGATGGGATCTGCGTTTTTGTATGGTTTCATGATTAGTGAATATCCTTCTTTCCCAAGAGCTCCCTTGCCACCGATACCATGTGGTCAGGCTCAAAACCGAATTTCTTCTGTAACTCCTTAAGTGGTGCTGAAGCGCCAAAGGTGTGCATGCCGATAACGCGGCCATCCTGACCGACGTAGCGCTCCCATCCAAGGGTGGAGGCTTGCTCGATCGCGACGCGCGCCTTGACGTTTGGTGGAAAGACACTGTCACGATACTGCTGCGTCTGGTGTTCGAAGATGTCCCAAGACGGCATCGATACGACGCGTACGCGTACGCCTTCGGCCAGTAGCTGCTCATACGCTTGCACAGCGAGACTAACCTCGCTGCCCGACCCGATGAGGATCAGTTCAGGATTTCCCTCTGGTGCGTCCGCAAGTATATAGGCCCCATAGGCAACGCCGGAAGCCGGTGCGTAACGGTTTCGATCCAACGTCGGTAAAGGTTGACGCGAGAGTGCCAGCACGGCGGGTTGCTGGCGTAACCGCATGATGTAGCGGTAAGCCTCAACAACTTCGTTGGCGTCGCCCGGCCGCAGTGTAACCAGTCCGGGGATGGCTCGCAATGACAGAAGATGCTCCACCGGTTGGTGGGTTGGACCATCCTCACCGTCACCCATGGCGTCGTGAGTGAAGACAAAAATGGACGGCAGCTCCATCAAGGCCGACATCCGGATAGCAGGCCGCGCGTAATCGCTGAAGATGAAGAAGGTCGCGCCGAACGCCCGAAGCTTTGACAGTGCCAGACCGTTAACGATCGTAGCCATCGCGTGCTCGCGGATACCGAAATGCAGGTTCTTTCCACCCGGGCTGTCGGCCTGAAAATCTCCTGCGCCGTCGTAGGTCAGGGTGGTTTTGTTCGAGGGTCCGAGATCTGCCGAGCCTCCGAGCAACCAGGGGATATTCTGCGCAAGCGTGTTAAGCACTTTGCTGGATGCTTCCCGTCCGGCCAAGCCCTTCTGGTCGCTTGGAAAAACGGGCAAATTGTGGTCCCAATGCATGGGAAGCTCTCGTCGCTGCATCAGTTGAATCTCGTTAGCAAGCTCCGGCTGCTTGGCTGCGTAGGCGGCGAAGATATCCATCCAGTGGCGTCTCGCTGTCGCTCCACGCACGCCTATTCCAGCGGCGAAGTGCTCGCGGACACCATCGGGGACTAAAAACTTTGCGTCCTCTGGCCACCCATAGCGGCGCTTACAGAGGCGGATCTCATCTTCGCCGAGCGGCTCTCCGTGGGCTTCGGGAGTGTCTTGTTTATGGGGGGAACCGTAGCCGATGTGGCTGTCCAGGATGAGAAAGGTGGGACGACCCTTGGTCCGGCGAAAGACCTGCAGGGCATGCTCGATCCGGTCAATGTCGTTAGCGTCGCCGACGCGAAGTACGTTCCACCCGTAACCCAGGAACCGAGCCGCGATGTCCTCCGTGAAAGCGATTCGCGTGTTTCCCTCGATCGTGATGTGATTGTTGTCGTAGACCCAACAGAGATTGTCCAAGCCGAGGTGTCCGGCAAGTGATGCCGCTTCCGACGAGACGCCTTCCATCATGCAGCCGTCCCCGCAAACGGTATAGATGCGGTAATCGAAGATATCAAAGCCAGGCTGATTGTAGCGATTAGCGAGCCACTTTTGGGCGATCGCCATGCCCACACTGGTGGCTACCCCTTGCCCGAGAGGACCGGTAGTGGTCTCGACGCCCGAGACCCAGTGGTACTCGGGGTGCCCCGGAGCCTTACTGTCCAGCTGCCGGAAGCGGCGTATGTCGTCCAGCGAAACCGAGGGCCGGCCCAGCCTTTCGTAATCCGCATTCACCGCCTTGGTTCCAGTCAGGTGTAGCACGGACCAGAGCAGCATCGACGCGTGACCGTTTGAGAGCACGAACCGATCCCGGTTGGGCCAAATCGGGTCCTCCGGGTCGAAACGCATTGTGCGATTCCAGATCGTATAGACCAAGGGCGCCAGCGCCATTGGTGTGCCGGGATGTCCAGACTTTGCTTGTTGCACCGCGTCGATCGAGAGGGTGCGAATCGTGTTGATCGACAATTGATCTAATTCTTCGTTGGTCATAGAAATTGGTTTTCTGGGGCGACTGCTTTTTTTTTATTCCCAGCGTTCTATTGAGCAACCAACTTCCGAGCCGACGAATCGTTTATCGGTTCATCCGCAAGAACGAGGTCTAAGAGCGCCAGAGTGCCAGTCAGTTGGCCCTCCCCGTTTTCGACAGCGAATTGGCGATCGGCGGTTTGAGCAAAACGGAGCAAGACCTGATCCACCAACTCATCCGCTTTGACGCCGATAAAGGGAACTATCAACAACTCGTGCACAGCCGATTTGGCGCCAACCTTTCCCTGGTGCAACAGGTCAAAGACAAACTCGAGGCGCAACCATCCTTTGCACATTTGATCTTCATTCACGACGGGCAGCATCGATGCTGCCGTCTGCTTGAATGTTTTCAGCGCCAACCTCACCGAATCAGTCTCATGAATCACGGCCGGATTGGTGCGCATGAAATCCGCCACCCGTTTCTGCCGGATTTCTGGAGAAACTTGACTCACCAGGGCTTTACGTTCATCCAGCGTCAGGTATTGGACTGCACTTCGGTTTAAGAGGTAGCCCAGCGTCAGACTATTTTGAGCCAAAGCATCAAAAGTGGCTTTATCTAGGGCGAGCACCGTCGTTGCCTCAAGTGCCGTCGCATTAAACTGTCGCTTTATCTTTTGCAGTAGTTCCCTTTCGCCGAAATGATGGCCGTGCGTCAGTGTGCGAACCGGTCCGTTTTCGTCGGAAAGCTCTACCAGTCCTTTTTCGATGAGATAAAAGGAGAAAGCTGGATCACCGATATGATAAATGGGATCGCCTTTCTCTAAATGAACGCGACCGACCACCTCGGTCATTTTGATATCCAGAAGACTGATGTCGCGAGGGAACAACAGTTCCAGGTTCCACTCAATTAACACTTTCAGTTTCCGTTCCAAGCCCGGCAGTTTGGAGAGGTATACGGCTCGCCACATCAGCCAACCTAAGAAACCGGAAACTTTAAATCCGAAAACCTTGCCGACCGCGTTAAGATGCCCAAGAGAAGCCATTTCTCCTAGTGCTTTGAAGCCGAAAGGCTGCAGAGCGCGCTTGCTTTTCAGAGCGATAATATTCTTTCCCAGGACGGTACCCTGCCGGATCGCGAATTGCGCGGTCGCCGGTGAGACACTTCCATCGGTCAGTGGCACCGCGGCGCAATCTCCAGCCGCCCAGAGGTTTTCGTGGCCTTTTACCTGCATCGTCGGTTCGGTAATCAGTCGTCCTTTCGAGTTGGCTAACTGATATCGATCGATCAGTTTCTTGATCACCGGGTGCGTCGCATTCCCAACCGTTGTGATCACCGTGTTCGTTTCAATCACATCGCCATTGTTCAGAATGGCACGCTCCGCGGTGATGGCGGTTACCTGAGTATTCAGTCGCACCTCAATCCCACGTTTTTCCAGGTGCTCACCGCAATAACGCCCCAGCTCCTCTCCGATTTGCGGCAATAAATAGGGACCGCTTTGAACCAAGACTAAGCGGAATTCTTTGCGATCGAGTCGCGGATAAAATTTGCGCACATCCCGCAGCAGGTCGTAAATTTGGCCAGCGGTCTCCACCCCGGAATATCCGCCGCCAACGACCACGAATGTGAGCAGTCTCCGCCGCACCGCCTCAGTCTTGCTCACGCTCGCTTCTTCCAACCGCTGAATCACTTCCGCACGCAGCCGAATTGCGTCACCGACGGTTTTCATCAGGTAGCCATGCTCAGGCATTCCCGGAACGCGGCTCACGTCCACCACGCTTCCAATGGCTAACACGAGATGTTCAAACTTCAGGATGGCATCGTGAACATAGGGCCCGGGAGAAAAGCGAACGGTCTGGGCATCAAGGTCAACTTCATCCACGCATCCCATGAAAATGGAGCTGCCCCGGCAGAATTGGCGAAGTGGATTGACGACGTGGAGTGGCGAAATCGACGATCCACTGACCTCGGCCAACATCGGATGGAACAGCATTGCGTTTTGGTCCGCCACCAGCGCCACGCTTTCAGCCGCATCATGCAGGCCGGCGGTCAACGCCCGCGCGCAGTAAGTACCGGCGAATCCACCACCCAGGATTACGACCGGAAAAGAATAAGTCTCGGTAGCGATTCCGTTCGGCATGCCGGTTTCACCTTGTGATCTCATTTTAGTTGTCCTGCCGCTGCGCGATCAGCGAGCACCAACGCCCTTTCCTGATTTACCCGTCCGGCTGGAATTGACGGATCACCTTCCCGGAGGCGGGCAAGTATTTCCACCTTCTCGCTTCCGGTGACCACCCAAAGGACGCGTCGAGCGCGATTGATGATTGGGTAGGTCAGAGTCATCCGACGCCTCCCCTGATAGATTCCGGTCACCGCAACGTCGGCGTCGTTAACCTCAAGGACTGCGTCGCCGGGCACCAATGAAGCAGTGTGCCCATCCGGCCCAAGTCCCAGGTGGACAAGATCGAGCACCGGCGGCGAGCCGGCAATCTTCGCGAGCGTAGCCGCGTACTGTTTCGCGGCCGATTCCAGATCGACCGATTCCACCGGCATTGCGTAGATTTGCTCCGGAGGTAACGGGGCATGCTCGAGCAGGCTTTCCTGCAAATGAGTGAGGTTGCGGTCGGGGTGTCCGGGCGGAGCCACCCGTTCGTCGACTTGTGCCAAGTGGACTTTATCCCAGGGGACTTCCTCTCTAGTCAGATTACGGAGCATGACCCACGGGGTATGCCCGCCACTGACCGCCATGATAAAGCGCCCGCGCTCAGCGACTGCCGCCCGAGCCGCTACGGCGATCAGTGAGGCGGCCTCTCGAGCCACGGAATCGGCATCTGCAAATATTTCAATCTTCATAAAAACGTTTCCCGCCCGGATTTGGTTGTCACGTCAGATGAACTCGAAAGCCTATTGCCAATCAGTATTACCTCAATAGGTCCAAAGGTCGGTTTTTTTTCGTGACTTTATGGTCTACTCCAAAACTGCTCTATCGGGTAGTTGAGATTCCCACCTCGGAGCCATGGCGATGTTGGCGCAACCGGGTGGATCCAATAAACCGCCCCTCCTGCGACGTCATCATTATAGGTGAGACGGTACACTAGCCATTGAGCAACGACGAATAGACTCGAAACTGATTTCAGCGGATTAACTCGTGTTTCAGAGGTTCCTCCCAAAGCCGAAAGCCTCCGACAAATGCGTTAGCGTTCTTGCCTGCTCGACAACCTGGAGGTAGCTCTTTGAGATATTTAACGTTTCCTCCGCCAAGAACCACGTCCTCGGCGACGAAGGCTTCGATGAATCGAGCGACAACGTCGGCGACGCATTGCCTCCATCCCTTCTTTCCTAGCCGCACCAATCCGCGGGTGCCCACGTAGTCTTCGTAGTTACCCTTCTTGTAAGGAAGAGTGCATAGCTCCAACGGCACGACGATACCTTCAACAACCAAAGCGGAACCGAGACCTGTTCCCAATCCCAGAAAAAGCATCTTTCCGCCCCGGTAACTTCCCAGAGCTTGCATGGCCGCATCATTGATCATCCTGACCGGACATCCGAACGCCGCTTCGTAGTCGAACCCGACCCAACCCGATCCCAGATTATGCGGCTCTGCGGCGGGTCGACCCTGGCGAATCGGGCCTGGATAACCGATTGATACCACATCATACTTCCAATCCCCAGCGAGATCCTTGGCTCCGGGGACCATTAATTGGGGCGTCAGGGCGGGTCCGGACGGAAGCTTACGGGGCTCGTCCTGTCCGGTTACCAGGATTTTGACGTTATGACCACCTACGTCGCAGACCAGCACGTTCATGGCAAAGTTCCTATCGAAAAAAAGACTTTGAGCCGATTTTTATTTCTTGAGCAGCGGAATGACTGAGCCATTTTGAAAGCTCCAGGCGGTTCGAGAATTTACTTTCGAATTTTGATCGAAAAAGCCATGAGTCTGGAGCGGTCAGTGCGTTAGCAGTTAACGTATGCTCGGTAATGCGCAGCTTTTGTCCTCCCGATACAATCTGTAATGGCTACAATCATAGCGCCTTGCCTCCGAGCCCTGCTCGACCGATTCATCGTTTATGCTGGTATGTCCCCGCCGGCAGGGTCGTCTTGTGATGTAGCAATCGCCAATTATAAAAGATACCGCAAGGAAGAACACGCCTGGATATTGCGCTGGCTAGTGATTCCTGCCGCAGAGCTGGAGCATGTACCGCCGGACCTGTACGGATCGTTGGGACTCTTATAAGCATGATAGACCGGACTCACGATCCCGCGTTGCGGAGTTGGGTGGACTCGGCGAATCGGCCCGAATGCGATTTCCCGATCCAGAATTTACCAGTGGGAGTATTCCAACCCCCGAGAGCGAGCAGGTCGCGATTAGGCATTGCCATCGGAGACTTCATCCTCGACGCCGGCGAATGGCTCACTGGAGATACGCTAAACGGATACCTGGCGCTCCCGGCAACGCAGCGCAGAGACTTAAGGCAGCAATGGAGCAAGGCCTTGGAAGCAGGAGCGGCCGAGCGGCTGCTCTATCCCCAAGCCGAGTGTGTGATGCGGTTGCCGGCAATCGTCGGGGATTACACCGATTTCTACGCTTCGATTCATCACGCAACCAATGTAGGCAGAATATTCCGCCCGGATAATCCATTAATGCCTAACTACAAGCACCTACCCGTTGCTTATCATGGACGGTGCTCTTCACTGGTGATAAGCGGGAGGTCAGTGCGCCGTCCCTCCGGACAACTCGGAGAGGGAATGTTCGGTCCGACTCGCGAACTGGACTATGAAGTTGAGTTGGGTGCGTTCCTCGGTCCGGGAAATACGCAGGGCGATCCAATTCCGGTGCAAGAAGCCCAACAGCACATCGCCGGTGTCTGTCTATTGAATGACTGGTCGGCACGAGATATTCAGCGGTGGGAGTATCAGCCATTGGGTCCATTCCTCTCAAAGAATTTTGCGACTTCGCTGTCGCCGTGGATCATTACGATGGAGGCACTCGCTCCGTTCCGAACGGAGGCGCCCATTCACGATGTTCCGTTGCTCCCTTACTTAGAGGAAGCAGGTCGAGGTGGGCTCGATATTACACTGGAGGCGTGGCTGCGGACGCCAGCAATGCCAGAACCGCTGCGGCTGAGCCGAGCTTCATTTAAAGAATCGTATTGGACGCTGGGTCAGATGGTGACTCATCACACATCGAATGGTTGTCCGATCCAGCCAGGCGACTTGCTGGCAAGTGGCACGATTTCGGGGCCGGAGAAAGCGAACCGCGGTTGCCTTCTCGAGTTATCCTGGAAGGGAACTGAGCCGGTCCGATTGCCGAATGGGGAGCAACGAACTTTCCTGCAAGACGGCGATGCACTGACTCTGACCGGATACTGTGTCCGCGATGGGTTCACGCGGATTGGTATGGGCATTTGCCGAGGAACTATTCTCCCAGCCGGCGAATCGGAAGCAAAGTAACCGATGCTTCGAGCGTAATCTATGCGGACCTAAACTCCATTTGCTATCTGCTATTTGCTATTTGTCATTCACTTCTATGTCAAACCGTCCACCATTGCCTCCCTTCACTCACGAAACTGCCACGCTTAAAGTCCGCTTGGCCGAAGATGGCTGGAATTCTCGTGATCCCGAAAAAGTAGCTCTCGCCTACACGGTAGATTCCCGCTGGAGAAATCGCTCGGAGTTTGTGAACGGAAGGAACGAAATCGTTGCATTTCTCACCCGTAAATGGGCGAGGGAACTAGACTATCGTCTGATCAAAGAGCTTTGGACCTTTGCTGGCAACCGAATCGCCGTGCGCTTCGCCTATGAATGCCACGATGACTCGGGAAATTGGTTCCGCTCATATGGCAATGAGAATTGGGAATTCGATAATGACGGGCTAATGCGTCTGAGGCTGGCGAGTATCAACGATCTTCCGATTAAGGAAACCGAACGTAAGTATCATTGGCCGCTGGGCCGTCGCCCGGATGAGCATCCCGGATTAAGCGACCTCGGTTTTTAGCTGCTGCCCGGCCCGAATATACCGTCGAAACGGCGGCAACAGAAAACGCATCGCATAAAAGCTTAGTCGTTGAATCGAACGTTCTGAGTATAAAACAAATAAAAAAAGAGTTGTGTTATCTGGCGATTTATGCGAAATATCTGCTCGCATGAATAAAAACACATTATCTCTTTGTGCTTTAGTTCTCTCACTCGGCGCGGCCGCCATTGCTCCTTCCTACGGGCAGGACTCGGGCACCGTGCAAACTGTTCCAAGTTCGGTTCTCCAGAATGATTCGCAGACTGGCAGCAAGAAACGTCATGCTTCCCCCGATGCGATCAAGAAACGCCAGCTCAGCGTGTTGAAAAAAGAAGCTACGCTGACTGCCGACCAGGAATCGAAGGTGACGCCCATCATCAGCAAATACGTCGATGATGTGGTCGCATTGAAAAATGATAGCTCGCTAGTCGGCGCGGCCAAAAGAGAGAAGCGAAAGACCCTGCACAGTCAGTACGTGAACGATATCAATGGGGTCTTGACGCCCGATCAACAAAAGAGTTGGGCGGCGGCCAATGCCGCGCGGGTGGAGCGCTTGCGCGCCGCGCGAGCAGGGGCCAAACCGAGCGCGTCTGCTGGCGAGAACGAGTAGAATAATGGCGGTGAGTCCTGGGGGGGAGGGCGCACCCGCCGCGCCCGAGATAATCTATCGGAAACCTAGTGCATCAGGTTCAAACACTTGGCAAAGTTGGATCGCCGTGCGCCGCGGATTGCGAGGACGCAATCCCTCGCCGATCCGCGTGGCGGCCTTCACGTGTGGGTTTGAGCTAGTTTAGCCTTGTAACTTGGCGTCTTGGCGTCTTTGCGTGAGAGTGCCTTTTCATAACTAAACCATGCGACTTAAAGGTAAATCGGCGGTTGTGACCGGCTCTGCTACCGGTATCGGGAAAGCGATTGCGGAGGGATTTGCCAGGGAGGGGGCGCACGTGGCGATTGCTGATCTGAATTTGGCGGGAGCGATATCGGTTGCTCGCGAAATCCAATCCCAAAAAGCAGTTGCAATCCCAGTGCAGATGGATGTTTCCAGCGAAAAGTCTGTCGAGTCTTCCTTTGCGATGATCGTCAAAGAATTCGGCTCGATTGACATCCTGCTGAGCAACGCCGGCATCCAGATAATTCATCCGATCGTCGATTTTCCGTTCGCCGATTGGCAAAAGATTATCGCGGTTCACCTTCATGGCGCGTTCCTGACGACTCGGACAGCGATGCGATCGATGATCGCGGCGGGTCGAGGCGGGTGTATCTTGTATACTGGATCAATCCACTCCCATATTGCCTCTCCAAACAAGAGCGCTTATGTGGCGGCAAAACACGCGCTCAGCGGACTAACGAAGTCGGTGGCAAAAGAAGGGGCGAAACACCAGATACGCGCGAATCTCATTTCGCCTGGTTTTGTTCGCACCGCCTTGGTTGAAAAACAGATCCCCGAACAGGCCAAGCAACTGGGCATCACCGAAGAAGAAGTGGTGAAGAATGTTATGTTGGGAGCGACTGTCGATGGCGAGTTCACGTCGCTTGAGGATTTGTCAGAAACAGCGATTTTTCTGGCTGCGTTTCCGAGCCTGGCGTTGACCGGCCAGTCGATTGTTGTCAGCCATGGCCATTTTATGCACTAGGCAATGGCAAAAACTTGATTGTCAGGAACGGATGTTTACGGCATGAATTCTAAATTCATCGTTTCCCCGCGCTTATGCTTATTCCTTTATCCCCAGTCCGGGACAAGCATGGAGGATGTCCGCCTGTCGTCTTCCCATGGAAATCGTTCCGTGCGACTCTATTGATGGCTAAATTAGAATTCTCGTTTGCTGACCAGGGAGGCTGTTCCCGATGAGCTTACCAGCCGTTGGTTCGGCAGAAACTGCCAATCATCGCGGGATGTTGGTGAAAGCGGTCATCGCCAGTACGGTTGGTACCGCCATTGAGTGGTACGATTTTTTTCTCTACAGCACGATCACTCCGCTCGTGTTCGCGAAATTGTTCTTCCCGAATTCCGACCCATTGGTTGGTACTCTGCAAGCGTTCCTCATTTACTTCGTTGGCTTTCTGGCGCGCCCAGTTGGTGCGTTTATTTTTGGTCATTTCGGTGACCGAGCCGGGCGTAAGGCAGCGTTAATCTCGACACTGCTGCTGATGGGAATCGCTACGTTGCTGGTCGCCTTTGTGCCGGGCTATAACGTGATTGGCATTTGGGGAGCGGTTATCCTGACCATTCTTCGATTTCTCCAAGGGGTCGGGGTTGGAGGCGAATGGGGAGGGTCGGTTCTCTTGGCGATGGAATGGACCAAGAGTTTCGGAAACCGCGGATTCGTTGCTTCCTGGCCCCAGTTCGGCGTGCCAGTTGGATTATTTCTGGCGAATCTCGCCGTACTTGGTTTTAGCGCATTTTTACCTCAAGATCAGTTTTTGAGCTGGGGTTGGCGAATCCCTTTCTTGTTAAGCGCGTTGCTGGTGCTCGTCGGGCTATGGATACGGCTGGGAATTTTGGAAACTCCGACATTCGCTCGCTTGCTCGAGGAGAACAAAATAGAGAAGGCTCCGGCGTTAGAGGTTATTCGGCGTCAGCCGAAGCCTATTCTTCTTTCCCCGTTGGTTCGGTTGGCGGAACAGGCGCCGTTCTATCTCTTTACGGCGTTTGTTTTCACTTATGGCACACATCTAAAGATAAGTCGGGATATCTTGCTCCAGGCGGTAATGATCTTTGCAGTGGTTGAGTTTTTCACAATCCCGCTGGCCGGATTTGTTTCTGACCGGATCGGACGCAAACTAATTTACCTGATTGGCACCGGCGTGGTCTTCATCGTCGGATTTCTTTTTGTTGCGTTGGTGAATACCAAGAGTCCGCCATTGGTCATCCTGGGTATCGTCCTTGGCGCGATTCCGCATTCTATGCTGTACGGACCTCAGGCCGCTTTGATCGCTGAGCAGTTCACTCCACGGATGCGCTACAGCGGTGCTTCCATCGGCTATCAGCTCGCGTCGATCATTGCCGGTGGTCCGGCCCCATTAATTGCAACCTGGCTGTTAGCGACATTCGCTACGGGAACGGCCATCTCTTGGTACATTGCGCTCTGCGCAGTTATTTCGTTTATCGCAACTATCTTCATGACGGAATACTCGCGACGCGAGATTGACGAGGAGTACGAACACGTCGGAGGGACGGGAAAGGCTTAGGTGACCTTGTCTTCGGTAACGGCGACTGTCCCAAGACGCCTCTGATTTTGGCGCGACCTCCGAATTGACGCGGAGCTGCTCGGTTGGCGCAACCAAAAAACCCAGTCGCCATTGTTAGCCTCCAGATCTTGATCAGCAATCGCCAAGCAGCCTGATGGATTCGCGGGTTGGCTTGAACCGTCCGGGCCGGACGATGAAGATGGCGACTGCGATTTTAGCAGCGCTGGCCGAGCAGCTCCGCATCAACTTTTAGGTGGCGCCAAACCGAAAGCGTAGGGGGACAGTCGCCGCTACCAAAGACGGCACGTTGTCAGCGGCGTGTCGAGTATTCTGCCCTTCCTGCTTTATCAACCGCACAATCCCCAACACTACGACGACTTCCAAGCCGTAATATCGGCTGATGCCACATAGTCATCGAGTTTGCTGTCAGCGTCGCTTCGAATGAATTCACTACTCTTCCTTTTGATGTGAACATCAACGTGTTCGAAACCCGCTGCAGCGAGCCATTCTTTCACCTCTTCGACTGAAGCCGCTCCAGAAATGCAACCCGTGTAGGCCGCCACATCCTTTTTGAGAGTCTCGGGTAGCGGCGCGAGCGTGACCATATCGGCGACCGCGAAACGTCCGCCATTTTTCAAGACCCGAAACGCTTCGCCATAAACCCGGCGCTTATCCGTTGAGAGATTGATCACGCAATTCGAGATCACCACGTCCGCTGTATGATTGGCTACCGGTAGATTTTCGATCTCACCGAGACGGAACTCGACGTTGGTGTATCCACCCAAATCAGCATTCTTTCTCGCTTTTGCTAGCATTTGGGGAGTCATATCAACACCGATAACCGACCCAGTTGGACCTACCTCCTTGGACGCCAGAAAGCAGTCGACTCCTCCTCCGCTGCCGAGATCAACGACGACTTCTCCCGGCCGCAGTTTGGCGAAAGATATCGGATTCCCACATCCTAATCCCATTTCCGCTTGCTCTGGAAGCGAAGCAACATCTTGCGCGGAATAGCCGAGCTTTTGCGATATGTTCTCCTCTCCACAACCGGAGTTTGCCCTTGGGCAGCAGCTCGTCTTGCCTTCGGCTACGCCGGCGTAATGTTCCCGCACCTTCTCTCGAATATTGGTTTCGTTCATAGAAGTGTTTCTATAATTGAAGACGCCGCTTTCTGGAAAAGGACGCAGAGAAACCTCACTCGCATGGCAGCCAATCACCTCGTCGACGGCAATCGATAAAATTACCGTAAACGTCCGTGTCGACCTCACAACAAGCATCGATCAAAGCGCGCAACCTGGTTCGGGCACGCTGAACTCTGGATTTTGCCGCTGAAATCGTTAAACCGAAGCGCTTCGCCAGTTCGACTTGAGAAATGCCTTCGAAATCGACTAGTTCCAATGCTGTTCGGTAATGGTCCGGGAGAATTCGGCAAAAGCATGGATGCACCGTAGCAGGTGAGCTTTCCGACTTTCCTGCTCCTGGGTGAACAATGCGATGTCTGGCCTGATGGCAGAGTCATCATTCGAGCTGAAGATCACAAACTTTTTGGCATTCCTGAAGTGATCCGCAATCAAAT
>JBEEIB010000039.1:0-4580 GCA_041167675.1 Verrucomicrobiota bacterium
CGCGCTACGCCGTACGCCTCGCGCGCATCCAACGCCCGCTTGGCACCGCCGCGCCTGCGCTCTGGTTTTTCGCGCTCGGCCTCGGCGTACTACTGCCGATTCTGCTGAGCTAACGGTACGAAGCGACTTACAAAGTCGCGAGCCGCCAACGCTCCTATCTCGAAGGAGGGAGCGGGTATCAACTCTTAGGTGGCATCGCAAGATCCCACGCACGCGCAATGGACGCGAAGCGACTCGGCCACGAACTTTCCGGTATGAAAAAGATTAAATTGCTTAGTCTGGTAAGCACAGCTCTCGTTGGTCTTACCCAGCCAGTCTGGGCAGGTCCTCACGGCGGCGGAGGCGGTTCTGCGGGTGGCGGTCATTTCGGTGGCGGCGGCCATTTCTCTGGCGGCGGCCATTTCGGTGGTGGCTTTCGCGCAGCACCGGCTTTCTCTAGTGGCGGCGCACGTTTTGGCGGCAGAAGTGTCGGCGGATTGGCTCGCGGACCCCAATTCTACTATGGAGGCGGTCGGATGTCTGCCGTTAGATCATACGGATTCACTGGCTCAGCCAGGCGACCGATAACTTCGAATGCCGGCAGGAGACCAGCAATAACTCATCAACTAAATCGCGGCTCAATGGCACGAACGAGCGGAGTTCAGAATTCGCGGATCTCGGCAGGGTCAAACCGACAATCGTCCGTCAAGAACCATGCTTTTACGCATCATGATGCCAATTGGCACCGCGACTGGGATCGACGGCATGCACATTTCGACCACGGTCACGTCTTTGTTTTTGCCGATGGTTTTTGGTGGGGACTAGATCCCGGGTCCTATCCATTCGACGCCTACGCTGATGGGTCCTATCCATACGATTACTACTCCGGTTACCCCTCCGATTACAACAACGGTTATCCCTCCGATTACAACGGTAACTACGATGGTGACAACGGTTACTACGACGACCCGGGCTATGGTGCTTCAGATCAATATGGGAACAATGAGACTGTGAGCGCAGTCCAGTCACAACTGGCGAAGCTTGGTTACTACCGCGGCGCGATCGACGGAACTCTCGGCGACGAAACGGAGGACGCTATCGCGCGGTACGAGGAGGACCACGACCTGAGCGTGACCGGAACGATCACCGCAGCGGCGCTTCAATCGCTCGGATTAGCGCGAGGAGCGAGTTATTGACGAATCTGGAGTTACTGTGTCGGAAGGGCTTACTCAAAAGAGGGAGCAACCATCAGTTCTTAGGTGGCATTGCAAAATCCTGCGATTGCGCAATGGCTGCAGATCGTAGACGGCGGATAGCTTTGAGCGTTAAACAACCCACTTCAGAAAAAGCGATATGACTGCCGAAGATAACGATACTGCTGAGTGCGAATTGCCCACGCTTCTATCTCGAAGGAGGGAGCGGGCATCAACTCTTAGGTGTCACCGCAAAATCCCACCGACGCGCAATGGCAACGAGGCAGGCGCGACTGAGCTTAAGACATGAAAATTAAACAATTATTGGCACTAATATTCGCCGCTGGCCTCGTCGGCTGCGCGGAACAGCCTCCACCACCGGTGGTAAACGCCGGTTATCCGTATGGCCGTTATTCTACCACGGCCGAAGTGTGGGGTTATCGGAGCGGGATCTATGCGAACTGGACCACGGCGCAATTGCAGCAGCGCCGCCTCGACCTCTACGGAATGACTCCGCTAGCCCAGAGTCGCAATGGTGTACCTGAATACATCTATCACGGGCAAGCGCTGCCACAGCAAGACGAGATCAAGGGGATCGAGGTTGAGTTGAATCGACGCTATCAGGCTGGCGATAAAACCGCGGAATTGGTTCCATTCTGGCCCGAATCGCGCCGGCACATATCCTGATTCAGCTCGAATTAGCGTAGGAAGCGAGATAAGCGTAAAGACGAGTCCAACTGTATCGCGGCGTGGCGAACCGGACACATGACCGCTTTTATCGATCACCTGCCCCGGAGAAATTCGGGCACACTACAGAAGGAAACGAACTGAAGAAAGGAACAGCAATATGGATCTGCAATTGAAAGCGAAGACTGCGTTGGTCACCGGTTCTACGGCCGGAATTGGATTCGCGATTGCCCGCGCCCTGGCGCGAGAGGGCGCGTCAGTCGTGATCACTGGTCGCACTCACGGACGAGTCGATGAAGCGATTGAAAATGTCCGGCGCGAAATCCGCGACGTGAAAATCAGCGGGATCGCCGCCGATCTTGCAACGCCGGACGGGATTTCAAAATGCATTCAGGCCGTGCCCACGGTCGATGTTCTTGTCAACAACCTCGGTGTTTACGAGCCGAAGCCATTCGAGCAAATCACCGACAACGACTGGCACGCGATTATCGAGACAAACTTTATGAGTGGCGTCCGCCTGTCGCGCCATTACCTGCCGCAGATGAAAGCCGCCAACTGGGGGCGCATCATTTTTATCTCCAGTGAATCCGCCGTAAACATTCCGGTGGAAATGATTCATTACGGTGTCACGAAGGCGATGCAGGTCGCGCTTGCGCGAGGTTTAGCGGAAACGACCGCGGGTACGGCTGTCACGGTGAATTCGGTGCTCGCCGGTCCGACCCGGTCGGAAGGTGTTGAGAAATTCATCGCGGACATGGCAAGAACGAAAAACGTCACGCCCGATGACATAGAAAAGGAATTCTTTCGCACAGCGCGGCCCGGCTCGCTTTTGCAGCGCTTCGCTACCGCGGATGAAGTAGCCGCGTTAGTTGCATTCGTGGCCAGCCCTCTGTCATCGGCTACTAATGGAGCGGCTTTGCGTGCAGAAGGCGGTGTGCTGCGGTCGATCTTATAAGTTCCGCGGGAACCATGGAAACAGGCGAATCGGAGAAAGCCGCCAGAGAGGGGCCGGCCTTCCTATTCGACCTGGACGGCACGCTCGTGGACAGCGTTTATCAACATGTACTGGCCTGGCGTGAGGCTCTGGAAAAGGCCGGCATCGAATTGTCAGTGTGGCGCATACATCGACGCATTGGAATGAGCGGCGGTCTGTTTGTGAACGCGTTGTTGCGGGAGACTGGCCGGCCACTGGAAACCGAGGAGGCCGCGAATATTCAGCGATGGCACGCCGAAGCCTACGCGCGGATGGTGACGCAGATCCGGCCTCTGCCGGGCGCGCAGGAACTTCTCGCTCATCTCTCGAAGAGAGGAATTCCGTGGGCCATCGCAACGAGTGGAAAAATGGAAAGCGCCGGCATCGGTTTGAAAATTCTCGGCGTTGATCCCCGGAAGGCAGTAGTCGTGACAAGAGATCAAGTTCGCTATGCCAAACCAGATCCTGACCTGTTCCTAACAGCAGCCGAACGACTCGGCACAAAAATCGGCGCCTCGATCGTGGTCGGTGACAGTGTTTGGGATTTGCTTGCGGCACGACGCGCCCGCGCCCTTGGAGTGGCTCTGCTCTCAGGCGGTTACGGTCAGAGCGAGCTTGAAAGAGCAGGTGCGTATCGAGTTTACGAAGATCCCGCCGATTTGTTGCGTCATTTGGATGAGGTCGGGGTACGGATTGCGGGATAGCCTCCGTTTTTTGCGAGACTCGCGTTCGCGCTCGATCCACATAAGATTTGCGACATGAATTCAGCGCAGCAGGCCTCTGTCGCGGCAAAGTTCCGCGCGATGCATCAGTCAGGATGTTTCGTCATTCCAAACCCGTGGGATATTGGGACGGCGATCTATCTGCAACGTCTCGGATTCAAAGCGCTCGCCACTACTTCGGCAGGCTTCGCCTTCTCGCGCGGACAACGCGATGGCGGCGTTCCGCGCGATGAAATGCTCGCGCACATTCGGGAAATTGTAGGAACAACGGCGCTGCCGGTGAACGCAGACTTTCAATCCGGTTATGCTGACGAACCAGAAGGCGTCGCGGCAAATGTGCGACTCTGCCTCGCTACCGGGGTCGCTGGATTATCAATCGAAGACAGCACCGGTCAGGCCGATCCCCCACTCTACGAGAAAGAACTCGCGGTTGCTCGCATTCGCGCTGCACGTTCGGCGATTGACGCTTCGGAAACTGGTGTCGTGCTAACAGGACGTTGCGAAGCGTGGTTAGTCGGGCATCCCGATCCATTGCATACTGCTCTCGAACGACTCGCTGCCTACGCTGAAGCTGGCGCCGATTGTCTCTATGCGCCCGGCGTCCGTAATCCTGACGAGATTGCACGAATCGTGAGGACGCTCGCACCGAGACCTGTCAACGTCCTTGTCTCCGGATTCAATCACCATCTTTCATTTTCTCAACTGGCCGAGCTTGGTGTGCGCCGAATCTCTGTCGGCTCTGGACTCGCCCTGGCCGCGTGGGGCGCATTCGTGCACGCGGCTGAAGACATCAAAACCAACGGCACATTCAACCTCTTAGCCAATGGCGCTGCTTCGGCCGACCTCAACGAATTGTTTCAGGAAAAATCATGATCGCCATTTGCCACGTTATTCTGGGTGGTCGTCCTCGATTCAAAAATGAGCTTCCAGCAATTTTATCATTGCCGCCGTTGCTGCAATCGCCTAGCAATGAACGAGCTTAGAAGAAAGGAAACTCCATGGGCATCAGCCTGATCTTTATTGGCG
>JBEEIB010000040.1:0-32712 GCA_041167675.1 Verrucomicrobiota bacterium
ACAATACTGTGACCGGGTGTATGGCCGGGTGCGAGCATTGCTCGGAAACCTGGTGTGAACTCCGTACCGACGTCTATCCTTACGAATCGATCCTTCAATACGGGGAAACGCTTTTGGGCAAACTCGAGAACATATTTCTTCAGTTCGGCTGAAGCGAGTCCTGCTGAGAGGTCGGGGTTGGGTGATGTCCAGAACTCAAATTCGGTCTTTAGTACGAAATGTTGCGCATGGGGATAGGTCGGTTTGTTGTCCGTTGTGACTAGTCCGCCGAGATGATCGGGGTGACCATGACTCAAGAAAACCACTGAGATGTCCTCCGCGCCGTATCCGGCCGATTGAAGGCCTGTTGAGCCCGTCCCAGTCCAGGATCGACACGGTCCGGAATGTTGCCATTTCCCGCGTCAATGAGGACTCGTTCCTTTCCGGTATCAATCAAGAGGATGTTGAACGGGAGAAAAACGCGATCGGGTGATATGTACCAATCCTTTAGAAGAGCCTGGAACTCTGCGGTTGACTCCTGCGGCGCATAAAAGGAATGAGGCTCAGGGACCCGCAAGAAGCCGTCACTTACAGCGACAGCCGAGAAATCACCGATACGAAATCGATAGAGGAGAGGGATATCCTCTTTGGCTTTCGTTGAAACGGCAAAAGCAGGTTGAGCTACGAGAGCGGTGGCGGTGAGTCCGAGAAGCGACAATGCATCTCGGCGGGAAAAGTTTGGTCGGTTGTTCATAACGATATCTTTTTTGGGATCACGAAAACGGCGACTGGACTGCGGTAGCTGATCGATGGAATCCCCAATCAGTAACCTGTAACTTGCAACTTCTACGGTTCCATCCGCACGACTAACATGGGCTCGATGAAGCTCAGTAGCTGATTGTTGTGATCGAATTCCGGGTCCAACCACTTGGCTATTTCGGGACCGGCTCCCTGGATGTGCCTTCGCAGCTGGGCGACGCGTTCAGCGTTACAGCCAGCCTGGGTCACCCACCAGTCAAACTGCAAACGATAAGGGACGATCTCGTGTTTGATCCAAGAAAACCCGGTATCGCGAGCCAGTTCCTGCCACTGCGAAACGGTTCGCTGCAGAAAATGAGATGGGTCGCGTGTGCGTTCCCAATAATCAATCCAATCAGAGATCTCGGCGGTTGGACTGATCTGATCGGCAAGGACGAACCGTCCGCCGCAGGCCAAAACACGATGGACCTCAGAGAGAAATTTTCCGACATCATGAAAATGATGGGGCGCATGTCGCGAAACCACCAACGAGAAAACACCGGATACGAACGGGAGTGCCTCGGCCGAAGCTTCCTGGAAGATAATGTTCGTTTTCCTCTCAGTGTCAGCTCGTAATTGAGCCTGTTCGAGCATGCGCGGAGCAATGTCGACTCCGATCACCGATTGGACGTAATCTGCCAGCGCGAAAGCGGTATTCCCGGGACCAGTCGCCACGTCTAGTACTGCGTCAGAGATTTTCGGCTCAGCAAGCTCCAGCAAAACTGGCAGACTAGCACCGGCCCGGTGAACCGGACTTTGCGAATAGCGCTCGGCCAAAGGGTTAAACTGGTCTCGACTGGAAGCGATCTGCATCACCTGGAAAAATGGTCTAGCCGCGGCGGCAAGCAATTTTATATTCTAGATAAGCATTATTAGCTCCGCTAATGGTCAATTCTGATCTCTACGAAAGCTTCGTTGCCGTTTATCGATGCGGCTCGGTGTCAGCAGCCGCGCGGCAGCGGCATCTGACTCAGTCCGCTGTAAGCCAACAACTTGCAGCCCTTGAGGAGCTCGCTGGTGGACTACTGTTCAGGCGCTCGGTTAAAGGGATGATCCCGACTACCCTAGGCAGGTCGTTATTCGATCAGGTCTTTGACTCACTTGACCGCCTGGACCGGGTGTCGCGAAGTCTCCTGCGCCAGCAAGATTCCGCCTGGGCCAAAGTTGGAAGCGGCGAGACCCTGCGACTGGGCACATCGGCGGATTACTTCGATTTGTATGTGTTAGAGCGGGTGGTTCGTACAAAGCTGCAGCTCGCGGTTAGTTTTGATGATCCGAAGGAGCTTCTCGCACAACTCCAAACCGGAATGCTCGACGCCGTCATTAGTGTGGCAAAGCCGGTAGTCCGGGCCCTGCAATATGGGATGTTAGCAGAAAAACGATTCCTACTTGTAGGGTCGCCGGCGTTTCAGCCGCCCAAAACGATCCGCGACCTCAAAGGGCTAGCCAGTTGGTTGAAAACGCAATCGTGGATAGGGTACAGCGTCGAGCTACCCAATACCCGCCGGTTCTGGCAGCAGGTGCTACAAACGCCGTTTGAATCACGACTTGCTCTAGTTGTCTCCGATCTTCGAACGGTTCTGCATGCCGTTGAATTTGGTATGGGTGTAACGATTCTGCCGGAGTATGTCTGTACGACTGCTCTCAAGGCTGGCCGAATTCGGGAGTTGTGGCCGATTAAAAAATTCGTCGGCCCGGATCAATGGATTTTGTCATTCCGTGAGTTAGATGCAGATCGAATGGCGATCCGGCAACTGGCAGAGGTGCTGGGAGAATGAGAGGAGTCAGGAGCCAGAAGCTAGAAGCCAGAAGACGTGCGGGATTCAGAGTACCGAAGTTCGCGTCTTCGAAACCTGAAAGTTAACCATGATACATGGTAACGGCGACCGGCCACGATCTGTCGGATGCTACACTCTGGATTCTAAATTCTGGCTACCTGATCCGTTACTCTTCGCCTTCGAAGTAGTCCACCGCTTTTCCCTTCAGAACCGGCCCATTAAGATTCGAAGGTAATCCCCATTTGTCGCTGTCGGGATAATAACAAGTTTCCCCCACCGGATTGTCAGCGATGATGTAGAAGACGAGCTCTTCGATGCTGTCATTGATGATTTGATGCGGCTCGCCGGGCGCGCAAAAGATGGCATCGCCGCTGATTAATTCAGTTATGCCTTGCGGCGTTCGGAATTTACCGGATCCGGATAAAATTAGGTAAAGCTCTGATTGGCTGGAATGGGCGTGGTAGGGGCTAGCAGAAGCGCCCGCAGGTACACGACAAAGCTCCAAGTCGAACGGGTGAATATTCTGTCTCGAATCCGAGTCCTTAATGCGCCCAAGAGCCTGTGAAATGTTTTGGCTGAACGATCGGAAGCGGCCGGCGGGTGAAGGCGGATTCTCTTCCACGGGAACCTGAGAGAGATTCACTTTTTGCATGCGTTCTGCTCCTTCAGAACAACCAGCTTTGCAATATGAGATTCTCGGCCTGACTTTCGCGTGCTCGACTGCGAATATGCCGCCATCGGCGGTTAGCAGCGTTCGAGCTAAGGTCCTCCGATTATCGAGCGTTTGAGAATACCGTAAAAGAGTCCTGAATCCTGCGGCGATCGGGGGTCGGAATCGGAAGCAAGCGACCCTGAAGGCTGCTGATTTCTGCAGCCGGTGTTCTGTGTTCCGCGTGTATCCGGGGCGGTGGCAAGCTGGCTGATGCCGGAGCGGAGGCCGTGGCAGGAATCATCCAATAACTGACGAGTATAGGAAGAGGATTTCATGTTGGCAGCGTCCACATTTAAAGCAAAATGTTGCTGTTGTCAACATTTGTGCTTTGGTTTCTCCATGAAAGCCGATCGACCCTATCATCATGGCCAGCTGAAGGAGGCGCTCTTCCACGCCGCTCTCGCCTTAATCAGTGAGGTCGGTCCCCAGGCCTTCACCCTGCGTGAGGTAGCGCGCCGAGCCGGAGTTTCCCATAACGCCCCCTATCGCCATTTCCGCGACAAAGATGAACTCCTCGCCCTCGTCGCAGTGCAAGGTTTCGAACGGCTAACCGCGGCAATGAAACGCGCCGCCGCCCGCGGCTCGACCGCGGAAGAGCGATTCCGACTCTGTGGACGCGGTTACGTCAGCTTTGCCCTACGCTGGCCGCAGCACTTCCTGGTGATGTTCGATCTGCCATCCAGCCGCGACAAATACCCGGAACATGCTAAAGCAGGAGATGAGGCGTTTGCCACACTGCTCGCTCTCATTGTTGAATGCCAAGAAGCCGGTGTATTGTCGAGAGGGGATCCTGAACCGCTGGCCTTCATGGTATGGTCGATGGTGCATGGGATAGCGAAACTGGCAGCTAGTCGCCACTTGCCATTTCATAGGGACGGCGTTCTCGATTTCGCGGATGCGACCTTCCGAGTGATGACGTCCGGGATGGCGAGGCGTGAGAAGTGAGCGGTGACTATCGATCGGTGAGACCAGATCAGCGGCGACTGTCCCGCTACGGGCCAACGCTTGACAGAATCAAAAAATACACCCGGAGCTGCTTGTCCGACGCTACCGCAAATCGCAGTCGCCATCGTGTGGCGGCATTTAGCGTTTGGCATGATTGAGACGGCGTTGGTGACTGGTTCCGCTACCGGCTGATACTTCCCATGTAGCCGCCAATCAGAAGCCGCGATCTGGCGACTGCACTCAAAGGCCGAGCGCACTCAATCCCCTCGATCAAACCTACTGGACAGGCATACGCTCAGCTTCGGTTGGACAGTCGCCGCTACCGATCTAGGCTTTCAAAGCGTTCTTGGCGCTCTCCTCTACGTGCTGGATTCTGGAAGCGTCTCATCAGTAAACCGTGAGCCCTTCGGTCCAGGTACTGCCGCAGTTTTAATTCCGGAGGCCAACCACAAACCGATGACGGCCCAACCAACATAAAGCCATGCAACTTTGCCGAAGCCGACCAGTTGGTGATTGGCTCCATCGTGGATTACCCACGCGGCCATGGTTGCCGCCAACGCGGCGGAAAACTGTGCAACCGCCGAGTTGACGCTCATAAAGCCGCCCCGATGTTCAGGCTCCACGCTGCTGGTGATCATCGCCATCGCCGGAACAAATCGGCCAGTCATCGAGATCATAAAAAAGGTCGAAGAGGCAACTGCTACCGTCGCGGGCACAACCGGCAAATGGGTCGACAGAAATGCTGCGACAATCGAGCAGCACATCATGATAGTGAAAATCCTCATCCGGCCGAACCGATCAGCCAACCGACCAACCCCGTTCATGGTAAAGAGCGTCGCACCTCCCCCGATCAAGTAGACCCAGCGCAGCTCTCCACTATTCAAACGAACGTTGGAGACCAGATAGTTGGCCAGATCAGGGATGATCATGAATCCGCCGAAGGTTATCACCGACATCAATGCCAGCGCTCGGAGATGATTTGCGTTAGCCAGGACACCCAAAAATCGGCGTAGTGGCGTTTCGCCGCGGCTAGCTTGTACATGGCCCCGAACCTTTGGCAATCGCACAATAGCGAAAATCCAAACTATACCGCTCAAAGCAGCCAGCAGAAGAAAAGGGACATGCCAACCAAGCGTGTCTGCGAAGTAGAGGCCTAACGGTACACCTGCCACTTGGGCAACGGAAAAGGCGGACATCACGGTTCCCACCGCCGATCCTCGGCGTGCATCTGGGACCAGATCGCCAACCATCGCCAAACTGATGCCGCCGACGATGCCACCGAAAAATCCGGCCAAGGCGCGGGCGAATACCAGTGTTTGGTAGGTCGGTGCGAGTGCGCAAAGCAGAGTGCCAATAGCAAAACCGGCGTAGATCATCAGCAGCGCGGTCTTCCGATCGAATCGATCGAGAAAGAATGCCGCACCGAGTCCGGAGACTCCTGCTGCTCCGGCATATGCTGAGACCGCGATATTAAAAGCGGGCGTGTCGATGCCAAAGATGCGCATGAGCTGTGGTCCCAGAGGCATCATAATGACAAAGTCGACCGCAACCGTGAACTGTACCGCGGCCAGCATCAGCAGGAGAAGCCATTCGCTCAAAGGTCGTTTGAGCGAATCAATCTGCGGAGGAGGGTCAGCGGCATTTAATTGTGTGGGCGAAGAATGTGCGGGCGTGGTCAAGACGGCCACTTTCGATGCGGAATTGGCGAACGTCAAAACGGCGAGAGAAAATAGCACGACCTCGCCCCTACCGAGATCCTGCGGACGCGCCTATGCGCCCTAACATAAATCCTAAGAGTACGTAGTCAGGACTCGTTCCGGACTTCAGTGCTCAAGCAGAGCGGGCAGCGCCCCGCTTGCGAAATTGCGCTGAAGCGCCGAATGGAGGATCACAATGAACCGCGCCGAGTTTCGAAACGTTTTATTGTCCCTCGATCTTTCCGATCGGCCGGACGAGGCGGTTTGTCGCCAGCGAATGATCGAATTACTCGATTCGTGCCCGAGCTGTTTCAGGCGTGATGCTTTTCCGGCCCATTTTACCGGGAGCGCGTTCGTGGTGAGCGCGGACGGAGCCCGCAGCCTATTGCATCATCATCGAAAGCTCGATCGCTGGCTACAGTTTGGAGGACATTGCGATGGCGAGGAAGATGTTCTTTCGGTAGCGCAACGCGAAGCGAACGAGGAATCTGGAATTCAAGACTTGATCGTCGCCTCGAGCCGTCCCTTTGATCTCGACATTCACGAGATTCCAGCGTTCGGAGATGAACCCACGCATCTGCACTATGACGTTCGATATGTTCTCATCGCGCCGGAACAGGCGGAGATTCAAACCAGTCCAGAGAGCAAGGAACTGCGTTGGTTTGAGCCCAGCGAGATGAGAAGTCTGCCGCTCGACTCAGGATTGCGACGCCTGATTGCAAAGTGGCAAGCGCTTTTGGCCAGACGTTCGCACATTTGATCGAACGCGTTAACGCTGTCCGTTTTCGGTTGAGACGGCAAACGCGATGATTTAAGCATCGGGTTCGTCAAACGCATATGCGGATCTGGATCAAGCGTGTTGGTGCCATTTTTCTTTGGCTGCTTGATAGCCTTCGCCTTCACAGTGGGTTTCGTGAGTGCCTACCATCATGCCCAGGCAGTGCATTCGCACTAGAGCGGGCAGAAACGGGAATTCAAAAAATTGGCCGCGAATCTAGAAGCGTGCGAGTGACTAGCCGCTAGTCCTTAAATGAAACTGGAGCCGCTAAACGGGCTCCCGGGTTAATTATTACCTTCCTTGTTTATGTTCGCCTCGAGGGGCAGCCAAGGGAATGGAGCCAAGTGGGGGAACCGAAATTCGCACGATGGATCGACACAATGCAATGCAGGAGCCGAGAACACAACAAACGGAATAAAATACCGAATCGGGAGTCTACGATATGGAAGGATTGCAGCAAACCGTGAGCTGCTTATTGTAACTGGAATTCGTAATCCGTGGCACCGTTTTTGGCCATTACCGACCGGCTCAATCAGGACTTTCTCATCAGGACATCAAAAACCTCTTCCTATGAAACTCATCTACTCCATTTCGACCTTCATTCTATTCGCACTTCCCTTTTCTGGCAGATCATCAGAAACGTCTGAGACCAACGGCAAATTGTCGGTCGGAGATCCCATTCCAGCCGTCGCAGTTCTGGATCAAGACGGGAAGACGATCAACCTAGCGGAGGCAGCCAAGAATGGGTACACCCTGGTTTATTTCTATCCAAAGGCGATGACGCCAGGTTGCACGGCACAAGCCTGCAGTCTTCGTGATGCGTATCAAGACCTGCAACAAAAAGGCGTGAAGATTTATGGAGTGAGTCTAGACACAGTTGATGCACAAAAAGAATTCCAGACCAAAGAAAGCTTGCCGTTCGAGTTGCTATCGGATACCGACCACAAGGTCACGGCTGCTTTTGGCGTGCCGCTCATTAAAAACAGCTTCGCGACACGGCAAGCATATCTTTTTAAGGATGGGCGGCTAGTGTGGCTGGATACGAAGGCTTCGACCGACAAGCAAGCGGCCGACGTTCTGGTAGTGCTTTCGGGAAATAAACGAACGGCCATTGAGGCGGGAAACAAGCCAAATACAGAGGCAAAGAAATCGGAGACCGGAGCGGCTAATTAGCAATCAGCAAATAGCCGTTACTGATTGCTGAAAATTCTCGGCTCGCCGAAAGATGGAATCGTGTCTATGGTCCGCGGTATGCGTTGTCGTCCGGGCAGTCTTTTCAGACAGCAGAAACATCTCCCATTTCTTCTACTAGCTTTATGTTCGGTTGTCCGGATGCAGGCGGAAGATCTAACGACGGCCTCCGGCCATACCTTTCACAACGTCCAAGTGACCAGCCGGAGCACCACGACGTTGGTCATTCAGAGCGACGAAGGCCAAGCAGTCGTGCCGGTCTCGGATTTAAAGCCGGCGGACAAGGAAAAATTTTCCAAGGATTTAACCAAGGCGATAGAGCTCCCGGCGCTTACAGTTATCGGCGAGCAGAAGGCCGATTTTACCAAAGCCCCGGCAGATTCGCGAATCACGAATATCGCCGACAAAGAGTTTCGCCGGCAGGCTCAGGAGAAGAAAGACAAAGCCGAAGATAAGGCGCTCCATCCGCAATACAAGCCGTACCAACTCGCACCTGGGATTGGGCTTGGAGTCAGTGGCGCCAATATCCGGAGCGACAGCGCGACGAGTCCATCCTATTTGACTCCCGAATATCAAAGCTTAACTCCGTCGATAGTGGAAAAGCAGTTGAAGGTGTTCGCGGATTCAGTCCAGAAGGGGCAGTGAGCGGCACTGCTACGCGGTGATCACAAATGACAAATAGCCGATCGGAAATTTGGATCATTGGCTATTTCATTTGCGGATGGCGGTTTACTAATATTGGCCACGTTCCTATGCTCACGACGTGTCCGATTTTTCGGCAGAACTGACTAGTCTGCAGCCCTTCTTCACGCTGGTTGGTGAAGCGGCTGCCCCCTTCGTCGGCCTCCTTTTCATCGCAGTGACTTGGAATCCGTATATCCTGGGTCCTCAGTCGCTTGGTACGTTCTGATCACGGCGCGCAAAGCTGAATTTACCGCATCGTCTGACCCGAGTCCGATAAACACCGAGAAGAGTGAACCGAGAGGGACAAATCATTAACTTTTGCCATGAAGCCAAGCATCGAACGATTTACTGGATTCGCGGACGTATATGATCAGGTGCGACCTTCTCCGCCGGAGATAATTGCCGATCTCCTGTTGCAGCTTGCGCAAGTCGAGGTGGCCGGACGCGTGGTGGATGTCGGATGCGGCAGCGGCTTGTCCATGATGATGTGGGTGGGCAAGACGCGGTCGATTATTGGACTGGAGCCGTCCCAGGATATGCGGCGTGAAGCGGAAAGACGTTGTTTCACCCTTTTCCCTCCCGGAGCAGTCGAGTGGAGTGGTGCCGAGGCAGATGCCACGCGAATCCCCCCAGAGAGCGTCGATATTGTAACTGCATCACAGTCCTTTCATTGGATGAATCCGGAAACGACACTGCCCGAAGTGGCGCGCATTCTTCGGCCAGGAGGCGTTTTCGCGGCAATCGACTGCGACTGGCCCCCGTCAGTCTTGCCGGAACTGGACCTGGCTTATACGGAATGCGTCGCGAAGGCAGATGATTCGAAGTATGCAGACGTCCGACTCGCGCGAGTCAAGTCGTGGCCTAAACATCAACACCTCGAGAACATTCGGTGTAGTGGTTGTTTTCGGAGCACGAGAGAATCCACTTTTCACAAAATAGAACCAGGTAACGCGGAGCGGCTGGTCGGGCTAGCCAGGAGCCAGGGCAGCGTGGCTGCGCTCCTGAAAGCAGGCGTGAGCGAAGAGGAGCTAGGCTTGATCGAACTGAGAAAAACCGGACAACGTATATTAGGGAATCACCAGGTTCCGTGGTTCTGGAGCTATCGCGTACGGATTGGGGTGAAGTGAGAGAGACTGAGCCGGTAATCGGCGATCACTATTCGGTAATCAGTAATCAGTAAAAACCAAAAACGAACGGGCCCCCTCGACGCTCTGACCAATCGCCCATAACTCTCCAGGAACACGTCGGAGAGGGATCGTGCTGGCGGATAGCCGGTCGCAATCTCCGGTAGCGGCGACTGTCCCGCGAAGCACCTTGTGCGGTCAAACTTAAAGATTGGAACGGAGCGACTCGTTCACACTGGCCCCAAAACGCAGTCGCCTTGGCGTGGTCCGCGAATGCCGCGATGCATGGTCGGATCGAGGAATACTCAACGCCAGACGCAGCGACGCGATGGCGACTGCGGTTTCGGGCGGTACCATGCGAGCAGCTTCGGACCGAATTCTAGTTTGCGCCAAATCAGGGTGTTTTGGGGACAGTCGCCGCAACCGGTTGTACCAGACGCCGAACGCGAAACGTTGTATGTTCCTGTCCTTTCCGACCAGCGTCCGTTTATTTGATGCACTGATTACTGATTACCGAATAGTGATTACCGATTACTGGCTCAATGCCGCCGCGACCGGTGACGCTCCTCCAGATGTATATTGAATTCGACTTGCCGGGCTTGCAGTCGGTCTCGGAGTCGTCGGCGCTTTTCCGGATCAGTACACCGATCGATTGATTGCTTTAGAGAATCAATTTCCTGAAGAAGCGCAATCTCCGGTGGAACGCACCCAGCCTCGCGAATGAGGGAGTATCCCATTCGCTTGTCTTCCGGCCAGCGAAAATACTCCTCGAGGTCCAATGGTTTGCCCTTTCCGGGAAGATGTTCCTCGGAATTTTGGGAGACCCATTCATCGATTAGCTTTTCAATCGGTGAAGGCATAAGGCAAAGTAATGACAAATGACAAATGGCAAAGAAAGATTCGCGATCTGTCGTCTGGAGATTTGTCATTACCATTCGACCGAAAGCAAAATAGACGCACCTTCCAGGTGCGGAACGCCGGATTCTTCGCAGCTAGAAGCTGCGCCTACTTTGTAAGCCCGGCAACTCTATCCTGGAACCGGAAGTTTCCCGGTGAGATAATCGACAAAGTTTAGCAATGGACTGGCTCAAATTCTCTGTCCTGGTCCTGACCGGATTATTCGCGGTTTATGAGTACGCTATCGTCAGGCGCTTTTTGGTCCTGGAAAGGCCCACCCAGCCCGATATCGCCGGCGGAAAAGTTCGTCACCCGCTAAGCACAACAATCTACGTGTTATTGCTCGGGACCGATGTGTTTGCCACGGTTATCTACGCCCTCCGTTTTCAGAGTGGCGGAATCGCTAACGCAACCGCCTGGGCGGCAGTTTTTTGTCTGGGAGTTTGTTTGGCAATTGCGATATGGTGGATTGTTCCCTTGGGCGACAATCCGCCAACTGAAGATTTTCAGAATATCCCAGTATCGCTCGAACAAACGTTCCGGGCGGTCCAGATCTCATCGGCAGTATTCTTTCTTCTCGGTTTCGTTTGCTTATGCGCCAGCGTCGCCTCGTATAGCTGATAGTCGGTAGTCAATTAAACCAGTAGCTGATTCGCTACCGTTCAAAACCCTAAGTGCAATAAGCCATTCAAGCCGATAATGATCAGGTAGATGGCCACGATGTAGGACAACAATCGAGGAACCAGCAGAATCAAAATACCTGCCACTAGGGCAAGGACTGGACCGATTTGAACCGAAATAACTGCCGCTAGAATATCCATTGTTTTTCTCCGAATTTCTCGGGCGTCTTAGCAGAAGTATTCGGCTTAGACAAGCACCCTGGATCCAAGAATCTGATGATCATTCCCCGAAATTCGCATCGGGAAGGAAGAAATAGACGATCGCCGAAAGAGCGGCGCACGCCGATACGCTGCGCGCCAACCCCGTTGCTTTGCTCCACCACTCCGTTCCCCCTTGCGTTTTTGAATCGGTGCCGCTACGACGAGATGCGTCCGACTTCCGATGAATCGAATCGCCACGACTACTCACCAGCTCACGCGATGGCAGTTGGCAGTCTATAGTTTGGGTGCGTTGGCTATGAATCTGGCCAACCTTGTGCTCACCGAATGGTTCTATGAACGCTACGTGGTGGGAGGCGTTATCAGTACGGTCGCATTCTCCATCATAGTATTGGCGGGACGAATCACCGACGGTGTATCCGATCCTTTCCTCGCTTATTGGACCGACAATACGCGAAGCCGCTGGGGTCGACGAATACCATTTCTGCTTTTTGGCACCTTGCCCTTTGCCATTGTCTCTTTTCTCCTTTGGATACCGCCCCAAGGTGCCAGCGAAGTATTCCGGATCGGCTATGCGACGGTTTTGGCCCAGGCTTATTTTCTGCTTTACGGTCTGGTGGTAACCCCTTATCTGGCGCTGCTTCCGGAAATTGCGGGCTCGAGCAGCGATCGTCTAAATCTAACGACCGGCCAAGGGGTAGCAGCCCTGGTGGGGACTCTCTGCTTCGCGTTTGCCGGGTTGATTGTGCAGCATTTCGGCTTTGTTGGCCTTGGTGTGATGGTTGGTCTAGCAATCCTGATTTCCTATTATCCGATTCCTTTCGTGATATCGGAGTCGGAGCGCGCCGCCGGCGCGAAACCATCCCTCAAAATGCTATTCCAGTGGATCAGAGAGGTAATAGGAAACACAACTTTTTTGCCGCTACTGATCTCCACCTCGCTCTATTGGTTCGCACTCAATCTCTTACTAATGCTGGTCCCTCGTTGGGTTCAAGTACAGTTGGGAATGGAGAAGGACGCTGTTACCTGGCTCATGTTACCCTTTATCGCGGTTAACCTTATCGCATTCTTTATCTTTAACTGGATCGCAAAACGGTTCGGGAAATATCGCAGTTTCCTTTCGGTATTTGCATTGACCGTCTTGGTATTCGGACTGGTAGGCATTTCCGATCGAATTCAAATCGGCCTCTCGCAGTTCACAATTGCTCAATGTGTTGTCGGATTGGCCGGGGTCCCAGTCGGCGGTTTTGGCGTCTTAGCATTCGCTCTGCTGGCCGACGTAATCGACGAGGATAGCAATCGGCGGGGGCTCCATCGCGAGGCGATCTTTTTCGGGGTTCAGGCCATCTTTCAAAAATCAATGATCGGTCTTTCCGCGGTGGCGTTCGGATGGTTACAGACCTTTGGATCGAGCCAGAGTTTTCATGGATGCGCTTTCCTGGCCGCCGCGTTTTGTTTAGCCGGTCTATTCGCTTTCGCCCGCTTCCCGATTCGGAAATAGAAACGAAGTCCAGAAGCTCTCAGCTTAAGCTTATGGAAAGAGAAGCTCAGAGTGCCTAAGCTGGAGAATGAAAGGGAAGTCTTGGAGGTGATCTGCGACCGCGTAAGCAGCCAGAAATCGAATAACCGTATTCTTCAGATCGCTTAAAAATTAGCTTTTCAAATCCGGTTAAAGATTGTTCATTCTCGGGTCGATAACCCGATTAGGGTAAGCGAGGAATTCGCAGTGGATTCTTCGCTCTTGGTAGAACAGAAGTTGGTGTGAAGCGCCGGGCGGGCTTTGGTTGGAGCCAGCCCGGCTTTTTTTAACGCCGTCAGCGCCGGTATCGTCGGGAACTGAAGTTGAGCGGAAAGGAACGCTTCGGACCGTTCCCGGCGATGACGGCGCTCACGGCATTACTCTCGCGGCTTCAATTCGTAAATCGTTCCGCTATAATCATCGGAAATAAACAGTGATTGGCCGTTCATCGAGGGCTTCACGTCGACCGGTCGACCCCAGATCCGTTGCGATGTTTCGTCGAGCCATCCAGAGACTAAATCAACTTGATTACCTGGCCGCTGCTGACTCGTCCATGGAAAGATCACGACCTTGTAACCGGTTTTACGACTCCGATCCCAGGAACCATGATACGCAACGGCGGCCGAGTTCTGGAGCCAATTGGGCAATTTTGTTTCTTGTAGAAAGGCCAAGCCCAGCGGCGCCGAGTGAGCCTGGATCCCTTTATCGCTACGGGTGAACCTTGACTCCGGATATTTGCTCCAGTCCGGATTATTCTGATAGTTCGGAGCGAGCGGCATGGTGTCCAAACCGCTGGGGCTATCTGGATCTGGATCGGCGAACGGCCATCCGTAGTCCGCACCGAGCCTAACGTGAATGAACGTGTCTGGAGGGTGATCATCAACATAGGCGGTCATGCGTTTGCCGAAGTCGTCAGAGCCACTTCTTTTCCAGCTTCGATGGAATGGAAATCGGATATCATCGCCTCCATTAACGACTGCCCACAATCCGTTTGTGCCCGGAACGAAGTCAAGTCCTTCCGCATTCCGAATGCCCTTGGCGAAAAGAGTTCGATTCCCGCCGTCCAAATCGTAACGGTAAATTGCGGATCGAACTGGGTCGCTGGTGGTGTCCCTTGGGTCGGCGTTGGTGGACGACGCGATATCAACGTAGAGGTGACGGTCCGGGCTGATTGCTAAGTTCTTCAATTCATGGCCATAAGAGCCGCGGAGTTCGGCGCTGCTACTGTCTGGCAGATTCGGAACAACGACTTCTTTATGGAGCAACGTGTGGGTGTTCGGATCGTATTGGAATCGACTGATCTCGTTCGATTCACCGACATAAAGGTACGTTTTGCCGCCGATTACCGTAAAAACCATTCCATGAGGCAGGCGTAATTCGGAGGCGGCAAGAACGGGCAAACTTACACCTTCCGGCGCCCCCGAGATCCACCAAATCTTACCTCTCGATGGCTGAGAAACTAGGATACCACCATCCGGAGTTGATCTGAGAAAACGTGCTGCCGAAATCCGATTGACCACTCGAATTTGGAAGCCGCTCGGCACTTGCAAGTAGCGATCATGGTCAAACGGCGAGGAGCGAAATTCCGCCGGAACGGTCACTTTCTCTGGAACCAATTTGGTTTGTCCGAAGCTTTGCTCGGACGTACCCAGAAGAAATATTGCGACAAAAATTAGATGAAAAACCGCGAGCCTGTTCATGCGATGATCGGTAGTTTGCCGCTGGAATAAACTCTTGGCCAATCGGGTCTACTCTAATTGACAAAGCGTAACACTGTTCGAACTGATGACTATATGTTCTACGCGCAACGTAGCTCCGGTTTTTGCGTTTTATTTTGCCTGGTTCTGTTCATCGCGATGGAGGAGATGTCTGCGGCTGATTCGCCGTCGGCCACCGGTCTCTGGAAAAACGAAGACGCTTCATTTGAGATCTATGAAGAGAGCGGAAAACTGAGTGCAAAGATCGTGAGCCTGCGTGAGCCGCTCGCTCCGGACGGCGAAAAAAAGACCGACATTCATAATCCAGATGTCGGCAAACACAGCCGTCCGATTATCGGGATGGTCTTTATGACCGGGTTTACCTCGGCCGGTTCAGGAAAGTGGGAAAATGGGACAATTTATGACCCGCAGAGCGGAAAAACCTATTCCTGCAATATGGAACTGGAAGGCACGAACACCCTCAAAGTACGGGGCTATATTGGTATTTCGCTGATCGGAAGAACCGAAATCTGGAAAAGGGCGAACTGAGAAAACACCGTTGAGCCCGGCCGCAACGTAGGCTTTGCGTAGTTGGGGACGCGATACCTCCCGTCTATTTCGCACGACGTTTGACCGCTATGTTCCCGTCCCGATCGCGCAGCACCAACATTGATTCGTTGACCGCGACGACCTCGTGAGTAGTAACTCGCGGCGGCGCGCCGGTTGCCTCGGTTTGACTTATTAGATATCCGTTATGCACTCGCCAGGTTCCGGTCAAGACGAGCTTGATCGAATAGCGTCCCTCGGTAATTCGTGCGGATGCTCCGAAGGTTCCATCCGACCGATATTCCACGGTGAGTGTTGTTGGCTGGCCATCCAGCGTCTCTTGGCTTATCCAAGCACCGGGAATCTGCGAACGAATGGTCTCGTCCGAAGGTTTATCCGATGCGCTCCCCGCCGCGGCGAATGCGAATACGAGGGCGAAAATGAATGGCAATACTGCTCTCACGACCAGGAAACTGATTGGGCGAAGCATCCCGACTCCTCAGTCGGTTCGGAATAGGCCAGCTTTGGTAAAACACCAACTCCTTTTCTTTGGTGGACAGTAGGATTAACCTGACCATTCTTGCTATTACCAAAACCTCCGAAAGTTTCGGTCGAGTGGGTCTGATTTCTGTGGGAAGCTCTCGCCAATGCAACAATGGCCGAGCGCTCGTTTAGTCGCGATTGTTGCTGATACTCACGGACTGGTTCGCGAATGTGTTCTCGATGCACTTGGCGGGGTCGACTTGATTTTACACGCGGGTGATGTTGGTCACCCCAGAGTGTTAATCCAGCTGCGGAAATGCGCTCCAGTAGTGGCAATCCGAGGGAACGTGGATGCTGACTCGCTCCCGGCAACCGAGGTTGTCTCGGTGAACGATCGACTAGTCTATTTGTTGCATAACCTTGCCGACTTGGATTTGAATCCGTCGGTTGCCGGCTTTTCGATGGTGGTTTCGGGTCATTCACATCAACCGCTCATCCGTACTAAGGATGAAGTATTGTATGTCAATCCGGGTAGCATCGGGCCACGCCGTTTCAAACTTCCGATCAGTTTCGCGATGGCCGATTTTGGGTCGCAACCAATCAACGTGAGGTTCAAGGAATTTGCGGAATGAAGAAAGACGGAATTGTACCGCGACGGTACCAATAATCGGGCCCAAAGATCCGCTGACATTGCTCTATCGTGGGTATTTTCTGCCGCAAGCAGCTTCCCCTCCGTACGGCGGGAGCGCGTGAAGATTGTTGGGGTGGTATGCCTATCATCCGCTACCCACTCATTTGACAAGCACCGCACCGCTCCGCACTGTCGCAACACTCATCCTTATGAAGCATTTCTTCCTCCATGTCGTTGCGAACCTGAGTCTTGTGCTCATCGTTTTCATCGCACGCGATAGCCAAGCCGACGAAGGCTTTTGGTTGTTTAACGCTCCACCGGTTAAGCAACTACAAGAAAAGTATCACTTCACGCCAGACGCAGCTTGGTTAGAACACATCCAGAAGAGCAGCGTTCGCTTTAACGGCGAGGGTAGCGGCTCATTTGTTTCCGCAAACGGACTGGTTATTACCAATCACCATGTCGCAGCTGATTCTCTCCAGAAGTTCGGCGACGTCCAGCACAACTATATCCGAGACGGATTTTACGCTGCCACACCTACCGAAGAGAAGCGATGCTACGATTTGGAGCTCAACGTCTTGGAGTCAATCGAAGATGTTACCAGCCGGGTCGACGCGGCCGTTCCTCCTGGCGCCAAGCCGGAGGAAGCTTTGGCGGCACGGCGCCGAGCCATCGCCGACATCGAACAGGAGTCGACTAAAGCAACCGGATTACGCAGCGATGTGGTGACTTTGTTCGAAGGAGGTAGTTATCAACTGTACCGTTACAAACAGTACACCGATGTGCGACTCGTTTTCGCACCGGAACAAGGAATCGCTTTTTTTGGCGGCGATCCGAATAATTTCGAGTATCCCCGCTACAATTTGGATATTTGTCTTTTCCGTGTCTACGAAAATGATCAACCGGTTCACCCGAAACACTACTTGCGTTTCAATGCCGACGGACCTTCCGAACATGACTTGATCTTCGCTAGCGGGCATCCGGGCGGGACAAACCGCATGCGCACAGTAGCGGCACTCGAGGAAAAGCGAGATACAATTATCCCGGCATTATTGGCAACGCTCTATCGAAGAGAAGTTTTGCTGACCGCTTACAGCGAGCGCTCGCTAGAGAACGCACGACGGGCCCGCGAAGACCTTCTGTACGTGCAGAATTCCAGAAAGGTGTATGATGGCGAGCTAGCCGGTCTACTTGATCCGGAAACCATTCAGCAGATTGCTACGAGAGAAAATTCACTGAAATCCACTACCGCGAAAAGTTTGAACATCGGCGACACCTATGCGCAAATTCAACAGGCGGTTTCGGCTGACCCTGCGAATACTGTAAACTTTCTTTTCTTCGAAGATACTCACGCCAGATCCTCGGTTCTGGAGGGTATACAAACGAAGCCGCTCGGGTTTAATAGTCAATTATTTCGGCTGGCCCGTGGTTTGGTGCGCGCGACCGAAGAACGTAAAAAGCCGAACGAGAAACGTTTACCGGAATATCGGGATTCCTCTCTGCCAGCAATTGAAGTGGCCCTGTTTTCCGAAGCCCCGATTTATGATGATTTGGAGATAGTGAAGCTCACTGACTCTCTCACCAGTCTGGTTTCTCATTACGAAGCCGATAGTCCGATCGCAAGAAACCTATTAAAGGGAAAGTCGCCGCACGAACGGGCTTACGAGCTAGTTACAGGCACGAAACTGAAAAACGTCCAATTTCGGCGCCAACTGTACGATGGAGGGCTTGCTGCGTTGAGTGCAGCAGCTGATCTGATGATTGAACTCGCGCAAGCGGCCGACGAGACCGCTCGCCACGCGCGGCAAGTAGTTAGTGAACAGGACGAAGTAGCGAACAAAGCATACGCCCAAATCGCAAAGGCGAAGCTTGCGCTCGGGAACGGCCAGTTCGCACCGGATGCGAATTTTACGCTACGGCTCTCGTATGGTCTCGTTGAGGGGTATGCGGAAGAAGGCAAACCAATCCCGGCATTCACGGACTTCGCCGGACTCTATCAACGGGCTGAGCAACACGAGAATCGCCCGCCATTCGAGTTACCGCCTCGTTGGGCAGAGAAACGCACTGCACTTGACGTGCACACACCGTTCAACTTCGTCACGACGGCGGATTGTGTCGGCGGCAACAGCGGAAGCCCGGTTATCAATCGAAATGGAGAGTTTGTTGGAATTCTCTTTGACGGCAACAGTCAGTCCTTGAGTTGGGATTATCTCTATTCGGATAAGCAGGGGCGCTCGGTTGCCGTGGATTCTCGCGCGATCCTGGAATCGCTGCAGAGGGTGTACCAACTTCCAGCGCTAGTAAACGAACTGACCGGGAAAACGATGAATTGAAGGTGGCCGGAGAAAAACGTACGATTTCTCGCACTGGTCTATCGTGCCCAACGTGATTAGAAATGCCTGAACTGGCCGAAGTCGAACGCAGCCGGCGCCTCTGGGAGGTCGGGCGAGGTGCGAAAGTCTTGGAAGTCATTTTGCGCAATCGAAAGTCGCGCATCTTTCGCAGCATAAATCCAGAGGAATTGGTTCGAAGCTTGACCGGGCAACGGTTGTCCGATTCGGAAGCGCTGGGCAAGCAGATGGTCTTTCGATTCGGCAATCGCGGTCAATTTTGGTTGGGACTGCATTTGGGTATGACCGGCGATCTTCGGGTTGAGAAGCCAAGGTATTCTTTCCTAAAGTATGATCATCTCGTTCTTCGGCAATCGAAACGATCCCTCGTCTTTTCCGATCCGCGGCAGTTTGGTCGAGTGCTGTTTGCGCTGAGCGACGTCACCCCTTCATGGTGGGCAAAGCTCCCGCCGTCGATTTTGTCGAATCAATTCAAGCGAAGCGTAGTCGCGGAATTTTGTCGGCGGCGGAAAGGTTCACCGCTGAAGGGCCTGCTGCTGATGCAAGAACGTTTTCCGGGAGTCGGTAACTGGATGGCGGATGAAATTCTGTGGCGCGCCCGGCTCAATCCAAAGACTCGAGCCGGCGCCCTGGTCGAACGAGAGATTACGTCGCTTTATCGTGCGACTCGAAGCGTCTGTGCGAAAGCCATCGAGGTAATAGATAAAGACTGGCAATTTCCCAAGAGCTGGTTGTTTGCCCATCGCTGGGAGGACGGAGGAAAATGCCCGCGCTGTCACACTGATCTAATGAGAGATGTGGTCGGCGGTCGGCGTACTTGCTGGTGTCCAAAGTGCCAGCCGGCTAAAGCCGGAATAGCCGGTCGGGGTCCTCGGGAGCGGCGACCGTCCTACGATTAGCCAAGCCATTGAGGGTTCTTTGCAGTGCCGTCGAAATGGCTCGTGGTTTTGTATAGCTCATATTCGCCTTTCGCGGCCGCAGTTCGAGTTCGCTGAAGTAGCGCGGATATTTCGAATTCGCTCAGAGGTTTAAATGTGCGCACCGCCTCGGATGCTTGATCCAGAATCTTCATGGAGTCGATGCCCGTGATCACCACGGAAACGGGAAGACTCATTGCGTAATGGAGGCAGTCGATCGGTTCGACGGTGTTGCTTCTCAGCACAATTCCATCTCCCATCGATTTCATGCCGAGCACTCCAATCCCCTCCTTCAGCGCGCGCGGCAATACCTGCTGTCCGAAGCTGCGAAAGTTCCCATCCATCACATTGAGCGGCATTTGCAAGGTATCGAAATGGAAATTATTCTGGCTGGCGATTTCGAGCATCCGGAGATGAACGAGCGGATCTTTGTGACCGGTAAAACCGATGTGACGAACCTTGCCGGCTTTCTGCGCTTCGAGAACCGCGGCCATCGAACCTTCCGAAGCGAAGACTGTATCTGGGTCTTCCATGCGTAGAATTTCGTGATGTTGCAGAAGATCGAGATGGTCGGTTTGCAAGCGTTGCAATGATTCATCAATCTGGCTGGCAGCCGATACCTTGGTTCGACCGTCGATCTTGGTCATGAGAAACACCTTATCGCGGTAACCATCCTGCAGAGCCTTACCCATCCGAATTTCGCTCGCACCACCGTTGTAGTCCCAGCAGTTGTCCATGAAAGTGATTCCACGATCGATCGCGGACCGGATGATTGTGATGCTTTCACTCTCGTCCGCCTGGTGGCCGATATGATAGCCGCCCAGACCAACCAATGAGACTTGTTCGCCGGTCTTACCCAGTTCGCGATAAAGCATATCTCCTTTCCGCACCTCCTTTGGCCGGTATTCGTTGAGATCGACCAAGGCTTTTGCGTTCTGAATAAGCTCGCCTGCTGCCCACACTGCTCCGATAGAGAGAGAGGTCTTTCGAAGAAAATCGCGACGATTCATAGCGGTATTTTTCTGGTTTCGTTTGTTTGGGTGGCGCCGTTAACGCCAGAGAGGTCACTTCCCGAATCCGAAAGCGAGATCCGTGCACCATTTCGTTGAACCACGCGAAGAGCAGCGCAGGCCGCCCCGTATCCGTTGTCAATATTCACCACGACGAGACCAGGTGCGCAACTGGCCAGCGCAGCATTCAAGGCGGTCCGGCCGCCATCGGCGACGCCGTAGCCAATCGAAGTTGGCACGGCAATCACACAGCCGCTCACCAAACCGGCCACAACGCTTGGCAGGGCGCCGTCCATACCGGCAACAACGATGACCACACTCATCTGTTTCAGCGACTCCAGCCGGTCGAATAGTCGCCAGATTCCGGCAACTCCGAGATCATTGATGGTCAAAACCTCGTGACCATAAAAGCGGAGCGTGCGAGCCGCTTCCAAAGCAACCGGAACATCCGACGTGCCAGCGGTGATCACCGCAATCTCGGCTCCGTTGCTGGGCAGCTTCAACTGGCCGAAAAAGGCCGTTTGCGATACTGGGTCATAGTCTAGCGTTGCGTGATATTGCTGAGGGAGCGCGTCAAATTGTGCCGGTGATAATCGGGTCAGGAGCAGGGTAATCTGTCGCCGAGCCGATTGATTCAGGATTTCTGCGAGTTGATCGACAGTCTTTGATGCCGAATAAACCGCCTCGGCAAACCCAATCCGTCGGGTCCGGTCGTGGTCGAGATTTATCTCTTCTTTAATCATGTTGGTTCACCAAAAAGGCGCTGCCCGCGCGATACGCAGCGAAGGAGACGGGTAACCGGATTCCGATCCGATCAAAGAGTCCGGCGATACAGGTACCAATTTTTGCGGTCATTTTCGGGGCAAGCTGGTTCAACGCAGAGCGATCGAGCTCGATCACAATCGCATGGGCCCGTAATCGACATCGTACGACCTGGATACCGATAAGCTCGGCAACCAACTTTTCCGCCGCGTGAATGGTCCGGAGGGTTTCCGGTTCTATGCTTATTCCAGTTTCAATTCGGCTCGCGAGACAAGGCGCAGCCGGCAATTCGGCCAATGAGCCGAGTCCGAGATAGCGGGCCAAGGATCTGACTTCGGACTTGTTGATACCAACCTCTACGTAGGGATGACGAACGCCAAATGTCTGCGCTGCGGTCAAACCGGGGCGGTATTCCCCTAAGTCGTCGAGATTCGTGCCGGAGATGATGAGCAACTCCGTCTGTTGCCGGATTGAGCTGTAAAGACTCGTCTTGCAGTGGAAACAGCGATTGACTGGATTCGCACGATAATCCGTATGGTCGAACTCGCCAGCGTCAAAGATCTTGAGTTTCCAGCCCTGCTGATGAGCCAATGATCTGACCCTGGTCGTCGCTTCGGGCGGCACTGCGGGCGAGATCGCGTGGAACATTTCGGTGCTGGTCGATTGTCGAGCTGCCGTAGCAAGCGTGATACTGTCAATGCCTCCGCTCACCGCGATCGCGACTGGCTGGTTTTCGCGCAGCCAATGCCGTAATGCTTCCCAACGACCTTCCGCCAGCCTATTCCCGTCTTCTCTTAATCCGTTATTCATGGTGCAATCGGGGAGCCTCCGACCTTTTGGCAATCGGTCGCTCCGTCTGGATTTCGGCGTCCAGCAAATCAGCAAGAAACGGAGACGAAAGAGCCTGCGCTTCGGCCTTAGTTTTCAATTCTGCTCGAGCATTATATCCTTCGCCGGCCAACAATAGATCGTCCGCCTCAGCTTTGGCGGTTGCCCCAATTCCAGGGCGCCGAACGATTTTTACTCGCACATTGCGGCCGCCAATCTGTACCGATTCAGTCTGCCGCGGGAGTGCGACGGCTTCGCTCGTGCGAAAACGCAGCCCGATGGTCGTTGTTTGCTGAAAGCAGAGTGCAATTACGTGCTCTTGCTTGGTCGGATCCGCCAGAATCTTTATATGACTGGTTTGTCTGCCCTTCTTGCCAATCGCAGGGATTTGGATGACATCAAAGACCGCGGTGTCATTCCGAATACGTTCCAGCCCGGCGGCGAGTTCCTCAGCGGACTGATCATCGACCTCAAACTCAACAACCAAAAGCTCTCGATACCCGCTCAGAGCATGCGGCTTCTGCCGAAAAGAGATTACGCGGAGAATATTGCTGATGCCGGAAAATCTTTTTGTTCCCAGGCCGACACCGGAGCGCTCGAGAACGCCATTTCGGCGCTGCATTTCGCCCGGCTGACAAAGGTAGCGAACGATTGCAGCCCCGGTCGGAGTCACGCGTTCGCCTGGAATTCCGTCGTCAAATACGGTAAAACCTTCGAGTAATAGTGCGGCAGCAGGAGCAGGAATCGGTAATCGGCCATGAGCGGTTTCGACCTGGCCAGAGCCAAGCGGCACCGGCGATGTCGTCCACCGTTCCGCCTGAAGTGCGTCGATGAGAAAAGCGGCTCCGACAATGTCCACGATCGAATCGACGGCGCCTACTTCGTGGAAAGCAACGTCTGCAACCGGGATCCCATGGACGCGAGCCTCAGCCTCAGCCAACAGACCGAAAATTCCGATCGCATCTCGCTTGGTCGTCGAAGAGAGGTTCGCCTGCTCAATCAACTTCCGGATATCTGACCAATGCCTATGGTGGTGGTCGTGCGATCCGTCAGAATCATGGGTATGCTTGTGGTGATGAATGGAGGCTCGGTCTCCGCTTTCTACGACGAATCTGGATCCTGCCAGAACTCCGTCATCGACGGTGTCGACTCGGCAATTGACGAACTCAGGCAGTCTCAAGCCATTGATCGCTTCTAGAAGGCCAGGCGTTAGTTCAGGATAGGCGTTAAGAACTGCGGCGACGAACATGTCACCGGCAACGCCGCCAACGGGATCAAGATGGATCTGCATACGTCCGATTATGACTAGATCGTTTGTCAGCCCGGAGCCGGAAGCCCAAGGGTTATTTTGAAACGCTAATCTGCTATTTGCTATTTGTCATACCATTCGGCGATAGCCGAATGGTCAGCTGTCCCAGCGCTCAAACACTTTTTCGCGCTGGAAAGCTTCGGTCGCGAAGAAAACACCGGCGCCAGCCAATACTAAGACAGCGCCAACGCAGACCAGCAGAATGTACTGATTGAGAAATTCCAAGAGAGCGATCTGCGTTCCGTAAAGAACGACTCCCGGCAACGTCAATAAACTGGAGAGCAGACCTCCAGTCTTGGGGTCGCGTGAACGGACCGCCACGATCATCGCGAGTGAGGCATTGGCAAAGGCTGATACCGGCATCACCAAGAAAGCTTCGATAAACGGTCGTGGCGAAAACAGGAACCGGAGCATATCCGAATTCTTATCTATGAGGCAGGCTACTCCTACGTAGATGGCCAGGTAAAGGTATCCGGCTAAGAGAGGAAAGACCAACGCCGCGAGAATCTTACCTAAAACCAAATCATGGGTCTTCACCGGCGTGACGAGGAGCGGTTCCAGGGTTTTGGCCGTCTTCTCGACCACCATTGTTTGCATGACCAGAGCCGCCGAGAAAAGCATTGGCAGCATCAGCAGCAGAAATATTTTTGACCGGCTGAACCACTCTGCTGCCGCAATCTCCTCGGAAGATGCCCGAGGTCCGACCAACGCGGCGACATCACCATGCGAGTGATGGGAAGGATTTCCGAGGGCAGTGAACGAGTAGAGAAGGATGAAACTGGGCGCAATGAAGAATCGAAGAAGAAATCGGCGCGTCCTCCGCATTTCCAGCAGTTCTTTGCGTACGATGGTGAGAAGAGGGCTCACTTCAAGTTGGCCGGCTGTTCTCGACTCGCGGTCGCCACGGAATCAAGAAGTTCGAGGTAAATCTCCTCCAGCGATTTGCGGGCCGGTTCGACCGCGTAGAGCTCCGCACCAGCCTCGACCAAAGCACGGACGAGTCTTGGTGTGTCTCTCTGCGGGTTTGCCAGGTTTGCTCGCAACACCGATTCGGCTACGGTCGCTTCCTTTGCATACTCAAGCTGTTGAACGATCGGTAGCCATGGTTCGGCCGAAGTGCAAAACCGAATAGTCACTACGTTGCCAGATAATTCGGAGCGAATCTGCGATTGGGAGCCTTCCAGAATCAATCGCGTCTTCATGATCGCGATATAGTCGCAGACATCCTCGGCTTCGGCCAAATTGTGTGTCGTCAGGAAAATCGTTCTGCCGCCGGCGCGAAGCGATTTAACGAAGTCGCGAAAAAAACGAGCGGTTGAAGGGTCAAGGCCGGAAGAGGGTTCATCCAGGAATAAGATTTCGGGCTCATGGGCTAGCGCTCGCACGATCGCGGTCTTTTGGCGCGTACCCTTAGAGAGAGCCCCCACCGGTTTGTGTCGATCTTCCCAGCAGCCAAGCAGTTTCAGATATTTCGTAAGTTGGGATTGGGCGTTTCTCTCCGAAAGGCCATACAACCGGGCAAAAAAAAGGAGGTTCTGCCACGCGGTAAGCTGCTCGTAAAGGCCAGGCGATTCGGTGAGGAAGCCGATTCGACGACGCAACTGCTCCAGGTTGCCGTTTAACGGACAGCCAGCCACGACCGCGGTTCCGGAACTGGGAGGTAGCAGACCGGCCAGCATGCGCACCGTCGTTGTCTTACCGGCGCCGTTCGGTCCGAGAAAACCGAAAACGGTGGAGCTTGGGATCCTCAGAGTCAGATCTTCTACGGCAATCTTCTGGCGGAACGCCCGTGTCAATGCCGTCGTCTCGATTGCATACATGCGACTGTTATGATCCGAGATCACTCACTTAGCGCAATCGATCTGGAGCGAAAATTGCGCAACCCGCCGCCGACTGAGCGTCCTAATGACGGCGATGGGCACTTAATTATGAAACATCCTTTTTCTCTAAACAAATCGAAGTTGGGCGATTCCATCGCTCAACGAATTCCGTTTGCGGGGGAGTATCATTACTTGGCCCGATCGCCGTCACCAGCGAAAGACTGTCGTGGCCGGACTTTTACCGAGAACACCCAATATTCGAACACGGCATTCCCGTTATTAATTGTTGCGGTTTTCATTATCTTGGTTGGTGGTTGCTTTGCGATCGTAACCTCGTCCAGCACAACAAACACCGTAACTCGTGCTGAAAATCTCTTTTACCTCGATTAATCGAGCTGTTTTTCTTTGATCGTTACCCGCAACGGCTTGTCTGGAGTAGTTCGGCCAGAAAATCAGCCGTAGCTGCGGGCGACTCACGTTCGCGGTATCGGTTCGCTCGAGCCCTTCTAGATAATTTCCGCTCGGCTTTCCTAGTCGTAGTGGCTCATGTCGCGAAATCGGCCATAGCGATCTTGAAGTTCGCCCTTGGTAAGTTTGGTCAGCCGGTAGAGACTGAAGGATTCGACGCAAAAACTAGCGAGGATTGTTCCGTGAACGACGGCTCTTTTCAGATCCGTAAAATCAAAGCGAGATCGGTTCAGGCTCGCCAAATAACCAGTGAAGCCTCCGGCAAAGGCGTCACCAGCGCCGGTTGGATCTTTCACCACCTCCAGCGGATAAGCCCCGCAGCTGAAAAATTCGGTCCGGGATAGCAACAGACAGCCATGCTCACCTTTTTTGATCGCCACATATTTCGGACCGAGATCCAAGATCTTCTTGGCGGCTTTGATCAGGTTTTCTTCTTCGGTTAGCTGGCGTGCTTCACTGTCGTTCAACACTAATAAATCGATCCGGCCCAGAAGCTTGATCAGTTCAGGCTGCGCAATGGTAATCCAGAGGTCCATGGTGTCCGCCACCACAAACTCGGGCCGTTCACTCTGATCGAGTACGTGGTTTTGCAGCTCTGGACCAATGTTACCGAGAAGAATAACCGAGGCTGATCGATAGGCGGGCGGCAACTTTGGGCTGAAAGTCTCGAACACATTCAACTCCGTATGTAACGTGCGCCGTTTGTTCATGTCGGCTTCATATTCACCGGCCCACCGGAATGTTTTTCCCTCTGCGATTTGGAGCCCGGTGAGATCGATCTGCCGTTCACGAAAAAGATCGAGGTGATGTTTGGGAAAATCAGATCCAACGATTCCGACGAGATCAACCGGTTGAAAAAAGCTTGCACTTACCGCAGCATAGGACGCCGAGCCGCCTAGCAGGTCGGGATGTTCTTCGGTTTGTGTTTTGATGCTATCCAACGCAACGGAACCCACAATCAATACGGCCATAGCGGCACACAGTTGAGCAAACACCATACCTGCGCCAGTGGTTTCTTCAGGGGGAGGGACGCGCAGAGTAGCCGCAGCTTCCAGTTGCGAGGGCTCATTCTCGACTTAGGCTCGTTTCGCACCTAGAAGGTGCGTTCTACTACAGGAACGCCTTTATCGCGCGTGTTCGGGCGTTGATATCGGGGGCCAAAAGGAGATCCGATACGATGCATACCCTCTCTCCTCCGGCATTGGTCACTTGAGTAAAATTCGTCTCTTTAATGCCACCGATGCAGAACACCGGTATTTTTACCTTCGTTCGGAGCTTTTTGAGATCGCCTAAACCAATGGCTAGCGCGTCCGGTTTTGTGGGCGTCGGAAAAATTGGGCCGAAACCGATGTAGTCGGCGCCTTCCGCTTCCGCGGCAAGGGCTTGCTCGAGAGAGTGGGTCGATTTTCCGACAATTACCGGTCGACCAGCTAATTCGCGTGCTTGGGCAATCGGATAGTCCGTTTGGCCAACGTGACAACCCTCGGCGTTTACTTCACGCAGGAGTTGCGGATGATCATTGATTATCAAAGGCACGTTAGCCGGTTGCGTGATTCGCAGCATGCCTTCCGCTAACGGACGGATTAACTCGAGCGGTTTGTTTTTCGCCCGTAATTGCAAGAGGTCAATGCCGCCGCGTACGAGCTTCTGCGCGACATCCGGAACCGCCTCCGGTTGGACATATCCCAGATCGACAATCCCATATAGAAAACAGTGATCTAAGGTATTCATACAGCTCAATTGCAAATCCGGCGGAAACTAACGTTTCATCTCAAGCTGCTTCATCCGAATCATTTTTTCGACAAAACCGGTATCGAAATCTCCTCGCAAAAAATCTGCATTCTCCATGATTTTTGCTTGAAACGGGATCGTCGTTTTAATACCGGTGATCAAGTATTCACTAAGGGCTCGAACCATTCGACGAATCGCCCCAGTGCGAGTGGAGCTCACACAAATCAGCTTCGAAATCATCGAATCATAGTGGGGGGGGACCGTATACCCGGAATAAACATGTGAATCGATCCGTACGCCCCGTCCGCCTGGGGCATAATAGAGATCGATTGTCCCTGGTGACGGCTGAAAATTAGCGTCGGGATCTTCCGCGTTGATTCGACATTCGATTGCGTGGCTCCGCGGCCGAGCATTCGCGATATGTTCGGAAAGAGGTTCTCCGGATGCGACTGTGATCTGTTCGCGTACCAGGTCGCACCCGTATACCTCTTCGGTAACCGGATGTTCAACCTGAATCCGCGTATTCATTTCCATGAAGTAGAAATTGCCCTCTCGATCGACGAGATATTCCATCGTGCCCGCGTTTTCATAACCAACGGCCGTCGCGAGTTTCACGGAGCAGTTACCCATTTTCTTTCGAAGATCATCATCAACCAATGGTGAAGGGCATTCCTCGACGATCTTTTGGTTGCGCCGCTGGATCGAGCAATCGCGTTCTCCGAGATGAATGATGCGGCCGTGACTATCGCCGATGACTTGAAACTCAATATGGTGGGGGTGATCGATAAGCTTCTCAATATAGACGCCGCTATTCCCAAACGCCTTCTCGGCCTCAGTGCGGGCAGCGTGAAAGCCCTGAACGAGGCTGCCGTCGTTGTGAGCTGGACGCATTCCACGACCCCCACCACCGGCGACTGCCTTGATCATCACCGGGTACCCGATTTTCTTTGCGATCTTCAGCGCCTGCTGCTCGGTGTCTATGGTCCCATCGCTGCCAGGTGTCACCGGAACGCCAGCTTTTCGAGCTTGTTCGCGGGCAGAGTTCTTATCTCCCATAGCTCGGATGGCTCGGCCCGAAGGCCCAATAAATTTGATATTGCAGCTGGCGCACACGTCCGCGAAATGCGGATTCTCTGCTAGAAATCCATATCCTGGATGAATTGCGTCAACATCCGTGATTTCCGCGGCGCTGATTATACGATCGATCTTTAGATAGCTTTCGGCACTGGACGCTTGGCCGACGCAAACCGATTCGTCGGCCAGTTGGACGTGCAAGGAATCGACATCCGCTTCGGAGTAAATAGCAACGGTGGCGATTCCAAGTTCCTTACAGGCCCGGATAATCCGTAACGCAATTTCGCCCCGATTAGCGATCAGAATTTTATTGAACACGCTACTTCACTCGGAAAAGCGGTTGACCGAACTGGACCGGAGTGCCGTTCTCCACCAACACATCCACAATGACACCACGCACTTCCGCTTTAATTTCGTTCATCACTTTCATTGCTTCGATGATGCAAACCACCGATTCTTCATTGATCTCTTGATCCGGCTGAACATACGGTGCCGAATCCGGTGAAGGAGCTCGATAAAAAGTGCCTACCATCGGCGAGACAATTTCTTTGAGCTTTGATTTCTCTTCTCCGGCCGCCCCGCTCGATCCCGTAACGTTGGCCGGTAAGGTCTGGGTCGCAATCCCTGCCGGCGGCACTGCTGCGACAACCGGAGCTATTGGACGTTGTGCTTCTAGTTCAAGCTTGAATCCCTCTCGCTCCAACTTGAAAACGGCGAGATCGTTTTGTTTCATTAAGTCAATGATTGCTTTGATGTCGTCCAGATCCAAGTTGGGTTCTCCTCTTTTCGATGGAGCGTCATGTTAGGCTGCTGTCGAGAGATCGTGCAAGTGAGTTTCTTCGGGCGAGTTGTGAAAGGGCGAGCGATCAATGAATAGTCACCACGAGTCGTTGAGCAAGCTGGTCGAGGCACTCCGTCGTTGCCGACGTTGCCCGCAGATGCAGTTTTCGCCCGTCAGTGGCGGACCGGTTTCCAGCCGAGTCATTCTGGTGGGGCAAGCTCCCGGAACTCGAGAGCCGGAAGCCGGCCGGCCTTTTGCTTGGACTGCGGGAAAGACGCTATTCAGATGGTTTTCCGATGTTGCCGGAGTAGATGAGGACAGCTTTCGCGCAACAGTTTACATGGCCGCGGTGTGTCGTTGTTTTCCAGGTAAAACGGCGGCGGCCGGAGACCGAGTTCCGTCCCGGATCGAAATTGGGAATTGCTCTTCCTGGTTGGACTCAGAGATTGCGTTACTTTCTCCCGGTTTGGTGATCCCGGTTGGCAAACTGGCTATCGCTCAATTCATCGAGCCGGTCCCTGCTTTGAGTGAAGTGATCGGTCAGATGCGAACCGTTAGGCGGGCGGGAAAGCGTTTCGATATCATCGCCCTCCCTCATCCCTCCGGTGCTTCTCCTTGGCATCGCATCGAGCCAGGAAAATCTCTTACCCGGCGAGCGCTCGAACTGATCCGAGACCATCCCGCATGGAAGAACCGGGTCCGGTAGGAAAAGTCTCACGCCGCGAGGTTGGGCGTGTCGCTCCGCGACCGCCGACCTGTCCGCCGACGTGTCCGACGAAGCCTCGCCCGATGATCGAACCATGGCGACCCGCTCGGCGAAGTCGGAAGCCTTTTCCGATGTCGCGAAAACTGTGACTAGTGGTTGGCGAAGTCGGAAGCCTTCGACAGTCTTTGGCGGACACGGTGGCGAAGGCGGAATCATTGATTAGCCATTGCCCTGCTAGGGCCTGGTCAGGTGGCCACCCAGAACTTCGGTAACGGTTTTCGGCCTAACTGGGTCGGATCACGTCGTTCCCTTGGACGGTCGCGGAGCGACGCGCCCTACCTTCTTGAGCACGGCGACGAAGAAGATCCTCGCAAAAAAACAAGAATCCCGTTGGTAGCAGGGCGAAACAGATCCAGCGAAAGCAGGATCTGTGAGCCTGGTGCCGGACGGATCTAGAAGCAGTAAGTCTGATCCAGCTAGGATGAGCCGTCCCGTATTCCTTTCTTTGCGCCTTTGCGTCTTTGCGTGAGTCTCTTCTCCTTTGCGCCTTGGTGTGAGTTTGGCTAATCCGTTCCTCCCACGTACACCGTCGCACCAGACTGGAGACGCGGATCGGCGACCGCTTCCGCGATCGCCTGACCAAACTCTTCGACGGTCGGCAATCGAACGGCTTGTTCGCGGCGAAACTCGATCAAGCCGCGATTCGTACGGTTTAACAGCTTTGGAGTGATTGTACCTTCGATCATGTCTCCGCTCACGACAATCAGTTCGATCTTTCTGGTAGCAAGTTGCGGGATCATCGCCCGAAGTTCTTTCTCACCAGCGAGCTTACCGATGGCAACTAGTTCGTAACCCGGATAGACCGGCTTCTGTCCATAAAAATGGGCGAGATGGCTAGTGACAAAGATCGTGCGACCCTGAGGTCGTAACAATGGGAACGCTTTCTTCAGAAGATCGACCTGGGCTGTGCAATTTAGAAACATGGAATAATCCTCGCCTTTGCCCTTCTCGAGGCCGCCGCTCGCGCTGAGGATCAGAAAATTTAGAAACCCAAATTCTTTTCGGATTTCATCCAGCATTGAGTCGACCTCCTGGGAGACCGTAATATCGCATTGAATCGTCCAAGCCTTCCCCCCAGCGGCTTCGATCTCCGCTGCTACTTTTTCGGCACGAGCTCCTTTGTTGCGATAATTCAAGATGACTCGTGCCCCTGCTCGCGCCAAGACTCGAGCTGTGACCGCTCCGATCCCTCGAGAAGCACCGGTGACCAGGACAATTTTGTCCGCCAGAGCGCCCTTCGAAATAGGCCGCAGCGCGGGCTCAACATAGAGATCATCCATGCGCATTTCTTCGAGAAACAAACGGAGTTAGTCAATAGAGCGTACCTCGTTCTCTTTTCCGATCCTTGCGTCTTTCCGCGGGATTTAAGAAGGTCCGTGGCCCTGCTCGCCCAGGATTTTCCAGGCCGTCCTGATGACCAAACTGGTAGCGCGGACATTGTGGACCCGAAAAATGGAAGCGTGAGCCCGGATGCCGGCGACGACGCAGGCGATCGTGCCGGGATCGCGATCTCCTGGATTGGGGAGACCCAGCACCTCGCCGATCACGGTTTTGCGCGACACGGGGAGAAGAACGGGTCGATTGAATCGAGACAATCGCGACAGTTCACGGAGAATCGTCAGGTTATCATTGCGTTGCTTGGCGAAATCGATTCCCGGATCGATCAAGACGGCTTCACGTGCTAGGCCTACTTGCTCAGCCAATTTCAATTTGTCTTCAAAAAATCGTTCCAAGGTTTGCATGATGTCCGCGTATTGAACATCGGTATGCTTTTGTTTCGGCAAGCCGACCGAATGCATGATGAGTAATGCAGTGTGGTGACGAGCAGCAATGCACGCGTTCTCGTCGGTTGACAGTGCACTCATGTCGTTTAGTAAATCCCCACCTAGGCTGAGTAGCGTGTTGGCAACCGGTGACCGCCAGGTATTCACGGAAAGAAGGGGCGGGAAAATTTGTGCATCATCAAACGGAAGTAATCCTTCATAGCACTCCTGAAACCGAACAATAAATGGAGCCACTCGATCGATTTCCTGTTGCTCAGTGATTTCCCGCCGATTCGTGCGAGCGCTTTCGCCGCCGACATCAATGATATCGGCTCCTTCGCTGACTAACTTGCGCGCACGGTGGATCGCCTCGTTTACATCGAGAGTGCCGTCTTCGCTAAACGAATCATCGTTTAGATTTACAATGCCCATCACCAAAGGCCGGCGAGGAAACACGATCTGTCTCTGTTTGGTACGGAGAATCATCGGGAGAGCACCTCCCGCCAAGACGCGGGAGAAGAGAAACTCACGCAAAGACGCAAAGGCGCAAAGGAAAGAAAGGGGTAGAGATACGCCGTTCGTCCGATCATCCCCACATCGCATCGATTATAACCTAAATAAGTGGGGCACAACGGTAGGCCGCCGTCGCTCCGCGACCGCCGATCCGATCCAGTTAGGCCGAAAACCGTTACCGAAGTTCCGGGTGGCTACCTGACCAGGCCTACCAGAGCGCAATGGATAATCAATGATTCAGCGGTCGCGGAGCGACCCGCCCTACCTCTTCCATTGCGCCCTTGCGTCTTGGCGTGAGGTTCCTTCTGCCTTGCGTCTTGG
>JBEEIB010000041.1:0-4739 GCA_041167675.1 Verrucomicrobiota bacterium
GCCGAGATGCGGGGCCAGGAGGTCTTCGTCGGCAAGGGCCAATGCGCGAGCTGCCACGCGGCGCCCTTCTACACCGACAACTTGATGCACGACCTGCACACCGAGCGTTTCTTCAAGCCGGTGATGATCAACCGCATGATGGCGATCGGGGACGGGCCGATCAAAACGTTTGCGCTGCGCGGCGCCAAGGACAACCCGCCCTACCTGCACGACGAGCGTCTGCTGACGCTGGAGGACACGGTCGAGTTCTTCAACCTGATCCTCGGCACAAAACTAACACCGCAGGAAAAGGAAGACTTGGTGGCGTTCCTCCGCGCCTTATAGGGCTCGCTACACCAGACGGAAAAAAACACCCGTTAAGCATGGGGAACTAAAGAAGTGACCAGTGTGCCGGGGATTCCAACGCGATTGAAAACTTTGCTGATGAAGATCACAATCAATGGTTCAAGCTATGAGGCAGAAGCGGAAGAACGCTTGGTCGACGTAATCAATCGGGTTGGAAAAGAACTTCCTCAAGTTTGTTACCATCCTCAATTGGGGCCGATTCAGACCTGCGATACCTGCCTAGTAGAAATTAACGGCACCCTGGCTAGAGCCTGCGGGACTACGGTGTCAGCCGGGATGGACGTCGCGACCGAATCGGTCCGGGCAAAAGCGGCCCAGCGAGAAGCGTTTGACCGGATTCTGGGTAATCACCTTCTTTACTGCACTGTTTGTGACAATAACAACGGGAATTGCACGGTCCACAACACAACGAAACTGCTGCAAGTCGAACATCAACAAATACCGTTTCGTCCGAAGCCTTACCCAATCGACAATACAAACCCTTTTTACCGATACGATCCGGATCAATGCATTCTTTGCGGCCGCTGCGTCGAAGCCTGCCAGAACGTTGAGGTGAATGAAACGCTGTCCATTCGCTGGGAGGACGCCCACCCGCGCGTGTTGTGGGACGGCGGAAAGACGATCGGCGAATCAAGCTGCGTATCGTGCGGCCATTGCGTGACCGTCTGCCCCTGCAATGCGCTCATGGAAACATCCATGATCGGGCGCGCCGGTTTCTTGACCGCTTTACCGAAGACCGCGTTGGACGGCATGATCGACGTCATCAAGGGGATCGAGCCCGACTCCGGCTATGGAGCAATCATGAAGGTTTCGGAGGCGGAATCGGCTATGCGCGAATCGCGGATTCGCCGAACCAAGACCGTCTGCACTTATTGCGGAGTCGGTTGCACCTTCGATATTTGGACCAAGGACCGAGAGATCCTGAAAGTAGAACCTTCCGAAGGTCCAACGAATGGCATCTCAACCTGCGTCAAAGGCAAGTTTGGCTGGGACTTTGTGAACAGTCCTGACCGGCTGACCACGCCGCTGATCCGTCAGGGAGACGAGTTTCGCGCGGCCAGTTGGGAGGAGGCACTCGATCTGGTGGCGCGACGATTCGGCGAGATCAAGGACAAGACTGGGCCGGACTCACTTGCGTTCATCTCCTCCTCGAAATGCACTAATGAGGAAAGCTATCTCATGCAGAAGCTTGCGCGCGCAGTAATCGGTACCAACAACATGGACAATTGTTCCCGCTACTGCCAGTCGCCGGCAACTGAGGGTCTCTTTCGCACCGTCGGTTACGGTGGCGATTCTGGGTCTATCAGGGACATTGAGAACGCCGGTCTTGTAATTATCATTGGAAGCAATACGGCGGAAAGTCACCCGGTCTTCGCTACCCGGGTAAAACAGGCGCACAAGTTGCGCGGTCAAAAACTCATTGTCTCCGATTTGCGCAAGCACGAAATGGCGGAACGAGCCGACCTTTTCCTGCATCCGAAGCCGGGAACCGACCTGGTCTGGCTCTGCGCCGTCACCCGCTACCTGCTGGAAAACGAACTGGCCAGCACGAAGTTCTTGAACCAATGGGTGAATGGACTTGAGGATTATCAGCGAAGCCTGGAGCCATTCACGATGGAGTTTGCCGCACAGATGTGCGGACTGTCCGTCGAAACCATGAAACAAATCGCGCACATGATCGCGGAAGCCGACGGTGTTTGCATTCTCTGGGCTATGGGTATCACCCAGCACAGCATGGGTTCGGATGCTTCAACGGCGATTTCCAACCTGCTGCTCGTCACCGGAAACTACATGCGGACAGGAACAGGGGCCTACCCCCTGCGCGGCCACAACAACGTCCAGGGCGCGAGCGATCACGGGGCCATGCCACATTTCCTTCCGGGTTACCAATCGGTCGATGATCCCGAAGTTCGCGCCCGCTTTGAATTCGCTTGGAAGGTGACGCTTCCGTCCACAAAGGGACTTGATAACCATGAGATGATCGAAGCGATTCACGAGGGCAAACTCAAGGCGATGTATTTATTCGGCGAAGAAATCAGTCTGGTGGACTCGAACGCAAACTTTGTCCAGGACGGGCTCTCCAAACTCGATTTTTTCGTCGCGCAAGACGTCTTCTTCAGCGATACGTGCCGGTTTGCCGATGTGGTGTTGCCAGCCAGTCCGAGTCTGGAAAAGGAAGGTACTTTCACGAACACTGAGCGGCGCATTCAAAGACTTTATCAGGTGTTGGAGCCGTTAGAGGGGAGCCGGCCTGATTGGCAGATCATCCAGGACATCGCGAATCGTTTGGGAGCGAACTGGCACTTTCAACATCCGTCAGAGATTTATCGCGAAATTGCTTCTCTGACGCCCCTGTTCGCGGGCGTGAGCTACGAGCGGCTGGAAGGATACAAATCCTTGCTGTGGCCGGTTGCTTCCGACGGAACTGACCAGCCGTTGCTCTACACGAAACAGTTCGCCTTCCCCGACGGCAAAGCGAGGTTGTTCCCAATCCATCTGTCCGAACCAAGCGATCCAACTGATGCAGAATTCGACTTGCATGTGAACAACGGGAACCTGCTCGAGCATTTTCACGAGGGTAACCTCACTTATCGCGTTGACGGAATCCGTGAAAAGGTACCGGATGTTTTCGTTGAGGTCTCACCCGAGCTTGCCACAGAGCGCGGGATCCAGAGCGGAACCTGGGTGCAGCTCATCTCGCGTTACGGTCAGGTTCGCGTCCGCGCGCTGGTGACCGACAGGGTGAAAGGTAAGGAACTATACATGCCGATGAACTCGGTAGAGAGCCCGGTGAATCTTCTCACCAGCAGCCACACCGACCGTGTAACGCACACCCCTGCTTATAAGGAAGTTTCGGCGCGAATGCGCGTGTTGCCGGAAATCGGTGAAAGCCCGCTACCGCGCGTAAACTCGCGCTTCGGCCATCCAACGCCTCAACGCGGCGTGGAGGTCGAGCGCAAATGGAAACGATCGGATTATCGAATTCCCGGAAGTCAGCCTGGTCGGATTGAGCGAAAACACAGCTAAGGAGAACCTATGGCCGCACCGATTCCTTTGAAACTACGGCCCCGCGATCCGCGCGAACCACTCTACCACCGACTGGAAGAGGCGCCCCGCGAACACGTCGAGGCTTTGCTGAGTGCGTATGAAGTGCTGCAAGGACTTCATGATCGGGGCGTCCTCGAGCTGTTGCGGGGTGCCCTTGGATCGAGTGACAAAGTGCTGCAAATCCTGGTGGATGCGGCGAATAAGCCGGAGGTGATTCGCGGAATCCGCAATCTCATGGTCCTAGCCAGGATCGCCGACACCCTCGAACCGGAACTGCTCGAGGGTCTTGCAACGGCGGTGCCGGAAGGCCTGGCGCAGGCAAAAAAACCGGAGCCGCTGGGGTTCTGGCAACTGTTGAAGAAAGTGTGTAGCCGAGACACCCGCCGCGCTCTGACCGCAATGACCTGCGTGCTGGAATCGTTGGGGAAAAGCTTGGCTACAGAGTCGAAGGCGCCGGATGTCTCATGAGTAGTGGGCACAGATACAGATCGTACTGCGATGACCTCGAGACGAAGTTTGCTCTCCATAGTTGAAGGACAACTAACAAAATCGATCCATTCCAGAGAGGAGAAGGCCAGAGGTGCAGAATCTATGAGCGACAACGGCAAGGCTTCCGAAGTTTTAATCCCGAACCCAGTTGACCCGACGGAGGCCTGTGATCGTCGCCGGTTTATTGCCGGTGCCTCTGCGGCCTTGGCCGCCGTAGCTCTCAGCTCTCGTCAAGCGGCTGCGCAAGATATTCAGAAAGTTATCGAAGCCCAACATGGGCAGAGCGCAAGCGATCCAGGACCAGAAAATAAGCTCTTGCGTGAGGCCAGCCCAAATAGCCTCTTGCCGCCTCCAACCGATCATGGCGAAGTCGAATCGTTCTGGAATTCTTTCTCCGTCCAACATCGGCGCGTACAACCGGGTGGCTGGTCCCGGCAAGTGACGGTGGAAGACTTTCCAATCTCCAAGGATATCGCTGGAGTCAATATGCGCCTGACCGCAGGCGGCATCCGTGAACTTCATTGGCACAACGCGGCAGAATGGGCACTGATGTTGACTGGCACTGCACGGATCACCGCGCTTGACAACGAGGGAAAGGGTTTTGTCCAAGACGTGCAGGAGGGCGATCTCTGGTATTTTCCAAGTGGTAATCCTCATTCGATTCAGGGCCTGGCGCCGGATGGCTGCGAGTTCCTGTTGGTTTTTGATGACGGAAAGTTTTCCGAAGGCGACACCACACTCATCTCGGACTGGGCTCGACATACGCCTCGAGAAGTGCTCGCGAAGAATTGGGGTGTACCGGAGAGTGCATTGGACGGAGTATATTCCGTGCCAGCGGAAGGCCATTATATTTTCCA
>JBEEIB010000042.1:0-4239 GCA_041167675.1 Verrucomicrobiota bacterium
AATCTCGTATCGGCTAATATTGAAATCCTGGGCTACTTTCGTTGGTCCCTCCCGGACCGAAACATCGCAAATGGCGCGCATCCATCAACGTCTTGAACGGAAACAGCTGATGCTACTGCCGGTTCCCTGGTCTCTTGCGCGCTCGCCATCTTGCACCTCTGTACAATGCTTGTAACTCAGCTTATCTAAAAAACGTCTAACGCTCATACCGATTCTTGGCTTATGAAGGCGTCATTTTTGGTGGCTGTTTTTTCGATTGTTGCTGCCGGAGCTTCGCTAGCTCAATACTCCGTGGAGATCGATCTTGGTGATCAGAAGGCGTATCTGATAGAGGATCCTCTAAAATAGAGGGCTTCCCTAGCTGGAGTGCACTTCTTTGTGCATCTTTATATCGTAATATACCTTGTTTTTGATCTATTTTTGGTCTATTCTGAGGCGTGAAGAATCCTCTATTTGTGGTGCGAAAAGCCAGTGCCAGCATGAGCAGCGCTTGGTTTATCGAGGGCTGGACAGACGGCAAACGCAAACGCTTTTACTTCAAGTCTGAAGAGGAAGCCAAAGAATCGGCCAAGCGACGAAACGAGGAAATCGCCGCTTTCGGTTCCCGGTATGCCATCAGTGATGAGGATCGCCAAGAACTGATTCTTGTTCGCAAGCTTTTGTTGCCAGGAGAGAGTCTCGTTGATGTGGTACGAGCTTACGCGGACAAGCGAGATAAGACGGTCGCCTCGGTCTCGGTTAAAGACTTCTGCGCGACCGTGCTGGCGGAGTATGAGCGCCGATCGTCTAATGGGGAAAGAGCCCAGCCCCGGCATGTCGCCCAACTCCGTCCTAAGCTGGTCAAGTTCGCGAACTACTTTGGTGCCGAGCGCCCGATCAAGTCGATCACCGGTCTGGAAGTCAAAGATTGGGTGACCGCGATGCCGACGACACCGAGCACGAGGAACAACTACTTGAGTTATTGTCGCTTGTCATTCGCTGTCGCCAAAGAACAGAAGCTGATTGACATCAATCCGATGATCGGGGTCAAACCCTTTACGATCAGTAAGAGCAGCATCAAGCCACCACGTCCGCTGACGCCTCAGGAGATGGTGCGCTTAATCAATGCGTGTGGTTCGGAGATTCTGCCTTTCGTTCTGATCGGTGGATTTGCCGGACTAAGAGCCGAGGAACGCCACAAACTGCTTTGGGAGCACATCAAAGAAAAGCACATCGATTTACCGGCAGCGATCTCGAAGACCGGACACAGACGGCTTATCGCAATCGAACCGAATTTGGCAGCGTGGTTGAAGCGGTGCCGAAAAACGACCGGACTGATTTCGCCACCCGGCGAGCGCAGTGAGTACTCGCGAAAGAATTGCGATGAGTTTTTCCGTGCGGCGACCAAAGCCGCCGGGTTCAAGCATTGGCCGAACAACGCGTTGAGGGATTCGTACTGCTCGTACTATTATGAGAAGAGCGGTAGCGCCGACCGGACCAGCGACAACGCCGGTCACTCGATTGAGATGCTCAAGGAGCACTACCGGGCAATTGTAACTCCAGAAGATACCGTGCGGTTCTGGAACATCTTCCCTACTCAAGAGGGTAGGGCAGAGATCCGCTTAGCGGCGAAAGACTGATCTCCGAGGATGCCGGTACACCTCCCGATACTCGTCCAGATCGCTCTGACGAAATGAGTACCGTCCACGGTGCAGGTGAAAAGTGATCTGCTCCGCTCGGCATAACCGGCGCAATCGTTCCGCGCTGATGTTCAGTATCTTTGCCGCTTGGTTGGTATTGAACACGGCATCGGCTGGCTCACTCCGTTCTGCTCGGTCGGCGGCGATCGCTTCACGCAACATCGCTTGAAAAGATGCCTCCAACCGTGCAACGATACGATCTGCCAAATCGTCTTGGTCAGAAGTCCCGCTCATCGAAGATATTCATCATTGAGGAAAGGTCCCGCTGGCAAATGGGCGCAAAGAGGCAGCCCGCGACCACTATGAAGAACAAGGCTGCGCACCCACAGCACGTCTTTCGCGGATCACCGACTTATTCGCTATTGTCCTCATCAGGTTCTTTTTATCTGATTCTGTTTGACCACGATTCGGTCGAGCTGCTCCTCCAGTCCATGTAGATCGATTCCGTCATCCGCAATAACTCTTCGACAATGTTACCGGTCTGCTGCTCCCTTTTATTTAGCGCGAGTTCACCTGGGCTATTTTCCTTAATGAAGCGCAGGTTCTCGGCGATGTTCTCGCTCTGCCGTTCTAACTCTTCTCTATCCATTTTGATTCTCCTAATCAGTCTTGCGCAAGAGAAACCGTGAGTAAGTGACTCGCTCTCGACGGCATAACCTTCGCAATCTCTCTCGGCTCATATTTAGGTCGTCTGCGCCTGCTTTGATTGTAAACCGGATCGATCAGTGCTGTCCGTCCCGCCCGGTCAGCAGCTACTTCGCGTTGCAATTGCCCAAGTAGATCCAGCTGCTCAACAATCCGAGCCAGGGCGATATCGTTTTGTTCTTTATGGGTCATTCGCTGAAACGTTTCTGCCGTCTGATTTGGTCCTTTAGTTATAAGGATCAATTTTACCGGTCTCAGGATCTCGATTGATTGCTAAAGCCGCTTCTCCTTCTGGTGAAGTAGCCCACTTCGTGAGTTCATCCATCGACTTAGCAGCTCGTCCGGTTTTGGCTTGGAAAAGGTCCAAGATTCTTTGAGCTTGCGCTAGTTGATAAGCCTTTGCTTTTTCTTCATTAGTCATATTTAAGATCAAAAGAGACCGGTCGCCATTCGTTTTTAACAGAGGTTATCCTGGCGACCGGTCCACACATTTAATCAACTAACCCGCATACTCATGCGGGCACTGATAATCTCGCTTACCTACACTACCACGCGCAAGGTTAAATTTTAGCACCACTTAAAGCGAAACTACATAATGAATCGGCTCTGGCAGCTGATTAGCGTGAGTTATTTCAGCTGACAATCAGTCAGTGTAAATCCAATTTATATAAGGGTAAGTCTGGACCTAATGTAATTTGGTTTTAAGGTGAGTATCGGCTCACATATCGGGACCTAAAAACCTTGACGCGGGGGCATACAGTGTGCGAATTTCTGCGCATTCGGCACCACCCGCGCCTATCGGGCGTCCCGTTTCGGTTGGAGCCGCTAGCGGAAGGAACACGAATGTATTACCAAGAAGAAGGCGGCGCGCCGTCCACCATTAACGCCGAGAAGCTGCGTGAGGAAGCGGTCAACGCTTTGCTTTGCCAAGACGTGCCGTTCACGCAAGCCCGGCACTACGTCGCCAATGCCACGGGGCAGACAGTCGAGGAAATCGCCAAGAATGCCCTTACCAATTGGTCAGCGGACCATCAGAAGCCGCGCCCTCATGATAAATCTGCCAAGGTTGAGCAGGCAGGCACCAGAGCGGGGGAAGAGGCGGGCAACCAGCCCGCGCCATCTAACACAGAGGTTCTTCCGGTGCCGGACATGAGCAAGCGCTCCCCCGAGCTGATCGAGATGGAAGACGCGTACGAGCAAGAGGTGGCGCAAGCCGCTGCGCATACAATCCGGAGCATCGAAATCCAGGAGCAGATCCACGATAGCCGCCGGTGGCACACGGAACTGGGCTACGAGCGGTGGGGTGACTATTATCAAGCGCGGTGGGGCTTGACGGTGAAACGCTACTATCAAGAAGTGGCAGCGAAACGATGGTGGAAGGAAACCATGCTCCCGGCTCTGATCGAGGTTGGAGTGAACGTGTCTACCATGGTAGACATGCCTACGGAACGCACCGCACGCCCAGCAATTTCCGCTCCGGATCCAAAGGCTACCGCCCACGCAATCGCCCAGGAAACCAAGGCATCCGGCACACTCGACTCCAAGGTGATTAAGTCTGGAATCAAAAAAGCCAGCGACACTCGATCGCAGGCTCAGCGGGAACTATCAGCACTAGCGGTTCAAGCAGGACGGGCCACCAAGAAGGAGGTGCGTGATCAGTTCTTCAATGACCTGTACGATCAAGATCCGCAACCCATCCCGCTGGATCCCGCTTGGTGGAACGCAGTTGTGAAAGAGATACAGCGCTTTACGCTCCAGGCCGAGCAGTGCGGCAATATCGCAGAGATCGCTAGTGCACCAAGTCTGAGACTCATATAGCAGCAGGTGCGATTCTATGACCGACGTTCTTGTAGATCCAACGGATCGGGGTCGCAGTCTTGTTGTAGTTGCGGATGTAGCGCATTAGCTTGTGTGC
>JBEEIB010000043.1:0-4037 GCA_041167675.1 Verrucomicrobiota bacterium
CTGGCTGCAAGTGAGCGGCGCGACGATTCTTCTCGGACTGGGCGGATGGAGGCTGTGGCGAACGCGGCATCCGATCTGGGTCGGGATGCGGGTCGGTTTCTGGGATCTTACCGGCTGGTCTTGGATCATGGCGAGCGCACACGGTGCGGGAGTGATGCTGATACCGCTCCTACTCGGAGCAACCTGCGGCGAAACGTTCAGCGGCAAAGCGCGATTACTATTTTCCAATTCGCCTTTGGCCGCTGGCGCTGTGCTCGTTCATACCATCTCGCATCTCGCCGTGGCCGGAATCATCGCTTGGCTGGTTTATGACTGCGTTGGCCTGGCCGTGCTGCGCCGATCGTGGTTCAATGTCGATCTGATCTGGTCGTTTAGTTTGCTGATGGGTGGCGCGCTGCTTTTGTTTACAGTGGTAGTGCCGGTTGGGCGATAGATGGCCGGTTTTGTCGGCGTGGTCTTCATAACGACCAGCTTGCCAGAACGTGGCGAAAAGCCTCTGCCGATGAAGTTTCAGGTGGATGGAGTCCGAACACTGGCGATCGGGTACTTCCAAGAGGAACACGCGGAGCTGCCGAAAGTGCAGTCTTGGCTAGCACGAATAGATCAGCTATCTCGTGGGTTATTGAAGTTCAACCGGACAGGTGACGAGGGCTCCGGGCAAGACCTAAGTCGAGCCTTACACGTCAAAGGTCGCATTCGCTCCGATCAGATGTTCATGGATTTAGCGATCGAAGCTCCCGAAATATCACAACGAATATCGATGATCCCGAAGGCGTGAAAAACGCCGTAACGATTTTGTTTTAGTTTGTTATTTTGGTGTGATGGCTCTATGCGGATGAGGATTAGGTTGCCGGAGAACTGTTTCCCTACACCATCCAGAAGCGATTATGCCCACTTCTTCCCGACTTCGTCGAGGCCAGCCTTCTGAAGATCATCTGGAGTCATGACGACTCGGAATTCGACACTCGCGTTGAAAGTCAGAAACCAGGGCTCGGCAAGGGTGGGAATCTTTGAGGGATCGGACATTTCGACAATCATCATGGCGCCACGCTGACCGTGCTGTTCTGTAAAATAGACCACCTCTGGTTTTGTTTCGTCGATAATGCGGCTAAGCTTCTTGCCGGCAGTGCCATCTCTAACGGCTGCATTAAACGGTTCGTGTGGAATCGAGACTTGGAGGAGCATTCTCATAATCTCGAGCTTTGCGGGATCAGGTGGAACAATCCAGACATTTTCTAGAGTGCTCGCTCGGTGGCGATCAGATCCTCAACTCCATTCGCCAGAACTAACTCTGCGCGACCAATCGGAGCGCTTTATCCTCTGGTTCTGTCTCGACTGCCTTCTGCCGCCACTCTCGGCAGTAGCCTTTCGGAGGTGGAATGCTTCTCCCTGTACAGCCGAGACGAAGCTCGGCCCTACCAATTACGGTTTTTGTTGTGGTTCTGACTCCGGCGGGGACCATCGATCGCCGCGATTCTCTCAGGTGGCGACGTGAAGGTACATGGATGACGGGAGTGAGGACGATTTCGGTCAGGCGAAGTGTCGCTGGTGTCTCCGGGACATGACGCATGGGTCGTGGGCGACGAACCGGTTGTGGTAATCGATATCACGGGGATGGCGGAATACGCAAAGCCGGGCCTAAGAAATCCGCTCGGTTGACTGACGATTCTCACGGCGTGTGCTTAATCAGCCAGTTCGTCGCGAACGATCGAACGGTCTCGACAACAAGCATACAACAAACGTTCTCATTGACGCTGAATAGACCTGGGCGTTCCTTGCGTGTCGCCCAAAGACCTTGAGCTAAGGTCTCCTTTCTCCCGGCGACAACGACGTTATCCGGAGACGGGAATCCTGCGGCAGGTCGCTAGGCAGGCGACCAATCTAAACTCAGGGAGAAGTAATGGAAGTGCGCGTACTACTTACCCTCGCAGGGTTGGCGATCGGTTTTGCTGTGCCGGCGCCCGCTTTTGAGGGCAATCTCGCCGGAGATGTCTAGGCGCTCGATGAATTCGCTGCGTTCGGTATGAAGTATGATGAGGCATACAAAGAGAGCGACGCCGCCGCTCTCGCAGTGCTCTTCACTGAGGACGGGGTTCTAGTGACGCCGGAAGGGCTGTTTTCCGGTCGGCCGGCCGTAGAGAAATGGTATGCAGACTTGTTCGAGCGATGGCATCCCACCAACAATATCGGCCAAACCGATCAGCTGAATGGGATCGATAACGGGGCTTGGGCCGTCGGAAAATGGTGGTGTACTTTTCAAAGCCAGAACGGCCCCGTGTTTGCCAGGGGCTACTGGTCAACGATTTATGCTCGTGATGGCGATGGTTGGAAGATCCGTATGTCGACTTTCAATCAAACCCCAGCACCAGCCGCGCCGGCTGAGACGAAGTAGATGAGAAGAGGCGAAGCGCCGAGCAACTAACATAGTTAAAGAATTGACGAAGGGAATGTCTGTAATAGGGTCAGATTTAAACCAGCAACACATAATTTTCGCATGTGTGGAGTATTTAGACGGGACCTTTACCGACCCCATCTTCGAGAGCTGTCGCTTGTTATGGCGTGACTCTAATCAAACATTGCAGACTACATTTTGGGGGATCAAGATGTTTGAGCCGACCCTTTTCAATTGAGTCGAAGTTAACAGCGTCTCGAGCTAAAATCGCCTCTGGGCGGTTTTCAGAAATCGGATTAGGTTCACAAACATTATGGGAGCTTACAAAGGTCGTGTAAACTTGAGGCACCGGAAAAGGCGCTTTATGAAGGAGCAACGGATTAAGGCCCTCGCCGCCGCTAAAAAGGGAAACACTCCGCCCCTGGGTGCCGCCCAAGAGGGCACGGTTTAGCCTGAGTGAAGCGACCGGCCAGTGCCACGGGGACGCACGCCCTAGCGAACCACGGATTCGAAGCCCGTTAGCGCTAACAATAAGTTATTAACTTAGGTTGCAGCGTTTCGGTCAGCAACTCCTCCAACGTATACTCTTGCCGCGATAAAATATCTTCCTCCGGCTCCCAGGTTTGCTCGCAATCGGCTATAGGTATCAGAGCCGAATACAATATCCAGACCATCCATACGGGCCGGCATATTAGAGAGTGCAAGGCTATCGCTTTGTCCTCCCGGAAGCTGGTAAATTATTCTTGCGACATTCTAGCCGCTTAAAACACAAATTCGGAGGGATTCCTGTTCTATGCGAGCTGAAGCGAATCGAGGCACTCCCGTCGACATGAGAACGATCGACATATTCGTTTCTTCCCCCGCAGACGTACAAAAGGAACGTGCTGTAGCGGAACAATTGATTCGTTCGGTTGCCGCGGAGTTTAATCTCCCGATAAACGTCTCCTATTCCAATCCATTACGAGGTTCGAAGGAGGAGGACAAAAATAGCGTTGAGCGTGAAGATTTCGGCGACGAAACGACCCTCGTTTTGTGTCCATGCTTTTGGGAGTATCCGGAGTTGGAGGGAGACGACTTCCTGGAACAGATTCCGAACACGGGCCAATATGACCTTGTCATTTGTATTCTCTGGTCCCGGCTTGGACCCGCATTGGTCCAGAAGTGTGTCATGCCGGATGGCAGTCGACCGAGGTCCGGAACTGAATACGAAATTGCCTGGGTATTGGATCAGTCGAAGCGAACTCCTGGGTTTCCGGGGTTGCACGTTTACCGGAACCGAGCGACTCCCGCTGCACGACTCGAACCGAAAGAAAAACGGGAAGACTTGTGCCGGCAATGGGATGCGGTGCAGGAGTTTTGCGCGGCATGGGAAAAGAATGGTGAAACAGAGTTTCGCGAATGCTGCCATGACTATCAAGATCTGGAAGAGTTCGAAAATTTGTTTCGAGAGCATTTTCGCGATTTCCTAGCACGGCAGTTGGATCGGGAAAATGGCTTGAAGAAAGCGCTGCGAAAGGTCCGTTATTTGGAATCTAACCCATTTCGGGGGTTGAATTTCTTCGATTTCGAACATGCAGCTCTCTACCACGGCAGAACGAAAGCCGTCGGCGAAGTGCTTGATGCTTTGAAGAACCAGGCGACGGCC
>JBEEIB010000044.1:0-11723 GCA_041167675.1 Verrucomicrobiota bacterium
AACCCGGCGCATGGGGAAGCTTAGCCAAAGGGCGCACCAACCAAAAGCGCCGAGGTTTTCGCCCTTGTACCGAACTATGTTCCCTTCCTTGCGGGACTGGCTTTTCTGCTCCTTAGGTTGACGCGCATGGGCAGCCGCCGGAGACGCCGTTGTGAGTCCAATCTAATGTAATACCGCTTCAGCGTGCCGGATGATTTTGGCGAAACTGTGCGGATCCAGACTCGCTCCTCCGATAAGTGCTCCATCAATATCAGACTGGCGCATCAATTCTTGCGTGTTCTCCGGCTTAACACTTCCGCCATATTGAATTCGGACACGTTCCGAGACTCCTGGGCCGAACATTTTGGCCAGAACTGAACGAATAAAACGATGCGCATCTTCTGCCTGAACCGGCGTCGCGGTACGACCCGTTCCGATCGCCCAGACCGGCTCATATGCGATTACGGTCTCTGCAGCATCCTTGGTCGAGAGGTCTTTCAGCCCTAATTCGAGCTGTTTCTTTAACACCGTCTCTACTTCGTCATTGTCGCGCTGGCTAGCTGACTCCCCGACACAGACAATGGGTCGTAACCCGGCTTCCAGAGCCGCGTGAACCTTGCGGTTTACCGTTTCATCCGTCTCACCAAACAACGTCCGTCGCTCACTGTGGCCAATCACGACGTACTTCACAAATAAGACCCGAAGCATTGTTGCACTGATCTCTCCGGTGTAGGCGCCGCTTCGTTCCCAGTACATATTTTGCGCACCGATTCGAATGAATGGCGCTTTTTCCGAAATCTGGGCCAACACTGGAATCGACGTGAATGGCGGAATTATCACGATCTCGACATCGTCGACCTCGCCGATCTCGCTCAAGAAAGTGTGCATGTAAGACTCGGCCTCGACGTGCGTGAGGTTCATTTTCCAGTTGGCAGCCAAAATCTTCTTGCGCATGATCATGTATCGGTGAGAGCAGCCACTCCCGGAAGTGTCTTACCTTCCAACAACTCCAGTGACGCACCGCCGCCAGTGGAAATAAATGTCATCCGATCGGCTAACCCAAACTGCTTAACTGCGGTAACCGAATCTCCGCCCCCGATAATCGATTTTGCTGATGAGCGAGCTAGAGCTTCCGCCAAAGCTCTGGTTCCAGTTGCGAAATCAGGAATTTCAAAAACTCCGACCGGTCCATTCCAAAGGACCGTCTTCGCTTTCCCGATCTCCGTTTCATATAAGCGAATCGTCTCAGATCCGATATCAACCGCTTCCCAACCGTCGGTAATCCCGCGTTCCTTCGACAAGAGGGTTGTGTTGCGAGAATGGGCGCCGGCCTTGAACTCATCCGTCTCGATATTATCTACCGGCAGCAAAAACTTGATTCCTTTTTGTTTGGCGAGTTGTAGCAGCTCCTCCGCTAGATGTACTTTGTCCTCTTCCACTCGGCTGACTCCGGTGGGAATGCCCAGCGCGCGATAAAACGTATACGCCATCGCACCTCCAATTAAGAAGACGTCGGCTTTTTCCATCAACGCCTTGATCACGCCAATTTTGTCCGAAACCTTGGCTCCTCCCAAAATTACCAGGAATGGTCTGTCCGGATCAGCCAACTCATCCTGGAGATAACGCAGCTCTTTCTCCATTAACAGACCCATGGCAGCAGGAGAGAGGTAGTGCGCAACGCCCTCGGTGCTGGCGTGAGCCCGGTGAGCTGCGCCGAATGCATCGTTTGCGTAAACATCGCCGAGCCGAGCTAACTGCCGGGCAAAATCTGGATCATTTGCTTCTTCTTGAGCGTAAAACCGGACATTCTCGATAAGTAACGTGCCGCCCTCCGCCAACTGAAGGGTAGCCTTTTCCGCCTGGTCGCCAATCACCTCCGGAGAAAATTCGACCTCGGCACTAATCAGCTCAGCGAGTCGCTGAGCTACTGGGCGCAACGAATATTTCGGGTTGGGTTTGCCTTTTGGCCGACCGAAATGGGCAAGTAAAACAACCTTAGCTCCTCTTTCGCGGAGAAGCTTGATCGTTGGTAAACTCTCGCGGATCCGCGTATCATCGGTGATTCGGATCCCTCCCTCGACCTCTTCGGTCGGCACATTAAAATCAACACGAACTAAAACCCTGCGTCCCTTTACCTCCAAATCACGAACCGACAGCTTTGGCATGGGCACGCGGTTCTAAAGGATGTGTTTAAGAAGATCAACACAGCGCTGGGAATAGCCCCATTCATTATCGTACCAGCTGATCAGCTTAAAGAAACGGCTGTTTAGTTCGATTCCCGATCCGGCGTCGAAAATGCTAGAATGGCTGTCATGGAGGAAATCGGTCGAGACCACTTCGTCATCCGTATAGGCCAGAATACCTTTAAGGTAACTCTGGCTGGCCTCCTTCATCTTCGTGCAGATCTCTTTATAGCTCGTTTCCCGCACCGTGCGCACCGTCAGATCGATCACTGACACGGCAGGTGTTGGTACCCGGAACGACATACCGGTTAATTTGCCTTTTACTTCAGGACAAACCAGTCCAACTGCTCTCGCCGCTCCCGTGGTCGAAGGAATGAGGTTAATTGCTGCGGCCCGCCCTCCTTTCCAGTCTTTGCGGGAAGGCCCATCGACTGTCTTTTGGGTTGCGGTGTAGCTATGGACCGTCGTCATTAAGCCTTCTTCGACTCCGAATCCTTCTTTGAGCAAGACATAGACAACTGGCGCCAAACAGTTTGTGGTACAGCTCGCGTTGGAAATAATTTGGTGTTGTTTCGGGTCGTACTTTTCGTGATTCACGCCCATACAGACGGTGATGTCCTCGCCTTTGGCTGGCGCAGAAATAAGCACCTTCTTGGCGCCCGCCTTCAGATGTCCCCGTGCTTTGTCGGCTTCGGTAAATAGGCCGGTCGATTCGATCACGATCTCAACACCGAGCTTCCCCCAAGGTAAGGCGGCAGGACCCTCTTTCACCGCAAGGCAACGAATTGGATGACCGTCCACCACCAACGTGTCGTCGTCCGGTACTTCCGGACTCGATTTTTCACTTCGCACTTCCCCGGCAAATCGTCCCTGGGTGGAGTCGTATTTGAGCAGGTAAGCGAGATTGTCCGCGGGGACTATGTCGTTCACCGCGACAACGTCAACCTCCTTGCCTAGTAGGCCTTGCTCAACGATTGCGCGAAATACCAAGCGTCCAATCCGCCCGAACCCGTTAATTCCAATTTTGGTCATAAAGCTGAGACGGCAATTAAGCGGACCCCAAGAGAGCGTCAACTAAAGATGAGGGACAGAGATTGGCAGTAGAGATGCGCGCCCACTTCGCCCAACTTGTCGCTTCGTGGCTTGGCGAAGGCGGAAGCCCATGGCGCGACCAAACTCTGATGTAACCGAACTCAACGCGAGGGCGCGCCAAAGCTTGAGCGAGAGCAGCTTGCGCACCCCGTATATGTCCTATAAGGCTCATATGACTCATGAGACCTATTGCGGGCGGCAGGAGGCCGGTGGCGGGACGCGCAAGGGCCGCCTCCCCGGCCAAAAACAAAAAACAAACGCCGTGAGTGCTAACTCACGGCGTTCGACACAAATTTGGGAACGACTCGATTAGACGGGCGCCTCGGTTAAGCCTCCGAGACCTTCCGGTTCAGGCCGATCATCGGGCCGCGGTTCGACTCGGACCGGCGGGATTGGAGGTGGAGGATTAATCAGTCTTCCGTAGTTAATGATCTCTCGCACCTGGACGCCATCCAACGTCTCGTATTCCAGCAGCGCTTTGGCGATGCCGATCAAAACATCTTTCCGCTGGGTCAGCGCCTTCATCGCCCGTTGATAAGCGTCGTCGCACAAACGTTTAACCTCGCGATCGATCTCTTGAGCAGTCGCCTCGCTGTAGGCGCGCGAACGAGATATATCCCGGCCAAGGAAAACGAAATCATCGTGCTCGCCGTATTCGACCATGCCCAGGCGTTCACTCATTCCCCACTCGCAAACCATTTTTCGCGCTATCCCCGTCGCCATCCGGATATCACCGGATGCGCCACTGGTAACGTCGCCAAAAATCATTTCTTCGGCTACACGTCCGCCCATGATCACCACCAATCGATCGAGCAGCTCGTTCTTGCGGTTGTTGTACTTTTCCTCAGCTGGCAAGTACATCGTCGACCCAAGCGAAGGTCCTCGCGGTATGATCGTGACCTTGTGGACCGGATCGGTGTGGTCAAGCAATTCACAAAGCAACGCGTGACCAGCCTCATGATAGGCTGTGTTCTCTTTTTCCTTTTCGCTGATGGCCAAACTTCGACGCTCCTTACCCCATCGCACTTTGTCGCGGGATTCTTCCAGCTCCGCCATGGTGATGGCCTTGAGGCCACGGCGCGCCGCCAATAAGGCAGCTTCATTTATCACGTTGGCCAGCTCCGCACCGGAGTAGCCGGGCGTGCCGCGTGCAGCGACGCCTAGATCGACACCTTCCGCCAATTTCACCCGCTTTGCGTGGACCCGCAGAATCTCTTCACGTCCTTTGACGTCAGGCAGATTTACCGTGATCTGGCGATCGAATCGGCCGGGCCGCAGAAGAGCTGGATCGAGCACGTCCGGACGATTCGTAGCGGCGATAATGATCACGCCTTCCTGAGTATCGAATCCATCCATCTCTACCAGCAGCGCGTTGAGCGTCTGCTCGCGTTCGTCGTGTCCACCGCCCAAACCGTGCCCACGATGACGCCCAACTGCGTCAATCTCATCGATGAATATAATGCAGGGCGCAGATTTCTTTCCCTGTTCGAACATGTCTCGCACTCTCGAGGCGCCCACGCCGACAAACATCTCGACGAAGTCCGATCCGCTGATGCTGAAAAATGGCACATCCGCTTCACCGGCAATCGCTCGCGCCAACAGAGTCTTACCCGTGCCGGGAGGTCCGACCATCAAAACACCCTTGGGGATACGTCCACCAAGTTTTTGGAACTTTTTCGGATCCTTCAGAAAGTCGACAATTTCCTGTACTTCCTCTTTCGCTTCTTCGACACCGGCGACATCCTTAAACGTCACCCGATTTCGATCTCGAGCGAGCATCCGCGCCTTGCTCTTTCCGAACGATAGAGCGCCCTTGCCCGCATTACGGATTTGCTGGCGAAACAGCAAATAGATCAGGAAGAAAAATAGCGCTATCGGCGCGAAGTTGAGCAGCGCCGTCAACATCACGTCGGAGTCAGCACGGATATCGACTTTGTAACCTTTGCTTTCGAGCTCCGACTTGAGGTCTTTATTAAACTCTAAAAAGACGGTGGTTTTAAATCGATCTGGAGAGGTCGAGCCGGCGCCCGGCTTCCTCTCTTTGTCGAAAGCACCGCGCAAAATTTGCGTTGTCTTCCCTTCGGTAACAACGAGTTGCATCGGCTCCTCTTTGCTGATGCGACCTTCGTTTAGATATTGTTGAAATTCGGTGAACGGAATATCCTCTACGTTTCCGTAGCCTCCGTTCCTAGAAAAGAAAAACACCCCGAGCAACGTAATGGCAAAAGCAAAAAGCAGAATACCACGCCAATTGAAGTTATTGTCGTTGCCAAAATTTCGGGAGTTCTTGTCTTGTCTGGACCTTGGATCTTGTTCTGGCATACACTAATAGATTCAGGAAACTAGCACATCGGTCCCCACGTGCAAAGAAAGCCCATTGATGGAACATCGGGGCGTCAATCACGCAGTTGCTTAAATGGCACCCGTTTCGGTCTGCGTAGCACTCGGTCTACACTAATTCCCCGAGCAGTTCGCGAAGTCTTTCCTGCGCTTTCATGGTCACGGGATACCCATGCGCGAAGGTGAGAAGCCGAACCGGAATATCTCGAAGTTGCTGAACGGCAGTCTCTAACTGCTTGACGTTCAAGCAGTATCTCTGTGGAAGCAAGGTGAAACCGTACCCGGGCAAGTGGATAAAAGCGTCTCCGAATGACAGAGTTTCTAGGTCTCGCCGATAGATCGCCACCTCACCCAGCGATGCGCCGGAAAGTTCAAAGATCTCGAGTTGGTCCCAGTAGACTCCGCCCGGTTTCAGTTCACCGTCGGGAGTAAACCCCAATTCGCGTTCGAGATTAGGCGGCGCAAAGATCGGGATGTTCCACTGCCGCGCATATACTTTTGCCGCTCGGCCGTGGTTTCCGTTGGTCAATAAAATTGCGCGAGGAAGCGCCCGCTCGACCAGCGCCGTCGTGGCCTCCGGTGCCAACCGAATCGGATCGATAAGGTAGAGCCCATCATTAATACGATGGGCACTACAGCTTAAATCTGTGCGGGAGGCAGAATCATATTCCTGCCAAAAAGCGACAGCCTCATTGAGCCAGGCAAAATCATCCGCGCACGGTCCGATCGCCATCACCGGGCGTACTTCACGCTACAGCCGTAAGGTCGCGTAGAGTTAGTCGCCACCGTTTGACCAGCCATCACAGCATTCAAAGCGGTCTTCACGTAATTCTTCGCCGTCTTCACATCTCCGAGGTCGGCGCTTGGTCTGTCATCGATCGCTCCTTGGTACACCAGGGTCCCTTGCGGATTGATGATGTACATGTCGGGTGTGGTCTTGGCGCCATAAAGATGGCCTACCTTGCCTTCCGGATCGAGCAGCAATGCCGTGCGAGCAGATCCGGATTTTGTGGCAATCTGGTTTAGTTGATCCGGTGGATAGTTTCCTTCCTGGCCGGCAGCAGAAGAATCAATGCTCAACCAGACGACCCCTTTCGAGACGTACTCCTTCTGGAGAGCCTGCATATTTCCAGAATTGTAATGTTTGCGGACAAACGGGCAATCCGGTTGGTACCACTCCAGCACAACATATTTGCCCTTGTAATCGGAGAGATGGTGACTCTTTCCGTTGGTGTCGGTCAGAGCAAAATCAGGCGCCTCTTTCCCGACCTGAACTTCGGCCAAGGTGACGCCGCAACTGGAAACAAGCACTGCAAAAGCAATCAATAGGGATCGAATCATAATTATTAACGGATTAGCTTAAACTGATACGAGTCGGTAGAAATTGTCCGGTCAAGTTTAACCTCGCTTGAGAGCATCCAATACACTTTGCGCGCTAATCAATTCTGGCAAGAGCGCAGGCTCCCGATTTTTCCCGCCCGGGTAGACCAGATACATTGGTACACCCGCTCGACCGTGCCGTTTCAATATTTCGGTGATTGCCGGATCGCCATTGGTCCAATCCGCGCGCAAGGTGATCACCTGCCGCTGCGCAAAAGCATTTCGGACCATTGCCGTATCGATGGCAAAGCGTTCGTTTGCTTTGCAGGTGATGCACCAATCGGCGGTAAAATCGACAAACACCGGACGTCCGGAGTCCAATGCAGCGTCGAGTGATTCCTGGCTGAACTTCTGCCAGCCGAGCTTGCTTGGAGCGGTAAAAAAAGAATAACTGGCTGACGCCAGGATTACTAGGCCAGCAATCGCCGCCGCCGAGAGCAACTTCGCTCTAACAGAAGCTACCGGATTCCAAAAGGAACCTTTGATCCAAGCGATGATCCCGATCAGGAGGAGGAGCGCACCGAGAACCACCATCTCCTGGACCCCTTTGAGCTGTCCGACAATCCACGCTAACCAAAGAACCGTACCCAGCAGCAGAAAACCCAGGACTTGCTTGACCCGCACCATCCACTCACCCGGTTTGGGCAAATACCCCAGCCACTTTGGATTAGCTGCGAGCAAGAGATAAGGCGCCGCCATTCCAATCCCTACCGCGAAGAAAATCAAAAATGTGATCAATGGAGGTTGAGCGAACGCAAAAGCCGAAGCCGTACCCAAAAATGGCGCGGTACACGGAGTAGCCAATACGGTTGCAAACACTCCCTGGAAAAAGGCGCTTGCGTAGCCCTGACCGCTAGCCAAGCGAGCGAGCCCGCCGGTCGCACCGGCAGAGACGGTGATTTCATAGACACCAAGTAAATTCAGGGCGAAGGCAAAAACGATACAGGCGATAACCAGTACGAAGCGTTCATCCTGAAATTGGAAGCCCCAGCCAACGTTCGCGCCAGCACCCCGTAAAAGGACCACCCCGACCGCCAATAGGCCAAAACAGGCGAGTATTCCCGCAGCAAAGGCCAGAGCGAGTCGAAACGCTTTGTCGGGCCGATCACCCGCTTCGCTGACAAATCCGAAAATCTTTAAGGAAATCACCGGCAAGACACACGGCATCACATTCAAAATCAAACCGCCCAGAAGAGCGAATCCCACCGCTTGCAAAAAGGCGGTCAAGTCGAGGGTTTGCGCTCGATCTGCTCCAACCGCCGCTTTCAAGTGGTTGAATTCTTGCCCCGGTACCTGAAATGCTTGGACCTTCGACCCATCCTTGATCAACGCCACCCCACTGAGCCGGTCCAACGCTTTGCCCTCGGAGTCGATCGAAAAGGTGACCGTGTTCCCTAATTGTTTGCCGTGCCCGAGGACCACCTCAGGCGGCGGCTCCGGGTAAAAGTCGAGCGAAGCCGAAGACTCGGTTCCGGAAAAACTGACTGTAACTTGCTGCGCCTGCCGGGCGATGCTCAGCTGGTATTTCGCAGGGAATACCTGCGGTACCTGGGCGGCGTATCGTTGAAACAGCGATGAATCACTGGCAGTCTGACCGGAATTAAGCTCGAGACTGAGATTCGCTTCGCCGGGTACACACGAGCTCTTGCAAACCAGCCACTTCGAATCGGCTTTGATTGCAATCGGACCAGCCGGCAACGATGCCGGAGCCGTTACCTCGCTATACAACAAGACCTCCGAGCCATAAGCGAAAACTTCGAGATCGCCCGGTTCCTTGTCGCGGGCTGGCAACGGCCATTGGAGCGGGCCTGCCTGAAAACCGGGGGGCAGATGCCACTGGATTTCGGTCGGGATGCCCGAATCGCCAGCGTATTTCCAATATATGTGCCAATCGGGTTCAATCTTATACAAGACGCCAATATGGAATTTCTGGCCGGCTTGAACGGTAGCCGTATCGGTGAGCAGCGTTGCGCGAACAAGCTCACGTCCGTCCTGGACCTGTGCAGTGAGGAGTCGAGCGCTACAAACGACACAAATTAAGACCAGGTAGAAAGATCTTGGGAGACCGTTTTTCATAAAAATCGCAGGTTACAGCAAAATCGGACCTAATTTATTCCAGAAAACGCGATTTCGCTAAGTCGAGGTGATCGCATCCACCTGAGAAGATTGGATGCAGAAACAGAAGTCTCGATTTGTTCTGTGAACCACCGGCTTTACGTAACCAAAAGCCATAACAAACGTCGTTTAGTTTCGGTGGCATTCAGGAATTGCGTCTCTGCTCTTTCCCATTTCGACAAAATTCAGCTGTGCTTGCGATCGAATAAACGACCGCGGGCGGCATGATTTGGAGTCACTTTTGCCGTTAGCCAGGAAACCACGCGCAGGCCGGGAGTTTCTCGGCCTGCGCCGGCACCGATCGATTTCAAGGAATTCGAACCGCATCTGGACCAGCGATCGCTAATTGTTAAATGCACTTTGCAAGCCCATTCGATCTCCTTGCAAACTCAGTTTGGGAAATCGCATTACCAATCCCATTTGCTCCAAGGAAGAGCCGGTCCTTACGGGTTTGGCACACATCTAGCGTCCCATAAGGATGCAACCATTGGTGATTTCATGATTTCCTGGTTTCTCATTGCCCTAATCATCGCCATCCCAGCAGTCCTCATTTGGTACTCCGGGCCTTCAACCCGTCCGCCCTGGCTATTCCGGAGCTTTTTTCTCCTGATCTTCTTGATCCTTGTTATAACGGCGCTGTTGTCGTAGTGCACCAAATTCGGGGACGATTCCTTCGTGCCGCGAAGACCACCAAATTCAGGCGTTACGCCGCCGGCTTTTCCGGTTCAACGGGCCCGCTTCGCTCTGCTTTCAACAGATCCCGAATTTCAGTCAACAGCTTTTCCTCCGCAGAAGGGCCTTTCGGAGGCGCGGGTTTACGGTAACGACTCACCTGCTGGATCACAACAAACAGGACCAGCGCGATTATCAGGAACTCAATCACGGTGTTCAAAAACGCGCCATAAGCCAGTACCGGTAACCCTTTATCCGTAGCCTCCTTAAGGGATGCAGCCGGTTTAGTGGATAGGTTGACGAAAAGGCTCGAAAAATCGACCCGCCCAAGCAGAAGACCGATCGGCGGCATGACCACATAACTCACAAGGGAACTAACAATTTTCCCGAAGGCCACGCCGATGACTACGCCGACCGCCAGGTCGATGACTGATCCCTTCATGGCAAAGTCTCTGAATTCTTGAAGGAATGACTTAGCTGATTCTCCAACTTTTGATGAACTCATTTTATTGAAACTCCATTGCTAATAACCGAAACGAATACCTTCCAAAAGCACCGTTTTATCCGTGGTGAATTGGGTTAAATCCTCGACCTACTCCGTAGCCGAGGTCAGAACGTGATCGCAAAACGGGCTCATTGCTCGGGAATTGATGGCCGAGGACGAAATACTAAGCTTAATCAAGCGAGTTAGAAATTCTGACGAAGCGGCTTCCAAAAGCCTCGTGGAGCTAATGTATCCGAATATCATCCGCATCGTCCGGAACCACCTGCCCCGGCGCGAAGCGGAGGAAGATCTCTGCCAAGAAATCTTCCTAAAGCTCTTCTCGAAACTGCATCAGTTCAGGGCCGACATGCCGTTCGAACACTGGGTATCGCGGATCGCAGTCAACAGCTGCATCGACCATCTGCGCAAGCAAAGGATTCGTCCGGAGTTTCGGTGGTCCGACTTCACCGTGGAACAGGAGGCTATGCTCGACAATTTGAAAAACTCGGCGATTCTTCCACCAGAGCGTTCTCCCGAAGAGGCGCGCGCTCTAATTGATCGGTTGATGGAAGGACTCAAGCCAGACGAGCGCGCGGTAATTAATTGGCTCCACCTGGAAGAAAAATCGGTCGCGGAAATATGTGACTTAACGGGTTGGTCTGCGTCTAAAATAAAGGTAATTGCCTTTCGCGGAAGGCAAAAACTCTCTTCGATTGTCAAACGGCTTGAGAAATGAAAGATGACGGTTTGGAGCCACTTTTTGAGCGGGCCAGAGGTGCGCGAATTCCGGTGAACGCGACGCTACCGGTGGGTTTTGCCGACCGAGTTACCACCCGCCACCAGTTCGAAGTATCCCGAGAAAGAACCGCGGCACGGGCGTCGATCCTATCGGTCTCAGCGGCGCTGGTGATTTTTGCGGCAATTGTGAGCCTTAATTTGAATGCCATTACCTCTTTGGGTACGGACGATCAGGATCCCGCAGATGACGTGGCGCAGGTGCTATGGGATTCGGCTGGAAACTGACCATCTCTTTTATTCTTCTTTTTTTGATTGGAGCGCTTTGCGGAGTTGCCTTGACGCTAGTCTCCGGGCTTTCCCAACGATTCGAACAAAGAGCACAACCGCCCCAGCAGTGGGAGGACACCGCCGTTCAAAAGCTGACGAAACATTTAAAACTGGATCCTTCCCAACAGACCCAAGCACGCGCAGCCGTTCACGACGTGATCACGCGAATCAGGACAATCCAGCGCAATCAGCAAATCGAAAACATTACATTGTTTGATAAAGCTCTGGAGGCCCTTTATCCGATACTCACCACCGAGCAACAGCACAGGCTTGATGTGTTTCGGCAACGCCGAAAAGAGTCTCTGTTGAAGCGCTTCAGCACGCCGACGCCGTCAGGGAACGCCGGTAGCGCCGTCGAACGCTAAAAAGCGTGAGAGGTGATTCGTGATGGGTGAGGGCATAGGCGCGGTCAG
>JBEEIB010000045.1:0-2857 GCA_041167675.1 Verrucomicrobiota bacterium
GCAGTGACAGCAGCATCGCCACGCTGCACGAGCTGCTCCAGATCGCATTCGATTGGAGCGACTTTCACCTCCATCGTTTCGTGATTCGCGGCAAGGAGTATGGTCTGAGCCGGATCGGCGGCTCCACCTTCAGGACCGACGCGAAGAAAGAGCTTCTTTCCCAATTCCATTTCCGCGTTAACGAGCGCTTTCTTTACGAATATGATTTCGGCGATCTGTGGCAGCATCAGATCCGCTTCGAAGGCATCGAGCCGGTCCGCGAAAAGAAGCTCTACCCGGTTTGCGTTAGCGGGGCTTGTGCATCACCGCCCGAAGATTGCGGTGGGCCGGAAGCCTACATAGAGAAGATGGACGATCACCGCTGGAATCCACCCATGGATGAACTCCAACTGATCGCCGAGACAGTAGGTCGTGTACTTGAATCTCAAGGTCACGAGACAATCCGAGATGTTCTTGGGGACGTCGATGCTCTGGAAGAAGCAGTTGATCGGCTGGAGACGTACGAACGGTTCCACCCTGATCGTTTTAATCGAGGGAAGATCAACCGTCGACTCAAGCAGTATGCGCAAGGCGATGAAGGATGGCGCTGGGAGTAAATGGAGGCCGGCGATGAAAATCACAATCCAAATCACGGTTGAGTCAGATGATGGTCAACTAAATGTCTCCCAGGAAGTGGCACACCTGGATCGCGGCACCCTACGACCAGAGACCCTCGGGCTGACGCTGGCAGAAGCGCGATCGATTCTCGCTTGGGATAGAGCAAACAGTGGTCGAGCAGCAGGCAGCAGAGTTTATGGCCCAACAGCGCACCTGCTCCCATTGCGGCCATGAACGTTCTTGTAAAGGTCGTCATCATATCGTTTTTCGCACGCCTTTTGGCAAGTTGAGGTTGGAGAGTCCACGGTTTTATCATTGCCAGTGCGAATCGGATGAGAGGACAAGCTTCAGCCCGTTAGCTGAGCTGTTGCAGGAGCGCAGTTCTCCAGAGTTGTTATATCTGGAGACCAAGTTTGCGGCTCTTGTTTCTTACGGGCTCACAGTCGAGCTCTTGCAGGAGGTGCTTCCGATCGGCCAGGAGCTGAGCACGACAGCGATCAGGCAACGGGTAAGCCAAACGGCCCAACGGTTAGACGACGAATTGGGTGAAGAGCAGGACATGTTCATTGGTGGCCGCCAGCGAGACTGGGATCGGCTTCCGGATCCGGCCGCACCGCTGATCGTTGGAATAGACGGCGGTTATGTCCATGCAAAAGACCAGCAGTCGCGAGCGGAAGGATGGTTCGAGGTGATCGTGGGTAAGAGTATGTCCCAGGACGGCGAATCTTCGAAATGCTTCGGATTTGTAAATCGCTACGACACCAAGCCCAAACGTCGTTTGTTCGAGATGCTCAAATCTCAAGGAATGCAGATGAACCAAGCGGTCACGTTCTTATCGGACGGCGGCGACACTGTCCGCGATCTCCAAATGTACCTGAATCCGCAGGCCGAGCATCTTCTGGACTGGTTCCACATTTCGATGAGGCTGACGGTGATGAGTCAGCTAACCAAGAGCATCGAGGCTGATGACCAACCGAATCTGAGCGCCGAAATAGAAAAAGACCTTAAACGCCTCAAATGGAATCTTTGGCATGGGAATGTTCACAAAGCGTTACAAATTGTGGAAGATCTGGAATACGCTCTGGACCTCGAAGAGAATAGCCAGGAGCAACGAAAATTGCTGAAAGCGGTTCGAGAATTCGGGACTTACATCACTGCCAATCGAACATTCATTCCGAACTACGGCGATCGTTACCGGCACGGAGAGACCATCTCGACAGCCTTCGTTGAATCAGCCATCAATCAAGTCGTGAGCAAGCGCATGGTGAAGAAACAGCAGATGCGCTGGACCGACCGCGGCGCCCATCTTTTACTGCAAGTACGGACCCGCGTTTTGAATGAGGAGTGGCGCTCGACGCTATCGCGTTGGTATCCAGGGATGCAGGAGACATGCGATGCGAAGGCGGCGTAGCCCCCGGTTTTTCCCGGTCTCTAAGTAGCTCAACGCGCTCATGTCAGCGCAACCTGGTACACCTGGCTGGAACAGGGACGCGGCGGTTCGCCCTCGGCTGAGGTGCTGGACCGTATCGCTCGGGCTTTGATGTTGACCAACGTTGAGCGCGAGCATCTTTTCTTCATCGCCTTGGGGCATCCGCCGGAGGTCCGCTATCAGGCGGAGGAAGGTATTTCGCCGCGGATCCAGCGCGTTCTGGACGCATTGGAGTTCAGTCCAGCCTTTGTGAAAACCGTCACTTGCGATCTCGTCGCGTGGAATCGGGCCGCATCGGCGCTCTTTGCCTAGGACGCACTCGCCCTTGAGCAGCGCAATATCTTGCGCCGGATATTCTTTGATCCGCAGGTCCGCGCCGTGCAGCTGGACTGGCAAAGCGTCGCGCGGTTTGCAGTGGCGGCATTCCGCGCGGACATAGCGCGAGCCGGTGCCTCGGCAAATGTTCAAGAGTTGGTCGATGAACTCCGCCGGTTAAATCCGGAATTTGAGATGATGTGGCGTGAAAACGATGTTCGCACTCATGGCGGAGGCGCAAAGCATTTCCGACATCCGGTGGCGGGAGTACTCGCGGTTGAATACTCAGCGTTTTCTATCGATGGACGCCCTGACCTGAGCTTGGTCGTTTATAATCCGGCCACACCGAAGGATGTGAACAAGATCTGCGGATTAATAAAATCCTTGTCCAAGACTTAACGGTTCCGGCGACGGTAGCGGAGGTTGATGGAACGCGATGGGTCCATTTTTTGGGCCGTTTTACAAACCAACCATCACGATATTGCTAGCGCCGCTTGTCTGGCGCATTGCCGGAAC
>JBEEIB010000046.1:0-4105 GCA_041167675.1 Verrucomicrobiota bacterium
GCCTACATAGCAAAAGATCCGGCCAAACACCGGGAGCGACAGAAAATTAACTCGGCTCGGTATCGACGGAAGTTAGTAAAGAGAAATACGGCAGAATGAGCGACAATCGAGCCTTACAGGCGACAAACGTAAATCTCAGACGCGAAAACGCGACACTCAGAGCGAAAGTTGCTGAACGCGACGCACAACTGGCCGAGGCCAAGCGTACTGGGAAGCCTGAACCGGATTCTAAGTTTGCGCCGGCGCCTGAGAAGCCCAAGTACGATTCAATGAATCCATGCCCAAATGATCATGCCTTCAATGCGCTGCGGCAGCAATTCCCGCGCAAACGCCGATCATCATGGCTCGAGTGAGAAAGCGGCTAGTTGTATGAGTGAGCCTTACCGGACTGTCGAGATTGCATCCGCTCTACTGGATTCGTTACCCCGGCTTCAGCTGAAAGTTGCCGTCGTTCTAAAGTATGCTGCGGGAGAAACGAGCGAATTACTGCGCCGGTTGCGAGAGTTAGACGAGCCTGCGGCTGAATAGTACGACGACGACTGGCTGTTCAGATCCTCGAGAGTGGTAACACCGAACTGTTTGTTAGGAATATTTCGGAACACCTACCGATGTACGTAAACGGACAGAGTTGATAACGCATGCATGGGTATACGCACAAAAACAAGCGATGCTTATAGTGTGGGTAATTATTGAAAATGGATAAAGTTTTTTGCACGCGCAACACCCTGTCGAAAATAACAGGCATGGATTTTCGGACGATAAGCAAAAGGGTTTCTTCCGACGCAACTCTCATGATCGGGACCCGCTCGGTTCGGCTGTACAGATTCAATCCATTCCAAACCCCCGCCAAGCCTCTCACGCAAAAGAAAAAATAGTATGCCGGATATCACCCTATAAGCCCCCACACCAACAACCCTATACGCTCTGGATCGTTTGCCATAGCAAGCGGCAGCTCTGCAGCGATTCAAGAGCTCTCCCGTCAAGCTTACTCGGTAGGGGAGGTTATGAGAGGCGATCTTCGTACGGATAGTTGGGAACGCCAGATCAGCAACCGACTCGCAGACGAAAACAAGAATTACGAAGTGAATGGGTGCTTGGTGCCACTAGCCGCACTAGCCAGTAAGCGAGATCTTTCAGCGCAAAGCGGAAACAGTACAGGGGGTACCTGATTGAAAACGAGGTGGTCGATTTTATTGTCCCTGCTTTGCGTAATAAATCGGCCATTCTAGGCGCAGGCGCCGTGATTCTTCCTTCCCTTTCTGGATCCAATTTATCAATACCAAGAGTTTCCATTCCAGGCGTTGCCGGCTCGGGAGAAACGACTGACGTGTCGATTGGTAGTATCGCATTCGAGCAGTTCACGCTATCCGCAAATGACTATCATGCAAAGTTACTCGTAAGCAATCAGCTCCTGGCACAAGCAAAAGACCCAGCCATTGACGCCTACCTTAAGGACATGCTGATCATTACCGTGTCAAAACTGGTGGACAAGATGTGTATCTCCGGAAACGGAGTTGGCCAAGCTACTGGCTTGACTGACATGAGCGCCAACACTGGAACCAATGTTGATCCCGGTTTATTGTGCGCTCCGATCACCTTTGGCGGCGCGACCACCTTTGCCAAGCTGTGTCAAGCTGCCTACAATCTGGACTTTGCAAATTTCGGGGAAGAGAATCGCCAATGGATTATCTTTCCTCTCACGCGTTCCAAGTGGGCTCAGATCCCGGTCGTGAGTACGTTTCCGGAATTTCTGTATGACCATAAGACAAGCAAGGTGGGTCCGTATCCATCAATCGTGACGAATCAACTTTCGGATTCCAATCGTGCTATCCTGATCAAGGCTGATGAAGCGGTTGTCGGGTTGTTTGGGAACTCTATCCAGATTACCAGCGATAAATACACGTACGCCACGCAATATGTGACACAAATCACTGTTTCGATTTTGGCGGACTTCAATATGCTCCGCGGTGGAGCAGTTGTGAGCTCGGATTCAGCCGCAGTTTAGTTCTTAATCTTGCAAGCTACCCTTATGCGCCAAAACATAACAATCCAACGTCCTCCCACCGGGGATGAGATCGCTGCTCGAGTCGCGTTCTTCGACCAGAGTCAACGCGATGCCGATCGCATTAACGCCGAGCTCGTGCTCGCAGGAGCTCAACAGCGAGAGTTCGAGAGCCAATCCGCACTTGTCGAGAAAACTCAATTATCTGTCGAGCAACTTGTCGCCATCCGCGAGTGGCTAAAACATAACTCTTAATAACATGGCTAGAAAATTAACGAAAACTCAGATGTCACGGCTTTTAGCCAAAGACGTCGCTAGCATGGTTCGCGGAATGCCGATCATGCATGGCGCACCGTCGAGAGCATTCGCCCCGAAGATTCCGAAGATCTCAACGACTAAGGGAAAAGTGTCGAAGGCTGATGTACTGCGGATATGCGAACAGGTAATAGCTGAATGGGAACGCAACCAGTTAAACTTTTAAAAGATTAGTGTTCACAACGAGATGCACCTGTTTGTGTATCGCGTCACATAAAAACCGCCTGCTGTCGGCGGCAGTAGACAGACGGACATTGCCCTGACCGATCTACAGTGGGGCTAGAGGAATAGAAGCCGCCTCCGGAAGCTCGTTACTTCTCGAGGCGGCTCCTTACTTACACTTTCCCACCAGGCATGGTGCTCACTCGCGAATCCCGGCGACAATTGGGAACAAGGCCGATCAGTCCTTGATCATGCTACTGATCACAGCAAGCGGCTATTCAATTCGGACTGGATAGCCGCTTTGCCTTTCTGGACGCTCCACGTTGACCGTACGCGCGTTTGTTTGGTCCGATCCTCATCATGATTAACCGGGAAAAGAGAACGGGCCCCGATTGTGCTACCAAACGAGAGCCCGTTTGGATGCATCCTTGCTCTGCTGCTACTTCGCCTTGAAAGCTTAGTGTTCGATGGGCGCCTGAAGGAAAATCCTAGCAGCCGTTGAGTTCGTCACGTGCGAATACGGCTTCCGCAAACGCCCGTCCAGGCACAACGTACAGGTCCATTTTCCGACTACGCGACCATGGAGCGGGACGAGGAGGGTTAATTGGGATCCGTTGACCTCGAAATCGCTCGCATTTGCCCCACAACCCCCCCGATTTCTGTGGTCGGCCGGAAAATTATCAGTGCCAGAAAAAGAGAGAACGCCTACCCGATGTCTCGACCATCAAGTAGGTACCGAACCTTTCGGCAACTAGGAAACTTTCTTAGCCAATCCCAGGTCGGTTTTCCGAACGAGGGCTTGATAAACGTTGCTGTCGATAGTCTTCAGCAAATGTTGGAAAAGCGCGGCCATCAAAATCTTGGATTCTGGACCGTACTTTAAATACCCAAACTGAGCACCGACATACTCGGCGCAACGATAGATGGTTGAGTGCGAAAATCCAGGCCGGGATAAAGGAATGAACAGCTCGTCGAAGCTGTGGTACTCGTGGAGCCGTTCATTACTGCGCCGCCGTAATTCCTCGTATCTTTCGCGATCGAAGAACACCCACCATGCGTAATCTCGTAGCCGATCGCTAATAATGAAATAATCAAGGTCTGGGATTTTCATGAGCGCCTGATCAAACACGAAGAATTCCCAGATTATTATTTCAAAAAAACAGTCTAGTTCCTGACTCGAAGTCAAAGGCTGTGATTCACGCGTTAGACTCCTAAGGTAGCGAAAGAAGTCGGCAGACTGGTCTAAAACGAGTTTGCTGGCGAGTTCAAAGAATCTTTGCAGCGAGATTTTCTTCTGGAATAGCGAAAACACTTATTGGCTCATTTCTAGGAATTAGCGGTGTACTCAGACCGATCTAACAAAAGTGCCGAGCGATTACGAAAGGAACTCCGGCCGACAGCATTAAGCCGGTCAGGCAACACCAGCACGAACCATGGCTATGGGTGCACGTGCCCGTACAGCGTGTTTGATGCTCCGAGCCTGTCAGTGGTATTGCCGGCTTGGTGAAGATTTATTGGAAGGGGTTCCAGGTTGTGCGCCGAGGCGCAGAACACTAACAGCTTCTACGACGCAAAAGCTGAAGCGAAGAAACTAGCAGGACCGCACCAACAAAAGGAATTAACACG
>JBEEIB010000047.1:0-36546 GCA_041167675.1 Verrucomicrobiota bacterium
CCGCGTTCGAATTTCTCGAGTGCAGCGATAACCTTCGCCGGATCGAAAAGGATCACCTTTCGGACCTTAATGAAGGGAACGAGCCGCTGAGATCTCCAGTTCCGTAATGTTCTCGGCGTGACCGATAGCCTCGCCGCCATCTCTGACTCTGTAAGAAGTTGCATATGCTTTTGCACGCCGAGTCAACTGGCGACATGGACCGACATGAAAGGCGCTCGGGTGACAATTCCCCGATCCGCATGATCACTCAGTCATTTGCGGACGATGTCGTTGTGAACGCCAAAGAACTGGCGCAGGCTTTGCGCGTGAGCCGGTGGACGGTGGCTCGGTGGCGTGAGGAAGGCTACCAGTTTGAGTTCGGCAACCGTTCGACGCCGGGACACCTGAAAGCTTGGCTGCGGCAGCGAGCCACCCAGGGCAAAACTAAGGTGAACGAACTGGCTAGCAAGCTTGCGCGGCTTCGATGAAGTCCGTTCTGTGGGAAGATCGAGCCGAGTGGACCGAAACCTCGGTCCCCTTTAAAACCCTTGTTAGCGCGAAAAATATCATAGGTTCTTTTTCCGTCGAACCCGGAAAGTCCCGAACTTTTCGCGTGACGTGGGCGAACGTAAACACCGCAGGTTATTCACCGCGTGACGTGAGCGTGTCGCAAGTGGAATGCGGCGAAAAGCATCAGCTATGCCGAAAATCTTGGATTTGAAACTTTGTCCTGACTTTGTATCGCTCGATTTTCTTGCGTCGCGAGACTTGTTTGCCTAGAAGGAGCATAAACGAGGAGATTCGTACAGATTTAGGACAAAATCTCAAAACGAGTCTGCGTAAGTGCTTGAAATTCGATTTCGAAAGAATCTAGAATGATGACATGAACTCATTAGCTTGCGTAAGTTCCATATTTCCGGGGAGTCTACGATGAAGACATGTCATCTACACTCCGAAAAGTGCGATTGAATGTCATCATTATGGTCGGGAATAGTTCGCATCACGAAGCAATGCGATATGTGAGGCTGTGAATAACTTCAGCTTTTACTCAAGCAGTAACGCCGCTTGCTTGTTCCTCGCCAACACAAGCGCATCCAGCATCGGCATTAGATCGTCTGCGGTGATCCGCTGATAGATCGCATGTACTTCACTCGATGCGTGGTTCACAAACCGCTTGGCGAGCGTCTCAGGGATGCCAGCCAACGCGGCTTGCGTTATCCACGTTGCACGCAAGCCGTGGTGGCAAAGAAGCTTAAAGCCGCCGTCGCCGTCACGCTCCGACAGACCATCAAGAAAACGCCGGATCAAAACGCTTGAGCACAGCGGCAGATCGCACAAGGTAGACTTACCGAGCTTGCGACGGTGTTCGACCATATCGCAAAGGATCGGATAAAATTCCGGGTCTATTGGTTGCGAGTACCCTTTACCGCCTTTAACGAGCCAGTCTGGATAGTGAATAATCCGGCTGCGTAAATCTACATCGACAATCGGAACTTGGCATTGATTAAGCCGGATGGCTTGGTAGCGACCGAGCAAAAGAGCAACGTGCAACCATCCGAACCGCTCGACCTCTTCCGCCGCCGCGAGCGCCACCTCGACTTGTTGAGGAGTCCATGGCACCTTGCGCTTTTGTTCCTCTTGCTTAAAGCCGAGTTTGCGGAATGGATTAGCAGTCATAAAACCGCGTGCTACCGCCTCTTCTAGAATCGTTCCCATTACCTTTATTTCGGCTATCGCCGTGTTTCGTCCGGCTCCCTGCTGCTTTCTCCATTCCAGAAACATCGAGGCGTGTTCCCGGCGTACCGCGCCGGGAATCGCGATTCCCTTTTCATCGACGAATTTCCGGAACGTGAAATAGTATTTCTTACGCAAGTTTAGGGTTCCGTTTTTCTTCTGACCCCACCGCGCCTCGATAAATTCCGGAATCCAGTCCCAACCGCCGCGCTCTTTGATCGGCTTGTTTTTCAGCTCTTCGAATGTCTTCGCTTTTGCGAGCTTCTCGGCTTGGAAGCGTTCTATGTTATTGTCCCAACGGTAGCCGGTATTGACCCGCTTTCGCTTGCCGTCTTCGCCCTTGTAGGTGATCCAAATGTAATTGGTTTCCGGTCGTCTGTAGATGCTTGCCATGTACTTGCTTATGTTGCGCACAAACCGCTTACCGCGTCACTCTTTTTGTCACACTGTGCACTAAAATGTTTATACTCAATTACTTACGACTCATATAATGGACCTTAACCGTATACCTCCGGCTTTGTTACAGACCTTCTTGGTCGTTGCTGAAGCGGGCCAAATCTCGGAAGCGGCTCGCCGGCTTCATCTATCCCAACCGGCCGTTACCGGACAGATCCGCAGGTTGGAGGCCGACCTGGAAACAACCCTGTTCATTCGCTCGGCCCAAGGCGTGTCGTTGACCCCAAGAGGAGCCCATCTCCGAGAACGACTGCAAGATGTCTTTGCTGAGCTCGAACAGATTTTGCGAGAGTTGGATCAGACGCGTGAAGTAACTGGAATTGTGACTCTCGCAGCCAGCACAACTCTGGCGAGATATTTTGTACCCAGGATTTTCATTCGCTTCCATCATTACCACCCGGCAGCCGCTCTTCACCTGATCGTGGGAAATACGGAAGAAGTGCTGGAGCATCTTCGACAACAGAGGGTTGGACTCGGCCTGGTTGAGGGCCATCAGCGGAGTCCGGGTGTGCGCCTTGAGCAGTTCATGCCTGATGAAATCGTTCCGGTTTGTGCCGCTCGAATTTCTGATCCAAAGCTCCGTCGCGCGATTGAAGGAATGAAGTCGGTTCGAGACCTTGAAGCTTTGCCGCTACTTTGGCGCGAGTCTGGAGCAGGTACGCGAACTGTGGTTGAAAGCGTATTGAAGGAGGGCGGAGTGAACCCGAAGAAGTTGGATCAGCGTTTTGAACTCGGAAGCAGTGAAGCCATCAAATCGCTCGTCATTGCCGGCCTCGGCGTCGGCTTCTTTTCCTGTTGGGAAATCCAACAGGAAATTGCCATGGGATTGGTACGACAAATTAAAATTCCCGGTCTGCGAATTCAGCGGATGTTTTCTTGGGCGCTTCCCAGCGGCGAACTTGGCGGGCTAGCCGGCCAGTTCTATCAATTTGCCAATTCGATCCGTAGCGAGCTATCCGCGGTGAGTGTCCACCCAGAGCAGCCGGTCCAGAGCCAGGGATTTTTCCTATCGGATACGCAAACTCCCGTTTAGCAGCCTTTAGTCCTAGCAGGGCGTCGCTCGGCGTTCGCGGAGCGGCACGCCCTCCCTCACCGGCTGCTAAACCCATCAGCTGGCCTGATATGCGATCGAAATACTCGATTATCGCGGTCGGGTGACAGGGATGACAATCCCTTCAGAAAGGTTGTTTATGAGATTAATTAAGGGTTCACTCGCCGGTCTGGTTCTGGCCGGCATCCTGGCGCTCGCGCCAACCGCCGCGTTCGCACATGGTGGAGGAGGCGGTGGAGGCGGCGGTGGCCATGGTGGAGGAGGCGGCGGCCATGGTGGAGGCGGCGGCCATTTCGGTGGAGGCGGTAGCCATTTCGGTGGAGGCGGTAGCCATGGGTTTGCCGGGCATAGTTTTGCCGGCCATAGCTTCGTAGAACATCAAGGAGCGCACTTTGCGCACGGAGATCATTTCCGGGGCCGAGATCATTTCCGGCACGATGGAGATTTCTTTTTTGGAGATTCCTTTGGGTACGGAGATCCCTATTCGTATGATTATCCGTACTACGGCTATTATGACTACGATAACGGCGACTATTCCGATGGGCAATACGCACAAGCCGACGTGATGCCTTCTCAGGAGACTATTGTTGCCGTGCAGAAGGAGCTTGCGAAACTCGGTTACTATCACGGTCCGATCGATGGCTTGATTGGCCCACAAACCGAAAGAGCGATTGGTTGGTTCCAATCCGTCGACAAGCTGTCCATCACTGGCCGGATTGACGATCGGACATTGAAGGCCTTGCAGATCAGTTAACCGCACAAAATTGAGGGCTTAGCTCTCTAATTCGATAAGACTCTGCGGGGTATCACCTCCGCAGAGTTTTTTTATGTGGTAGGGCAAAACACGCGAAACGCTTCGTGACGGCCAACCCCCTGAGACATGCACTGCGTTACAGCCAGGGCGCGCCGGAGCTTTTGCGTAGTCGGTCTTTCGCCCTACCAACATGGGCAATTCTCACACCACCCGAAGTGCAATTTAAAGCTAGTCAAAAAGAACACCGCAGTTTCGCTCTTCAGAACTATGGAGCTAATGCCTATTCGTAATACGTTTTATCAGAAATGCACAATGGTTCGAGTGCGGTTTAGGGACTTATTGGCCAAAAACTCGAAGAGCTGTTGATGTCCAAAGAAATAATTTCCCGCACAGCATTTATTAACATTAAGAATCTGAAGTTCGTTAATCATGAGCCCGATGGTGACAAAGCTTTGTCCAAAGTTAATTCTCGAAGGCACACGTCTCAGTGGCAAGACAGACTTGGCCTTGGCCTTGAACGAGAACCCTCGCATCGTGGGTGTTAGGAAATATCGATACCACTCACCCATTATTTCGGCAGAGTGGAATGGGTTTGTTAAGAATCCATACGGTTCCAGCCTCATCGATTTCGAAGCAAAATATGAAATGCAAGCGATGGAGGCCTATCGAATCTGGTTAAGCTTATTTGAGCTTTACCGCTATTACTCTTGGATCATTGATCGTTTCCACATTTCAACTCAGATGTGGCAGGCAACTTACCGGGGTGTACGATATAAGTTCGGATGGTTGGAGTCGCGCTTGGCAGCTCTCGGATTTCGATTGATATTTTGCTGGCGCCACCCGGATTCTTTTGCGGAAGCTCGCAGACAGCGCCTCAAGATCTCCAGTAACCCATCGCAATACGATGATCTGACGATTTTCATCCGGGACCAGCAGACCATAGAGAAGCTAATCGAAAGCTCGGTTATTCCGAAACTGGTAATCGATGTCACCGAGCGCTCGGTCGAAGACCAGGTCGGGTACATAGCGGATTGGCTAGCAGCGACCGGAGGCCTTAATCCAGTCGAATCGCCGCCAAATCCAAAGCGTGTACTGCGTCCGGTGAGAAGGTCCCTGGAATCAGCCCAGGTTGGCTGAGCGATGCTTGCATCGGTTTGATGCGCGCTGCGTATCGGAAGTGATGGAGGCGCCAAAAGCGGGCCAGACTTCCGGACTGCCGTTTACGATCGCTAACAGAAAGTCCTGGCATTCCGTCCCCGGTATTCTCTGTTCCCGTATTGCGCGTCCGGTATTCGGGCTATGCCGCGCCATTTGCTTTCCGCCTTTGACGTGGCATATCAGTGCCTCCGATAGCATGCTCTTCCGCGTTTCTCACCTGACCGATTACCATTACCCAGCGCCGGTCGCGGAAGCATATCTCGAATTGCGGCTCACTCCTCAAAGTCGTCGCGATCAGATAGTAAAACAACACGCCCTGTTGATAGAGCCGAGCGTGCAAGTCTCCAACTACGAGGACTATTTTGGGAATCAGGTCTCATTCATTTCGCTGCCGTATAGACACTTGCGACTGAAGATTTCGAGCGAAGCGCTGGTGGCAACAACCGAGCCTCCGTTACCGACCGAGAGCCTCGAACTGTCTGTCCAAGAAGCGCGCCAAATACTAGGCTCGGCTTTGCCATTCGTATTCGATTATTTACAGCCCACCGAGATGGTGAAAATCAGTCGAGAGTCGGCTCAATGGGCTCGACGCTATCTGAGCGGACGGATGATTCTCAGAAAAGGTCTGGAAGAGCTGACCAGAGCGATTTGGGACTCTTTCGAATACGAAAAGGGTGCCACAGAGTTTTCCACCGATCTTTCCTTTGTCTGGAAGCAGCGCCGAGGTGTTTGTCAAGATTTCGCTCATGTGATGCTCAGCGTTCTGCGCACCGCCGGCCTTCCTTCTCGTTATGTCTGTGGGTACATTGAAACCGCCCCGCCCAGTTCTGCATCCGGTAAACGACTGGTTGGATCAATTGCCACCCACGCGTGGGTGGAAGTATTTATTCCCGGCCAGACTTGGGTCGCACTGGATCCAACGAACAATCGCTGGTGCGGCGAGCAACACATCGCTGTTTCGTTCGGTCGAGATGCGCGAGACGCTGCCCCCATTCGCGGGACTTTCAAGGGCGGCGGCAGACAGACCCTGAAAGTACGCGTAAAAGTAAAACGGTTACGCGACCCGGCGAGGATAACGTCAAGATCGCCGTCATCGCCGATAACGGATCCAAACCGAACCAACCAAACGAAAAAACATTTTCAAGCTGATTGAAGTCGGCGCATGCGCGTTCAAATAGAGAACTGGATCAGATACACGTACGAGAAGCCGGTAAGCTTCTCGCCGCACAAGATCCGTCTCTACCCGCGAACCGATCCAACTATCGTCACTCATCGATTGCAAACGCTGACCAATCTCCCGAGCGATGTGCAGTACCGGCGAGATCTATACGACAACCTGATTGCCAATTGCTTTTTCACTGAGCCGGCCAACACTTTGGAATTGAGGATCCAACTTGAAGTGGAGCTTTGGCCGAGGAACCCATTCCACTTTGTATTGGCTCCGTACGCGGTGGAGCTTCCGCTTCAGTACACCCAACCGGAAGCGAGAGTTTTGGCACCGTACCGCGAAATTCTTCCGGCCGACGAAGTCGATTCGTATGAAATCTGGCGACTCGATGGAAAACGAAGCACAGTCGACGCTTTGGTCGACTTGGCTCAGACGTTGCATTCTGAGATCAGCTATGAGGTCCGGGAAGACGGCGAAGCGCGCCCTCCGTCGCGGACCCTAGAACTACGCTCGGGCGCTTGCCGAGATACCGCTCTGCTCGCGGCGTCCATCTTACGGAAGATGGGCTTGGCGGTTCGCTTGGTGGGCGGGTTTCTCTGCGAGTTTCAGATCGATGTAAGGGACCGTCGAGCGGATAGCGCACTTCATGCCTGGATTGAGGTTTTTTTACCAGGAGCCGGTTGGGTCGGCATCGATCCGACGAACGGTACATTTTGTGACCATCGCTTCATTCCTACTGCTGCCGGGGTTTTGATGTCCGACATCGCATCGGTGGAAGGCAGCTATTTCGGAAACGAAAAAGTACCCTCGGATTTTCAGGCCAAGCTCGAACTTGAGTTGGTAGTCGAAAAAGATCTCGACCGCCTCGCAGATAATGTCGAAAAAACCCTAGCGACAGAGAACGTCATCCTCACGATGGGAGGCGAACCAACGTTTGTGCCGGAGCGTCCAGAGGGCGCCGAGTGGAACGTGGCGGCGGTCGGACCGACCAAAATTGGGTACGCCTATCAATTCGCCAACGCGCTGGTCGAATCGGTTCTGCCCGGAGCAATCATTCTCTACACCCCAGGAAAGCTTTATCCTGGAGAGGTCGATCCTCGTTGGGCCCTCAATGTTTTGCGATCACCCGAACCTTTTCCGGTCTTCACCAAACAGGAGATAAAGCCTCCGGACGAAAAGGGCCTCAAGCAACTGCGAGACGTGCTGGTCGAGGAGTTGCAGATCGAAGATCGCTGGATGCGAGCGACCGATCCTGGTGAGCCCAAAAAGCAGGTCTGGGTGCTCCCATTGGATTTCGCTGAAGGAAAATGGAAAAGCGAGCGTTGGAACCTACGCAAATTTGAGCTCACTGCAGCCAGCGGGCCGGCGGGGTTAAGGCTACCGCTGCATTTGTTACCGGATAATCTGACCAAACGAGCAATGGTGATCGAGGTGCAGTCGACGCATCTCGACTGGTTTCTTCCCCCTCTCCTTACTGCTAAATTCGAGTCATTGATCCGAACGATTTACCGTGCAACCGAACACCCTAATGCCGTTCATTGGCAAAGTTATGTGCCGGTCGACTTACCTTCGGATTGGTCAAAAATCTCCTTTACTGCCGACCCTGGGGTTCTGGAAGTCAATCTTCCCCCCTGCACTGATTGGAAGACTTACAAATCGTGGCTGGAGTGTCTCGGATCGATCGGACGGCGATTCGGTTTGCGCAGCTTTAAGGAAGACGGTCTGACAGTGGGTACGGGTGGCGGCAACCACTTGCTCTTTGGCGGACCGTCGGTGGAGCGCAACCCTTTGTTCACCCGCCCAGGTTGGATAGCTTCCATTGGTCGCTATTGGCAGCATCATCCCGCTCTCTCTTACCTCTTTACTGGGATCTACGTCGGCGGTTCTGCTCAAGCCCCACGACCCGACGAATGCGGACACAATCTACTGGACCTTGAGCTTGCCTACCGTCAGCTCGAATCCTTGCCCCCCGGCGATCAACGGCAAAGCATTCACGAGATCCTGCGCCACCTCCACACGGATCCGAGCGGGAATCCTCATCGAAGCGAAATCAGCGTCGATAAATTCTGGGCGGCTCCACTTGGATTCTGGGGTCTACTCGAATTTCGGGCGATCGAAAGTCTACCGGAAGTAAAGTGGGCAACCGCAGTCGGATTGCTGTTTCGCGCGACTATTGTCTATTTGCTCAAGCAGCCATATCGATCGGCCCTGAAGCAGTGGGGGCAGGAGCTGCATGATCGGTTCTTCTTGCCAACCACGCTCTGGAACGACTTGACCGATGTGCTCACCGAGTTGGCCCAATTTGGCTTCGCATTTGATCCTGCACTATTCCGAGAGATATGGGAGTGGCGCTTTCCGGCAGTTCTTCAATGGGAAGGATTGGCCGTCCGCAAGGGTCTAGAGGCGTGGCCGCTGTTGGCGGATACTCCGGTCGAAGGCCAAACCACGAGCCGGTTCGTCGATACCTCGATAACTCTCCTGGAATTTTCCGCGAACGCTCAATTTTATCGGGAACACCAAGTCTTTGTGAATGGCCGCGAACTACCTTTTCGCTCCCTTTCAGCACGAGAATTGATCGTCGGCTTGCGGTTCCGCGGTTCTGCGCTTTATCCGGCCTTGCACCCGCAGCTACCGATCCAAACTCCTTTAATTGTCACCATTTTCAATCGCGACACAGAAAAAGTGAGGGCACAGTTCATCCTTCCCAAGGATCAAAACCGGTTTACCGAAACGGATCAACCGCTTTTCGCACGAGGCAAACCGTGTGAACCTCCCGCGCCCGGTCTGATCACCTGCGATTTACGAATCGAAGATTCGTTATTTGAAAAGTAGAGTAGCCGCAGCTTCTAGCTGCGAAACTCACGATGTTTCATGGCCGCGGCTCTCGATGTCCGGGAGAAGATGAAGCGTACTCTACTTCATCCGATCGAAGGTCTTTTGCAGAATTTCCAGATCAGTCGCATTGCCAGTCTTTGCTCGGCTGGCCTCGATCCATTTTTGCTCGAGAGCATTCTTGGTCGGACGATCAATTTCGTAAAAAACGCCGAAATAACCTGGAAACGGCGCGTCCGCCAATCGGTAAGCGGCGATCTCGTCAGTGACATCGTGACGTGCCTCGTCCTCGGGCGAATCGTCCCATTTCTTCTCGTCGATCAACTTGAACTCGCCCCCTTTCCGCGGGTTGCCGGCATCGAAAGCGCCCGGATAAAATTCGATGCATTCTGACAGGCACTCGATCACCGAAAATCCATCGTGATCCATCGCCCGCTCGATCACTTGGATCATATGATTTACTTGTGCAGCATGCGTGCGCGCGACGAAGGTGGCACCCGCCGCAATTAGTTTTTTGATCGGATTGACCGGATGATCGATCGCTCCGGTGGGGTCGGTCTTGGATCGATAGCCAATCGGCGAAGTTGGAGAGGTCTGCTTCTTGGTCAGGCCGTAAACGAAGTTATCCATAATCACGTATGTCAGCCGGATGTTCTTCCGGGCGCCATGATCAAGATGATTGCCGCCAATCGAGAAACCGTCACCGTCACCGCCGAAAAGGAAAACATGCAGATCGGGACGGGCCAGACTGATGGCGGATGCCAACGGAACTGCCCGTCCATGGATGAAATGTGCGCCGTGCGAATTGACGAAATAGGGAAAGCGAGAGGAGCAGCCGATACCCGCAAGCGTAACAATATTCTCGTGGGGCAACTGCCGCTTCTCCAGCACCTTATAAAATGAGGCCAAGACGGCAAAATCTCCGCACGCTGGGCACCAAGTCGGATGATCAGCGGTAACTGCTTTCTTGGTTAACTTCTCGCGCTCTGGCGGTACTGCCGGAACTGAATCTACTGGATTCATTTGAATGCTCCTTCTAAAATCTCACGCACCCGATAGGTCAATCCATCGGTCTTCGTCAGGCTCTCAATTTTTGGGTTGCAGAATTGGGCTCGCAACACGGTCGCGAGCTGACCATGGCCATACAGACCCTGATCATTCATCTCGACTACAATGATCCTCCGAAATCGGTCGAAGACTGTTTCCAGCCCCCTTGGTAGTGGATGCAGATGTCGAAGATGCAGGGCGGAAACCCGGTCGCCGCGTGCGCGAGCGCGCTCGACAGCTTCATAGATCGGACCGTAGGTCGAACCCCAGCCGACCAATAGCGCATCCCCCTCCTGATCACCATGGATTTGCGGCAGCGGCAGTTCGTCTGCTAGTTGCTGGTATTTCTTCCGACGTTTCGCGGTCATTCCTGCATGCAGACGAGGAGAGGCAGTGGGATGACCCATTTCGTCGTGTTCGAGTCCGGTCACGACCGGATACTTGCCTTCCAGCATGCGGGTGCCCGGCGGCGCATGCTGTGTGATCGCCTCCAATGGATACGGCTTAAAGCCCGCCGGACGCGGTGTCAGATCGGGCTTTGGATCCTGCATCAACTCGGCCAAATTGGGTTCATCGAATGCTTCAATCCGAGTCGCCAAAGAAGTATCGCTTAAGATGAAGACAGGCGTGCTGTATTTGCGAGCGATTCGAGTGGCTTCTGCTGCGATATAAAAACAGTCCTCCACCGTCGCAGCGGCGAGCACCACGCGCGGGCTGTCGCCATGTCCGCCAAATATCGCCTGATAAAGGTCACTCTGTTCCACGTTGGTCGGCAACCCAGTGCTCGGTCCGCCGCGTTGAACATTGATTACTATCAGAGGTATCTCCGCCATTGATGCCCAACCGATCGCTTCCGCCTTCAACGAAATTCCGGGCCCGGCACTCCCGGTCACCGCTAGCGAGCCAGAATAGGAGAAACCGAGCGCAAGGGAGACTGCCGCCAGTTCGTCTTCCGCCTGGACGAAGAGGCCGCCATATTTGGGGAATTCCGAGCGCAGAATTTCCATCACTGACGACCAAGGCGTGATTGGATAACCGGCTCCATAACGCACGCCGCCTGCGATCAGTCCATAGGCCAGCGCCTGGTTTCCATCCATTGTTACCTGAGGCCGGTCCGATGCTCGGGGACTCGGTTCGAATTCGTAAAGCGTGGTAAGAAGGTTACGGACCGGATAGGCATAGCCGGCTTGGAATGCCATCAGTGCAGTGCTGACGATACTCTCGTTCTTGCCTCCAAAACGCTCGCGAATGAGCCCTTTGAGTTTCTCCGTGTTAAGATGGAAAATGCTCGCTAAGAGCCCGAGTACGAAGATGTTCTTCCCTTTGTCTTTTGCAGTTCCGCCCAGCGCTTCAACCGTCAGCCCCGTGATCGGTACCCCCACATAGACAAACCGCTTATCCTCCCGGTTCGGTTGAACCTGGTCCGAATCGTATAGCAGAACGCCACCTTCCCGCAGGAAGTCGATGTGGTCTGCGTAACTGTGCTGATAAAAGGCCACGAGAAAATCCGCTTCATCGCCAGCCGAAAGCACTTCCCCGGAACCGATGCGAACTTGGAAAATCGATGGTCCCCCTGAGATGGTCGAGGGTATCGTCATATATGTCATCACATCCTGCGCGCTGCGTCCAGCTAAGCGCGCGAGGAATGCGCCGGCGGTCTGGATACCGTCTTGGGAATTGCCGGCCAGTCGAATAACAGCGTCGCGAATGTGCTCGGGTCGCAGGTCGGCGCGGCTGGTAGGAAGTGAAGGAGCCGGTTCGGGTAAAACGGGGGAAGAACTCAAAGCAAATGTTTCTTAGACGCTAATAGAGGTGGGAGGCCCTTGTCAACGGCCCTTCGAATCAGTAATCAGTGATCGGTAATCGGTGATTAATGATTGGTAATGCGTTACCTAGCTTGGTAGGGGCGAAAGCCACGCCCGCATTCGCTACGCGAAAGATTTGCGGACGGGCCTGATTCCGTCTCAGCGGAATCGGTTTGAGCCACTCGTGCCCGGCCGCCTGATGGCACCAATTTATTCACATGCGATATTGGCGCGTGGCTCAAACCCGTCTGGCGCCCGCTGGACGAGGTTTTTGCCTTACCATAAAATGCAAGGCGCTGCAGTGGTTGAAAATCCGGACATCTCGCATCACCTCTCAAGGATCACCGATTGCCGATCAATGTGTCCAATTCTAAATAACTACAATAAAATTAGGTATCAGAAGTACCAAGCCCGAAATTCGCGGTCAAGCCTCGAGTGGGGAAATTTCACAGACGCCATGGGCAACTTGTGGGTGAGCGACCACTCGCTCGTCGCTTCGGCTTTGAGTGACTTTCGCAGGCTAGCAATTCACGCATTATGAACCGCCTGCACGAGGTTGGTCAGTGATTCTTTCGCATCTCCATACAGCATCCCGCAATTGGGCTTAAAGAAAAGCGGGTTGACGAGACCGGAAAACCCTTTCCCCTGGCCTCGCTTCAGCACAACCACCATCTTCGCTCGATCCACTTCCAAGATCGGCATTCCGGCAATGATGCTCGTAGGGTTGTCGCGAGCGTCCGGATTGACCACGTCATTTGCGCCAATCACGACGGCAACATCGGTGGAGGGGAACTCCGGGTTGATAACCTCCAGCTCCTGGAGCTGCGAATAAGGCACGCTTGCCTCAGCTAACAAAACGTTCATATGCCCTGGCATTCGGCCGGCAACTGGGTGAATTGCGTACTTCACTGTGACACCTCGGTCTTCCAGGGCATCGGCTAACTCTCGCAAAACATGCTGCGCTTGCGCGGTCGCCATACCATAGCCAGGCACGAAAACTGCCTGCCGTGCGTAAGCCAGTTGCACCGCAACATCGTCTAAACCGATCTCTCGCATTTGTCCTTCGCTCGCTTGCGTCGTTTCCGAAACGCTGCCGAACGCGCCGAATAAGACGTTGGTAATCGAGCGATTCATCGCTTTACACATCACGATCGAAAGAATAAATCCGGAACCGCCGTCCAAGGTTCCCGCAATGATCAACACATTGTTACCAATCACCATCCCAGTCGCCGCGGCGGCGAGACCGGCATAGGAGTTCAGTAAGGCTATAACCACCGGCATATCTGCAGCGCCAATCGGCAAGACGAGCAGAACACCAAATGTAAATGCCAGGATCAACATTAGATAGAACAGCAAAGACGCTCCCGGAAAGAACAGCAGACAAACGAAGCAGATGATCGTAACTGCCAGGAGCGAAAGATTGAAGATATTTTGGCCCTTGTAAGTGAGTGGTGAACCCGGCATCAGACCCTGCAGTTTGGCAAACGCCACCAAACTACCAGTAGTGGTCAGTGAACCTAGTAAGACTTCAAAACTGAGCGCGCTCATCTTGAATTGGCCGAGCCCAGCGCCATGCAGATAGTATTCTGAGATTCCTACCAACGAGGCAGCCAGCGCGCCAAACGCATGAGACAGGGCGGTTCGTTGCGGCATCGCGGTCATCGGCACCCATAAGCCCATGGCCAAGCCGATGGTCGAGCCAATGAGGAGCCCGGCAATGATCCACTCGTAACTAACTATCTCGCGGTTGACGAGCGTGCCGAGGATAGCGAGTAACATCCCGAACTCGGCTAGATGCATCCCCCGCCGCGCAGTATCCGGGTGACTCAATCCGCGGAGTCCCAGGATAAAAAGAATCGAAGCAAAAAGATAACTGACCTCAGTAAATACGCTGCGTACGTCCACGGCTCAGTCCTCCTTCCTTGCGACCGGAGTTTCCCGTTTTCGGAACATCTTCAACATGCGATCGGTGATCACAAAACCACCGACCACGTTGATCGTGGAACAGGTCACGGCCAAAAAACCAAGTACCGCGCTTACGATGGTGTGATGCGCACCAGCAGTAACCAGGGAGCCAACCAACGAGATACCGGAGATCGCGTTGGTTGCCGACATCAGTGGAGTATGCAGGAGTGAAGGCACGCGCGAGATCACCTGGTAGCCAAGGAATGCGGCCAGGATCAGAACGTAGAAGGTGGCGATCAGGGTCTCGGCGGGCATAGAACTCAATTGCGGAATGTGGAACGCGGATTGCGGAAGATGAAATCCGCTGTCGCTCGTTTGCAGGCGGAGAGTCTGTTCTCGGCGTTTCCTGGAGATTGATTGTCGGTGATGGGCGCAGCAAGATCATTCCGCGATCCGCAATCCGCATTCCGCAATTCTTCAACCTCCATACGCCTTCTTAATCGTTTCATTGCAGATTTCGCCGGCATGGGTAATGACGCATGCCTTAAGCAACTCGTGGTTCAAATCGAGAGGCAACGTCTTGCGCTCCTTATCCCAAAAATGCTCAATGAAAGCGCCAAGATTGTTTGAGTACATCTCGCTGGCATTCGCAGCCACGCGTCCAGGTAAATTCGCATATCCCAAAATCGTTACGCCGTTCAGTTCAGTCTCTTGATCGTATTGCGAGCATTCCACATTGCCCCCAGTGTCCACCGCCGTGTCGACGACGACACTTCCAGGGCGCATCCGCTTGATCATTTCCGTGGTGACAACTACCGGCGCCTTTCTTCCGAAAACCTGAGCCGCAGTGATGACGATGTCGGCTAGCGCGACATGCTCTGCCATGACCTCGCGTTGTTTTTGCAATTGCTCAGGCGTGAGCGGTTTGGCATAGCCTCCGACCGTCTCGCCAGTCTCGCCCAGATCGATCTTCACAAACTTCGCACCCAGCGATTTCACCTGCTCTTCGACTACCGGCCTGGTATCGAACGCTTCCACCCACGCCCCAAGTCGCCGGCCAGTTGCGATTGCTTGTAGACCAGCCACCCCTACTCCAATGACTAACATACGGAGAGGTTTGATGGTGCCCGCGGCAGTCGTCATCATCGGCAAGATACGTTTGCTGGCGGCCGCGGCGAGAATCACCGCGACATAACCGCCGAGGTTTGCTTGCGAACTAAGCACATCCATTTTTTGCGCAATCGCGACGCGAGGAATCATCTCCATGCTGACGGCAGTAACTCCTGCCGCCGCAAGCCGGTGCACCAATTTCTCCTCGTTAAACGGGTCAAGTAGACTGACGTGAATGCTCCCCGATTTCAGATGCTCGATTTCTTCAAGCGGGGGCTTGCGCAGCCGCAGTACAAGGTCGGCCCTGCTCAGCGATTGCATGCGGTCGGAACTCGTTTTTGCACCGGCCGCTTCATACTCATCGTCTGCCCAGCCGACCGATATGCCAAGTCCTCTCTCCGTCTCGCAGTCCGCTCCGAGCTTTACCAGTTTCCCAACCGTTACGGGCGAGAGCGGCACCCGCGCTTCGGCTGGATCAGCTTCTTTGGGAACAAATGTTCGCATGACGGTGAATCGACTTAATCGGTCCGCTGACCAGGGAAGAATTCCCCAGCAGCAAGCGCCGAGCGGCCACAACTTTGCGAGGTAAGAAAATCGACGCGAAAACCATTCGGGAGATTTCTGCGCGGATGATGCCCAAATCTTTCTGAAACATCAAGCCGGAGACAAAACAGAATACAGCAATCGGCTGCGGTCCTGCAGCCGCCTATGCGCGTCAAGTTAAGGAGGCGACACGGGAAAAGGGCGAGTAGACGAAGGGATCTGTCGGCGTGATCTGCCCATTGCGGTAGGTGCGAAAACCTCGGCTATCCTGTATCGCGCCTTCCGCCTTCGCCGACCGGTCTCGCACGCTTTAGCCGCGACGGATGCTTCGGCGGACAGGTCGGCGTCAGGCGAACCGAATTCGCTCGACCATATTCTGACCGCAAGTCACGATCGGCCGATGGAGTACGTGACCGCTGCTCTCCTGGAGAGCGGCCTAGAAGAGATACGTCAATCCCCAACTAACGACGGCCGAGTAGAGCTCATCATTCGCCGGCCGGCTCAAGACGAACGAGAGGTCGTTCCGGAGGCGACGTTGGATTGCGCCAAAGGACTGATCGGCGACAACTGGGCGCACGGATCGTCGCATCCTGACACTCAACTGACACTGATGAACTCTCGTGTAGCGCTATTGGTAGCCGGGCAGGCTGACCGTCGGCAGCTCGCAGGCGACCAGCTCTACGTCGATTTCGATCTAAGCGAACACAACCTGCCGCCGGGCACCCGTCTCCAAGTCGGATTGGCCATCATTGAGGTAACTCATCCACCCCACCTCGGTTGTAACAAGTTCGCGGAACGCTTCGGTCCCGATGCACGCCGGTTCGTAAACTCCGCCGTCGGCCGTCAACTTCGGCTGCGCGGTCTTAATGCCAAAGTCGTCGTTCCTGGCACCGTCCGGGTCGGTGATACGATTCGGAAGGTCTCGATTCCGTAGAGACCGTCCAACTTGCAAGAGGCGCGCAATTGGTCGGTTAAAGCCTAAGCCTTGCTTTACACCATCCACCTGAGCGCGGACGATCATATACTTTGATTACCAAGTCGTCCCTACGTCCAAGCTCTGGGCTCCTAGCTTCTAGCTTCTAAATTCTAAATTCTGAATTCTAGCCTCGAGCTTCTTCCTCCCTCTTTTGCCCTTTTCTTCCTCGCAAGATTCAGTAACTTTAGGAGTAGCAATTCTCCCCCCAGAATGGCGAAAGCGAAAGTGCAGCGATCGATCCGGCCAGTACGGAACGGATGGATACCCGAACTTTGGGCGAGCCGGAAACCTTTTGGTTTCGGCGAACAACACCCAAATAATTTTTGGGAGGTTTTTCGGGCCATTTGGGAAAACCAAGATAATCTCGGTTACGCCTACAGTATCCTGGATCAAGGCGTCTGCGATGGTTGCGCGCTCGGCACCAGCGGCATGAAGGATTGGACGGTGACCGGTCTTCACTTGTGTAACATCCGGCTCCGATTACTCCGCCTGAATACAATGCCGGCATTAGATGGCAATGTGTTGGAGAACGTCAAAGCTCTCCAACCTCAACGTTCGCGTGATTTGCGTGGACTGGGCCGAATTCCATATCCGATGATCCGCCGGCGGGGAGAGCCAGGCTTCCGCCGAATTTCTTGGGAAGAAGCGCTGACCCAAGTCGCAGCTAAAATCAAAGCGAGCCGGCCGGACCAACTCTACTTCTACCTGACGAGCCGAGGTGTGCCGAATGAGACGTATTACGCGGCACAAAAAGGGGTGCGGGCACTGGGTACGAACAATATCGACAATGCGGCGCGAGTCTGCCATTCGCCAAGCACCTTTGCGCTCAAAGCGGCTCTTGGGGTAGCGGCGACAACCTGTTCGTATACTGATCTGGTCGGCACGGACTTGGTGGTCTTCTTCGGGAGCAATGTTGCCAATAACCAACCGGTGATGATGAAGTACCTTTATTATGCCAGAAAGGCAGGTACAAAAGTGGCGGTAGTTAATCCTTACCGCGAACCGGCAATGGAGCGATATTGGGTTCCTTCCGATGTTGAGAGCGCGCTTTTCGGAACCAAGATCGCAGAGCATTTCTTTCAGGTTCAGGCAAGCGGCGATGTGCCCTTTCTCTACGGGAGTTTAAAACATATGATCGGCGAGGGTTGGCTGAATGACGATTTCATTCGCAATCACACTACCGGTTTTGCGGAACTGCGTTCGCTGGTGGAGCGGCTTTCCTGGGAAGAGCTGGAGGTTGCTAGCGCAGTCAGCCGAGAAAAGATGCGGGATTTTGCGCGGTTAGTGGCGGATGCGGAACGGGCCGTATTCGTCTGGGGAATGGGGATTACCCAGCACACCTGCGGAGAGGACAACGTTCATGCCATTATCAACTTGGCTCTAACCAAAGGGTTTGTTGGCCGAGAAGGTTGCGGCTTAATGCCGATCCGCGGCCACTCCGGTGTCCAAGGCGGGGCGGAGATGGGCGCTTACGCTACTGTCTTCCCCGGCGGACTACCGATCAACCAGGAGAACGCAGCCAAATTCTCCAAGCAATGGGGATTTTCTGTTCCAAAGGAACCCGGAATTACCACGCCCGAGATGCTCGAGTTGGCTCTGCAGCGCGAACTCGAGGTGCTCTGGTCGATGGGCGGAGATTTTCGTGAGGTGATGCCCGATCCCGAACTGATCGAAAGCGCTCTTAAAACCATTCCGCTCCGGGTTCATCAGGACATTGTGCTCTCGTCACAGATGCTAGTTAATCCGGACGACACGGTAATAGTATTGCCTTCGACTACTCGATACGAGATTCCGGGCGGGGTTACTGAGACCAGTACAGAACGTCGAGTTATCTTCAGCCCCGAAATTCCAGGACCACGAATTGATGAGGCGCGTTCAGAGTGGGAAGTCTTTCTGGAGATTGCTCGACGAGTTCGGCCAGAGTGGGCGGAAAAGCTCACTTTCGCTGGCACCGAGGCCATTCGCGAAGAAATCGCTCGGATGATTCCAATATACGACGGCATACAGAAGCTGAAAAAGAAAGGCGATAGTTTTCAGTATGGCGGGCAGATGCTTTGTGCCGGTCAAAAGTTTTCCACGGCAGACGGTAAAGCTCACTTCAAGGCGGTGAACCTGCCGCAAATAAAGGTGGCGGCGGGTGCTTTCCGGGTGGTTACTCGCCGCGGGAAACAGTTTAACAGCATGGTACACGAGGACCTCGACGCGAGCACAAACGCGCCGCGGGACGGGGTTCTGATCAATCCTGATGACGCAGGACGAATGGGGCTTGCATCCGGTGATCCGATACAATTGCACAACGATTTCGGTACTTACCGTGGGAAAGTACTTCTTGCGCCAGTAACAACTGGAACGCTGGCTGTTCACTGGCCCGAAGGAAATGTTTTAGTTGATCCGAAGGCGCGTTCACCTCTTGCGAAGATTCCAGCCTACAAGGAGATTTCGGCCACGCTTGAACGGGCCAACGGAGTGGAGGAACGGGAACCAATTTTAAAGCTGTGAATTGGAAACTTATGAATCAAGAAACAAGCAAAGGATTGCCCAATCGGTGGCTGCTCGCGGGCGGGGGTGTGTTAATGCAGCTGGCTTTAGGAGCCGTTTATGCGTGGAGCGTATTTCGGAATCCGTTAATCAAAACATTTGGTTGGTCCATCGCCGATGTAACAACCACCTTTTCAATAGCGATCCTGGTTCTAGGATTTGCCGCCTTTCTCGGCGGCCTCTGGATGAGACGGGTTGGTCCTCGGGTGGTAGGAATAACCGCGGGGATTTGCTACGGTCTTGGCGTAGCATTGGCGAGCCTTTCGAACGGCAATATTTGGGTCCTCTGGCTTACCTATGGAGTCCTCGGCGGCTTGGGTCTCGGATTGGGATACATTGTTCCGTTGGCCACCCTGGTGAAATGGTTTCCCGATCGGCGCGGCTTTATTACCGGGCTCGCCGTAGCCGGATTTGGCGCGGGAGCTTTAATTACGGCTCCGGTGGCCGAGCACTTGATCAGTGGCGTTGGTGTGCTAAAGACCTTAGCAATTCTGGGGATAGATTACTTGATCATGGTCGTGCTCGGCGCCTCGATTATGCGCAACCCACCAGAAGGCTGGGCGCCCACGGGTTGGCAACCCTCTACCAAACAACAAACCCAATTGCAGGCGCGCAATTATACGCTCAAAGAGGCCCTGTCCACTTGGCAATGGTATATTCTCTGGGCAATGCTTTTCTTGAACACGACAGCAGGCATTAGCATTATTTCGCAGGCTTCGCCGATGGCCCAAGAAATCACCGGTGCGAGCGCCGCGGCCGGTGCAGGCCTGGTCGGTATCATTTCCATCGCGAATGGAGCTGGTCGGCTACTCTGGGCCTGGTTCTCTGATGCGATTGGGCGCCGGAACGTTTTCTTGATCATGTTCCTGCTGCAGGCAGTACTCTTTTTCCTCTTGCCTTCAATGCGGGCGCTCACATTGCTTGCCCTCGTGTGCTTTATCATAATCAGCTGCTATGGCGGTGGCTTCGGTACGATGCCTGCCTTCGCCGCCGATTATTTTGGAACGAAATGGGTTGGATCGATCTATGGACTGATGCTAACCGCCTGGGGTTTTGCCGGCGTTTTTGGACCGCTGCTTATAGCCAATATCCGCCAGGCCACCGGAAGTTATGGCGGCGCATTGACTACCATTGCGTGTATTTTGCTGGTTTCCAGTCTGCTCCCGCTCGGGTTGCGCCGTCAACGGGCTGCAGAAGAAGTTGTGCAAGCGAAGTCAGTGGGAAGAGTCTGACGTAAGGCACGCAGACGTCCGGCCGAGACGAGTAGCGTCGGGCTGAGCGCGCTGCTCGAGGATTTCGACCAACATATGCAGCGAAGCCGGCTGCCAGCGTCATGTTTAAGAAGATCCTCGTTGGGTTTGACGGGTCTGAAAATGCGGAACTCGCATTCTCTCACGCACTGTCGCTTGCAAAGGTGACCAGTGCAAAAATCACGGTGCTATGGGTTCGTGAGGCATTGCCCCATTTTCCAGAATCGGTGGATGAAATCGCCGTCGAGGAAGAGGCAGCACAATCCTATTTCAAAGCAATAGAAGAACAGGTTCAAAAGCTGCTTCGACTGGAAACAATCTCAGTTGAAGTTAAATGCCTGCGAGGACATCCGGCACAGCAAATTGTGGAATGTGCGGACAAAGGTGCTTTCGACCTCGTTGTGCTCGGGAATCGAGGTCACCACGGCTTTTTCAGCCGACTGCTCGGGGGAACTGCCGATCGGGTAAGCGACCATGCGAAATGTGACGTGTTAATTGTCAAGGGCCTGCATGGCTAAGACCTTGATCATTACCCAGACGATTGATATTTCTAGATTCTGGATTCTCGCTTCTAAGTCCTCATTTGTCCGGCCGCCTCCGACGTGCGTTTTCATCCGGAGCCGGGGAAGCGTAATCTTCCGGATTCGCCAGACTACTCATGTCGGATCCAACCTTGGTTCGCTTTTCTTCTTTCAGGCTGGCCCGCAGCGTTTCGATATTACTCTCGACGACCGTAGGCTGGATAAAGACCAACAGCTCGGTTCGCTTACGCGTGCGCGTTTGAAACTTAAAGAAATTACCGAGATAAGGTAGCTGACCGACTACGGGAATTCCGGACTCACTCTTTGAGATCTGATCATTGATTAGCCCGCCCAGGACCACCGTCGCACCGCTTGGAACGGTCACCGTAGTGGTCAGACGTTGGCTATTCACGATTGGCACCGTGTTCCCGGCGATGGTTACGTTATTGCCGAGGCTGTCATTGATCTGCGCAATCTTCAGTGTCACTTCCCGACTGGAATTGATTAACGGGATCACTTCCAGACGCAGCTCAACGTCCTCGTATTCAATGGTGGATTGAACCGCCGCAGTGTTACTCGTGTTGAGGATGTTGTTGGTCGAAACGTTCGATAGGGTGGTCCCGGGGACGGGCACCCGCTGGCCGGAGGAAATGACGGCGCGCTTGTTGTTGGCTGTATAAACCGCCGGGCGCGCCAAGATCGTGAGTTTATCCCGCGTGTCGACCGCTCGAACAAAGACGCGGATTGCATCGGTAATGCTACCGTAGATCGCTAGACCCTGCGTACCCGGTACGAGGCCAGAACCCAAAATCTGCCGAGGATCGATTGTGATCTGGCCGTTCTGATTAAAGATACCGGCTTGGGTCCCAGTACTGCTGAGATTGCTTGAGGCAACTCCGGCGTTATCAGAGATTTTTTTGTAGGTCTGCGTAAAATCAACACCAAAATCGTTCTCGTTATTAAGCGAAAGCTGGCCGATAACCGTCGAAAGATAGACTTGTTGTGGTCTACGATCGAGGCGCTCGAGTATGGTGCGAACTTTCTGGATGCTTTCCGGGGGTCCGATCACGATAATCTTGTTGTCTTTCGCGTCGGAAATAATCCGAGTCTTTCCCACAATCACCGATTGTGGACCAAGCTGTTCATTTGGCTCTTGCAGCAGATCTTGCCCCGCTCCCACCGATCCTGCCGATGAACTCACCGAACTGTATCCTCCAGCGCTGGAGCCGTTCTGCGTCGAGTTCATGGAAGAAGAACTTCTGCCTCCGAGGTTGACCGTTCGGTTTTGCGACACTTGTTGTTGCTGGTTTTGTTGTTGGTTAGTTCCTCCAGCGCCACCAGTAGCTTGGTACTCTTCGGTCAATACGTCGGACAAAACCGGAAGCGCTTCGCCCGCGGAAATGTATCGCAACTTATACTCGAGTGGTTGCGCAGCAGGCACCGCTTGGTCGAAGGCCTCGACCAAGCTTCTGAGCGTCTCCATATTTTGCGGCCGAGTGACAATGAGGATCCGGTTAGTGCGGGTATCAGCAATGAGTTGAGCTTGCAAACCATTGATGACCGTACCCCCTCCCGGATTAGCAATAACGACATTTTGTCCTTGCTGTGGTACCGGCGCTCGCTGTTGACCACCATCCAGAAGTTTGCTCAGAGTATCGGCAACGCGCTCCGCATCAGCCCGAAGCAACTGGACAAATACGGTCGAGGTCGCGGCCGGAGGAACGTCGATCAGATTTTTGAGCGCAATCAGTTGACGAATCACGTTGGTGGTTTCAGTGATTACGACGGCCTGTGCGCTAGTGATCGGAACAAACGATGTGTACGCGCGCGGCAAAATATGAGTATTGAAAACCGTTAATGCTTCGTTGGCCGAGATATGGTCTAGCGGCATATAGTAACTGACGATTTCTTCTCCAATCGGCATATCCTCCGGACTGGTGTAGAGCCGTACTCCTTCACTCCGGGCGTTCTTACCTGTGCTCAGATTGATAACCTTCATCGTATTCTCACCCGGACCAGGAATGAGCGCGTAATTATTGAGAAGCAATGCGGCTTCAATCAGGCGTATTAGCTGACTCTTCTTAACCGGGTGGGGCAGCGAGATTGTCAGTGGTACGGCATTTGCCATCAGGTTGCTGTCTTCGATCAGTGTTTTGCCGGTCAATTTCTCGTATTCCTGCAACACTGCCGTGATCGGCGCATTAGAGGCTTCGTAGGAGACTAATTCGTCGCCTGAGCCTGGACCAGGCGGTGGGGTTGTTTGGATTTGTTGAGCCGAAAGCTGCATCGCCAGCGGAAATACCAAAGAACCCAAGAGAAGCCGTGACAACATAGGTTTTGATTCGATTACTGACCGTTATGATCTTGGTTTATTCCGGGATTTTGCTGCGGCTGCGGCACGGGGCCTTGATTTATTCCGGGATTCTGCTGCGGCATTGGACCCTGCGTTCCGTTAGCAACGGCCGATGGTAAAACTCGCTTACGACGAGTTTGCTGAGTTTGCGGCGGAACATTCTGGTTCGCGTAGGGAGCATTCGGTTGGACGTTTTTGGCCCCTTCACCCCTGACCTGCTGCGGAATCTGCGGGTTCGGCCCACCTTCCGGATTCACCTGCAGCGGATTAATTGGGTTGCTGGCGATCACTGGTGCGGTAGCTTCCGGCTTGAATTTAACGGTACCTTGCTCCGAACCGTTAGATATCACAGCCTCAAAGTCTCGAATCATTTGGAAGTCCTTTCCCCCGTTCGCGTGGACCTCGACTATCCGGAGACCCTTTTCGTTTGGAGCGTCCGTAATTCTTTCAATATCATTGGTATCAGTATCTTGGACAAACAAGGAATCCTTTCCCCCGTCATTGAGCCAGGAGACGACCACCAGCTTACCGAAGGCTTGAGGCTGAGTCTGAACAGCTGGTGTGACCAATGTAAATGGATTTCGCTCCCAAAGATTCCGATACCGATCCGCCTTGAATCCTGTGGGCAAAGGGTCGTCCGCTCGCGCGGGCATTGCCGCACAAAAAAAGACCAGGTAAAGCAGGTAAAATACTACCCCAAACCATTCAAATCCCGACACTCCACTCTCACAGATCCCCTCTTCGCCCGATCTGCCACCGTCGCCACGCTTTGGCGCGCCCTCGCCGTGCGTTTGAAGATAACCAAGCAGCCCGCCTCGACGTAGGCTTCCGCCTTCGCCAAGCCTACGGCGCGACAACTGGGGTGGAGTCGGGTTTCGCCCTACCTCCAGCATTGCTTCGGCCCACCCTGATCCAGGACTAGTGTAGTCCCGCGAATGGGCGAAGCGCCTCGAAGGTCGGAAATCATGCATGCGGCGAATACCAGCGGGCCACTTCCAGCTCGAGGTTGACCTTGGGGGGTTGTTCTTCACTTTTTAGCGAAAGATTCGTAACGGCCTGAAATTTCTCCGGTTGTTGCAGGTCCGCCAGCCATTTTACCACATTCTCTAGGTTGCCGGACAGCTTCAGTTTTACCGCAACCGACTGATAGTTGGCCGTATTCTTCAATTCTGCGAAACTTTGCTCCTGAATGACAAGCTGGTTCGCTTGCGCGCTAGCGGTTAGCGCCTGAAGAAGCTCAGATTGCGGGACCTGTCCGCCGGCCACTCGCGGCTGCTGGTGCTCGATCCACTGTTTTCTGGCCATCCAAAACTGTTTTTCTCGAAGCCAGATCTGATTGGTCTTCGCCGTAGCCCGGAGTTCGCTGAGCTGCTGAGTCAGTCCGTTCTCAGTGTCCAGCAGGTAACTGACACCGTAGAAATTCGCCATCAAAAATATGGCGAGCCCGAAGATGGTCAGTAAACGCTTCTCGCTTTTAGTCAATCTTCGCAATTTTCGGGTCTCCTTCGATCGTGAATTCCGCACGGCCATCCGGCCGCAAACTCGGACTTCGCATTTGCCATTGGAAGAGTTTGAGGTTGGGACTCGCTTTAATGTCTTCTGCCAATTTGAAGGCTGCAGCCGCACCACTCGCTTCTCCGCGAATCGAGAGCTTGCCTTTCACGACCTCGAACGCGGTCAAACGCATGCCCTGGGGCGGAATCAGCGCGGCAACTTGATACAGGACTTCGACTGGATACAGTTGCGGATCAACTGCCCACTCCACCTTTTTCCATTCATCGGCAGTGGCTTGAATCGCCTGTACCGTCGGAAACTCGGCGGCCAACTGTCTGCGCGTTTGCGAGACCTGGAATTTCTGCCAGCCGATATAGCCGGCTAGGGCTGCGATTGCCGCCAGATAGATCGCGGCCGCTGCCAAAAGCAACCGCTGAATCCTCCGCCGCCGGGCGCGCCGAGCATGCAATACCCCCACCTCGCTGGGCAGCAATTTGGAAGGTGTGGCTGGAAAAGTCGGTGGCGGAAGTGTCTCGCGGGAGACCCGCAACTCCAAACCTTTTTGCAACTGTTGGACTTCCTCATCGGAAAAATCGCCCCACAATACGATACCGAGCAGAGTTCCACAGAGCCGTTGCGCTCCCAGGTGCAACAAAGCACAGCGCACTTCGTGGATCATTTCCGGGCCGATCTCTGTCTCACCGACGATTTGCAAATGAACCGGATTCCTCCCGCGCGTAACGGCCGTAGCGATTCGGCCTTGCTCACGCCAAATGCAGAGGCGGTCCTGCGGAAGCGGAAGAGTAAAGCCAGCCGGCTCGAATTGGACTGCGGATTCAAACGCCAACTCCTGATCCAGGTCAGGTAACAACACGGTTGCCAGCGCAAGTGATTTGTCGGCCTGCGTTTCGAGGACTCGAATATCGGGCGCGGATCGTTTCCCATTGCGTTGGAGCAATCCCTGTTGCTCGAGTTGCAGTTCTACAATTTCGGGCACCAACGCGCGATCGCCAGTAGCGACCCAGGTTGCGGTGGTCACAGTTTGCCTCACTGGCAGTCCCACAATCACTCGTCCGGGCGCAGCAGCTGGCCGCTTGATTTGGCGAACAAACTGCGGCCGTTTCGTATTAGAAAATGTCCAAAGCTCCCACTCTTCTGCTGGCGTACAACGGACGAATGAGCGCTGAGCGCGGTCGCGTGCGCGTTCTGTCATATAGCCTCTGTTTTGTTGCAATCAGAATGGGCCGCCAGAAATTCCATTGACGGAATGACCGCATCTTTGCTCCGGGAAAAGTGCGCTAATCCTCCTGCCATACCAAATAAGCGATGGGGACACTGTTGCGTCTCGCGATCACTGTCAAAGTATCTGTGTATCCATTGATGGTTCCTTTACTCACGATCCGATCCACCGTGCTTTCGATGCTGAGCAGGTTTTGTACGAGCTGAAATTGTTGTGGAGACATTCCCAACTCAGTTCGTACCTGATCTATCGTAACATATGGGGTATCGTCCGCAGTGTACGGTATCCCATCGCGACCCCATCGATGTTGCACAAAGTGTTTCGCTTGTTCGGGAGTCACACCGGTCACCAATGCGATCACGTCTGCATCGGCGGAGTTCACGTTGATGGTGCCGTCGCTCCAGACCGTGAAGTATTTCGTCCAGTCCGGTTCAGCGGCCGCTACTGGCGCAAACTCGCGAATCAGGCTCATCTCTTCCACCGAACGGAAAGGTCTGACCAGTCGCATTTGCGGCTGCTGTGGATTTGAGGTTTGTCCTCCGTTCTGTACAGCCGCGGACTGTTGCTCCAGCTGTTGCTGCTTCATATCTTGGGCCTCATTACTCCCCTGCTCCGGCACGCCCTGACCGGCTGTCACCCAATCTCGAAGCCCTTTAACAGCAGCCAAAGCTGCATTGGTTTCCACACCCCATTTTCGAAAAAGGGTTTGCAAAATGTCATCGCGATCGTTTTGCAGCAGAAAATTGACATTCAACCGAGTGGACTCACTGGTAATTGTCACCCGAAATTCGCCCCCATCGCCGGCCCTTTGATTTAGCAGGCCCCGGTCGACGTTGTCAGTTTGCGGGTTCAAGCCAAATGCCAGCCCAGATTGCGCTAATTGGCGGGCACGAAATTGATGATTGAATGCCGAGTATTCGTCTACGCTCGATTTCAAAAATGTGATGACCGAGACGACTAGGCTGGAAACCAGTAAGATTGTGAATAGGACGAGCAAGAGCGCCGACGCCCTTTCTCTACCCCGATCGGTGGATCTTCGTTGCATGTCTGGTCGGCCTTTCATTGCTCAGTCGCAGCGACCGGCCAGCGAAACACAGCTCGAGTCGGGCCAACCTGACCGCTTACCTCAAAGGTGCACTCGAAGAGCGTCGGTTTGACACCCGGATCTTTCCAATCTGTCTTCCACTCACGTGTGCGTCCATCGAAAAATCTCCAATTGCAATCTCGCAGGCCGCTCACAATCGGTACCCACTTGGCGTTAGCCGGGTCTCCGGAAGTGGCATAGCTAACGGATGCATCTTCCGGTTCCTGCATCACCGCGAGGGTGTAACGGCCATCGGCCTGCCGTCGAGCCGCGATGACTGTCGACCCGAACTGCGGACCTCCGGGCGTCCACGAAAAACGAAACGGGGCTTCAAGAAAGACCAGTTCTAACGCGTTCCGGAGACTGCGCGTCTGAAACTTAGCCGTTCTCGGCATGGAATCAAAATGCTTTCGCAACAGCTCATATAAACCATCGGCATGCTCTTGCTCGGCCTGCAGATACTGGACATCGGTGGTAACCCGAACCGTGGTTTGGATGATTCGGAAAACGAGCACCACCACTATAGTAAGAATCGCCAGCGCCAATAAAACTTCCAGCAGCAGATAGCCCGCCATCCGAGAACGAAACCGGTGGCCGGAACGGCTGCTGACCCGCAACGCCATAGAACCGACGCATCGGCGGGAAGTTCTCGGAGCGGGATGACAAATAGCAAATAGCCGATAGCAAATAGCGGCTATCGGCAATCGGCTATTGGCTAATCCCTTTGGGCGGTTCATGGTTGATAAACGATCAGTTCAGCCTGGCTCGATCGCGACTGATTAGTCTCTTCCCACCTCGCTCGCACTGTGATCCGCCAAAGGTGGTCTAACGCTTGGCCTTTCGAATTCTTTGCCGCCACTGGCACAACTTCCCGCTCGTACTGGACTCGTTGGTTCCCCAAAGGGACCGTAGCTTTGCCGGCAGCCAACTTGAGTGTGGAGGCTTCGGCCAGAATGCCTTCCAAGTCGTGCCGGACTTGGGAATCTTGGCGAAGTAGCCGGGCCGTGTCAGCTGCTTGTTGCAGCGCGGTCGTCAGCGAAAGCCCCACGATGCAAAAAATGGAAAGTGCGAGCAGCATTTCCCAAAGAACAAACCCAGTCTGGCCACGCTCGTGCGCGGGGGAACGACGAAGTCGCTTTGCTGCCCAGAATCTGTGCGAACCGAATCGAGTTTTCACGGAATATAAGACTCCTGGTCCTCAATTCGGGCGGTCAATGGATCGATGCGAAATTTAATCCAGCTTGGACCACGCTGAAACAGGAAGGTCATCGGCTCACACAGTCCATTCGGTAAAAAGATCCAGCGAGCATCCGTGATTCCTTTGAAGCCGCTGTCATTGACTCGCCGGACCGCAAATGTTACATCGCTGGGCAGTCGGTAGCTCGTTTCCGGTCGTTCGGATTCCGCTTTCGGATCACTTGGTCGCAACGCAAAGCCATCGTTCAGTAGCAAAAGTTGATAAGATCGATTTTCTGTGAAGGCTAATCGCCTTGCCTCCTTCGCGAAGCTCTGCAGTTCACGCACCGGGCGGCGAAGTTGCTCTTCTTGAAAAAGCCGGGCAGTCGGGGGTGCAGCTACCGCAAATAAGACGGCGACGATGAAGAGGACAAAACAGACCTCCAACAATGTAAATCCTAGCGCCTGTCGCGGGTTAGCGCGTACTTTGATGTCTCGCGCAATTTCTCCGCTGCTAATGCGCCGACTCATGAGGAGAGACGCCTATTGGGTACGACGATAAATGTTACCCTCTCCCTCTTTGCGTTGGGGGCCGAGCGAGTAGATATCGATACCGGAAGGATCGCGCTTGCCGGGGTTCCGGTACTGGTACGGAGTATTCCAGGGATCAACCGGCAAACTGTCCATCAAACGAATCCAGTTTGCCGGCGCGCTACCGGTAGTCGGCGGATTCACTAATGCCTCCAGCCCTTGACCCTGATCCGGCATCTGATTATTGCGCGCTTCGTACAGCTTCAGAGCGCTATAGATATTGGCGATGTCTTGCTCCGAGCGCTGTATTTTGGTCACATCGAGGATTCCGGTCATCTTGATGATCACGCCGCCCGCAATCACCGCAATGATCGCCACGACCAACATGATCTCCATTAAAGTATAGCCGGCACGCGCGTGCCGATGCTTCCGATTTTTTTGAGACTCCCAGCTGGCCGGAGGGGAAGATTTCATACAGCTACAAAGTAGAACGAAACTAAATCCAAAGGTGTTTCAAGTCAATCGGAGGCATACTGCACCTGCAGTAAAAAATCGCGGATAGCGATTGCGGTTCCAGCGGGACCTTCGAATTGGAATTGATTGTCGCCGACGACCAATCGACTCGACGGTACCAGTAATACCCCTTTCCGCCAACCGGCAAATTGGTCATTCTCTCCGTAACCCGGGTCGGTTAAGTCCGGGACTTCAAATGAAAGCGCGCCTACAGCTTGACCATTCAGCCAAACTTTCAACGAACCGTTAAGCGGCAGACCGTTTACCATTACCTCCATTCGAGCCCGCTTTAGATGACTCGGAACGGCAACGGGAAACACCACGCCGTTCTCGATCCTTTCTGCTCTCTCCGTGATCGAAGTAGTCAGGATTTTGCCCTCCCAACTGTCTGCAATTGCGGTTAACTGGCTGCCGTCGACCTCCTCTGGGGCGAACATCTTACCTCCGTTCATGACCAGTGCTCCGTTCGGTGCTGAGTCCACTAATCGAACTACTCCCGGGCGTACCCAATCGATTCTCACGCGAATTACATTCAGAAATTGTGTATTCGACTGGAGAATGACCTTTCCGGGCCCGCCCATGGTTGGTCGATTGATCAGCAACGTCCTCTGGTTCGGTAAGCCGATGTTCTCGATCAAATTACCGCACAACAGCTCTCTATCACCCTGCTCGGGTTGCCAAAAGACGCTGAGATAAGCACCCGGTTCCTCGTCGAAAACAACCGTCAACGCGATGTCATTATCCTCTGCGCTGGGCGTGACCGGAAACGAAAGTTCTGCGCGATCTTTCGCCACCGCGACTGGCCGATCACTCATCCAGGCCGGCAAATCGAGCCGTGAACTAGTCGTCGGATCGAATACAAAAGTATCGGCGATTGCCGTGTGAGCCACGATAATTAGCCAGGAACCGAAACCGATGAGCGAGCAGCAGCGCAGCACGCCCTCGTTCATAGGCAACTTCGCGCATGCAGGCAAGAAAATCGCGAGTTTGTTACAATCAAAAGCACGTCTTGTCTTCGCACGGATCAGGTCTGTAGATATCAGGAAAATCAAAAAAAATAGAGTAATTTTCGCTGCGCTTTCCTGGTGAAGGACCGCTGAGATACCAAGATTATTCCCACGCTTTTTTGACTTTTCGGTAGGCTATGTTCCCCTAACCGCCATGAACACCATCGACCTCACTCAACGTCCGCCGCGCAGTCCGCGCGTAACGCTCGGTGGATACGTGATCCTGCCGCGCATGTTGGACAAAGGACGCGCCCAACTCGCCGGCAAAGCTGGCGACTACCACTTCAACTGCTCGCTTGATCAGCGGTTCGTCAGCTTCGCCGGGGTGAACTCCGACGATATCCTCCAGCTTTTGAAAGAAGGAAAATCGGATTCCGAGATTCTGGCTTGGATTCGCGAACATGGGAAGCGATCCGATTTCGAGATTGTACCTTGGAGCCAGTTCCAGCTCCAACGCTGCCCCTCGGATAACGAAGGTCGCGAGTTCCTAAGCATTACGGTCCAGAAACTTGCGCCGGATCGGGACGACGTACAGACTATTTTCGATTTGCTCGACCTGGACGATTTCGTCTCCTTCGGGGGAGCGGCTTAACGGGGAGAAGAATCCTCGGAAGGGGGGTGGATTCTTAGACCAGGTGCAGGGTATTCCTTTCAATCGGGTTCAGAGTCGATATCGGCCGAGGTTCCCGAACTTCCTCCGGGTCGGAGGCGCGTTGCCTGCGACACCCGGGAACAACCGAAGGCGCCGCGAGGGAATCGACCCAAGGATCCGTCGCGACCGCCGTATTTAGGGCTGTTTTCGGTAGCCGCACGTGTCCGACAAAGCCTTCCTCGCTAATTAGAACGAAGTGGACAAACTGGGGAAGTCGGAAGCAGCTCCCCTCCGGCGTCAAAGAGCGCGCTTATCCTCCCACCACCTCAATCAATGGGAGGAAAATGCGGAATGCGGAGTGTAAAATCCGCAATTTCAAGCACTGCTGGCGATATTTGTCGCGAGCGGCCGAACTGCGAAATCGCGCCGTTGATCCCCCCTCATTCCGCATTCCGCATTTCCTCCCTACCCTTTACCTCTGTACACACAGCGGGCAGACGGCGTTTCGTGAATCACGATCTCGCACAAGCCGGGGCATTTGGGCGCAAGCTGTTGCCAAAACCAGGCTGCCATTAGTTCGATGGTCGGGTTATCCAACCCCGGAATTTCGTTCAAATAGCTGTGGTCCAGCTGTTCCAAAAGCGGTTTCATCGCCGCGCTAATCTGGGCATGATCGTAAATCCAGCCAGTCTGAAGATCGACCTCTCCTTCGATTGAGACTTCTACCTTAAAGCTGTGCCCATGCATTTGCCGGCATTTGTGTCCCTCTGGCGCCTTGGGTAAAGTTTGCGCGGATTCGAATCGAAAATCCTTCGTCAGACGTGCTCTCATACTCCTTTTGTTTCTGGCGCCCAAATGAACTTGTGCAGCTGCAGTTGAAACCGGACCGGGAGTTTATCTGCAAGAAGCCATTCGACAATAGAGCGAGGTTCAATTTTCCCAAAAACTGGAGAGAAAAGAACCGCTCCGCATCGTTCCGCCAAATTGAATGTTCCGATCTGCGCTTTCGCCCAGAGATAATCTTCGCGAGAGCCGATCACAAACTTCACCTCATCGCCGCGGTTTAGATCAGTAATATTTTCAAGCCGATTACGATGCGATTCGCCGCTGCTTGGCGTTTTCAGGTCCATGATCCGATGCACTCGCGGATCGATGCGGCTAATATCATGCGCACCGCTGGTTTCGATCAGTACGGTTAAACCGTGGTCACAAAGCTCCCGCATTAGCGGGAGCACATTTTTCTGAAGTAACGGCTCGCCACCAGTGATTTCAACCAGAGGACATTTATAAGCCAGAACCTGCTCCACGATTTCTGACAAACTGATCCTCGTACCCTTGTAGAACGCGTAAGCGGTATCGCAATAGGTGCAGCGCAGATCACAAAACGTCAGGCGCACAAAGATACAGGGCAAGCCTGCCCACGTGCTTTCTCCCTGCACGGACTGATAAATTTCATTAATAGTTAATGCTTTGGCGTTCACGACGACAATTGCTCTAACCATCGCATTGGTTTGCCGGTTGCCAAGCGAGCTTGCCGAGCGCGAGCCGGCCCGAAGATATAGCCAGGGCTGGTTGAATCCGATGACGTGTCGCACCATGATACCATCGTGAAGCCTCCCCTCCTTCTTGGTCTTCTGCTCAGTGGATCCGCAATAGCCTCCTTCGGTCAGGTAGACCGGATTACCGGCAAGCACTTCGCGACGCGATCAGAGGTAATCGCGAGCCATGGGATGGCAGCAACGGCTCAACCGCTAGCCACTGAAATCGCCATCGACATCCTCAAACAAGGTGGTTCGGCCGTCGATGCCGCGATTGCAGCCAATGCGGCGCTTGGTCTCATGGAGCCGATCAGTTGCGGAGTCGGTGGTGATCTTTTTGCCATTGTCTGGGATGCCAAAAGCCAAAAACTTTACGGTATTAATGGGAGTGGACGCTCGCCCATGGGTCTTTCCTATGACCAGATGAAGTCCGAATTGGATAAGCTCGATTCTAAGCAAATCCCGAGGTTCGGCGTTTTACCAATCAATGTACCGGGTACCGTAGATGCCTGGTTCGAGCTTCACCAAAAATTCGGTAAACTGCCGTTCAGTCAAGATCTTGCTCCGGCTATACGATACGCCGAAGAAGGCTTCCCGGTCAGTGAGTTGATCGCGTACTATTGGGGCAGGAACGTTGCAATCCTGGCAAAACAACCGGGCGCGATTGTTCGAACCTATACCGTAAATGGGAGACCGCCAGCCAAAGGAGACATCTTTCGAAATCCCGATTTAGCCCACACCTATCGTCTGCTCGCTGAGCAAGGACGCGATGCTTTTTACAAAGGTGAAATCGCCGAAAAGATCGATGCCTTCTTCCACGCCAACGGTGGTTATCTGCGCAAGGAGGATTTCGCCGCGCATCAGTCTGAGTGGGTCGAGCCCATTTCCACCAATTACCGCGGCTACGAAGTGTACGAGCTTCCGCCGAACACTCAAGGCGTCACCGCACTGGAGATGCTCAATATTTTGGAAGGCTACGATCTCAAAACGATGGGCTTCGGAAGTGCCGACGCGCTCCATCTAATGATCGAGGCTAAGAAGCTGGCATTTGAAGATCGAGCCCGGTCATATGGCGATCCAAAGTTTTCCCGAGCGCCGGTCGAGACGTTGCTGTCCAAGGACTACGCGGCTAAGCGCCGGAGCCTTATCGATCAGCAGCGCGCTGCTCGACATTATGACGCCGGCACCGGCAAGCTTGCGCAAGGTGATACCACTTATTTCTGTGTTGCGGACAAGGACGGTAATATGATTTCGATCATTCAAAGTAATTATCGCGGCATGGGCTCCGGCATCGTCGTCCCCGGTCTCGGCTTCGGATTTCAGGATCGAGGTGAATTGTTTACCATGGAGCCGGGACATCCCAATGTGTATGCGCCGGGCAAACGTCCGTTCCACACCCTCATTCCTGGATTCGTGATGAAGGAGGGCAAACCGTGGCTCGCTTTTGGCGTGATGGGAGGTGACATGCAACCGCAAGGCCCATGTCCAGATGCTTCACCAATCTAATTGACTTCGGGATGAGTATTCAAGAAGCGGGAGACGCGCCGCGCTGGCACCACGAAGGATCTTCCGAGCCAACGGGAGATGTGATGACCGACGGCGGGTACGTCGAAGTCGAAACCGGTTTCCCCTATGATAACCTCCGGGAATTGATGAACCGAGGACACCACTTGCGATTCGATCTTGGGGGCTACGGCGGGTACCAGGCGATCATGCGTGACTCGGAGACCGGCGCCTATTACGGCGCTTCTGAGAGCCGCAAAGATGGCTGCGCGATCGGCTACTAGGGGGAGGAAATGCGGATTGCGGAACGCGGATTGCGGAATGGGGGTCAACGGCGTAAGCAGAAATCCAGAACGCGGATCGCCAATTGCGGATTGCGGAATGGGGACGGCTAGCCGGAGTAGCGGGATTGTGGACTGTGAATGAGCGGTAGGGAATTACAATAACGTTATTTTTTTCTGTGATTTATTCTTGCCATCCACTAAGGCGACTATTAGCATTCGGCCCATGGACTCTGAGAAAATCGAAGGAACGCTATGGGAGGAGAAGAATCACTGAAATCACTGACGAACGCAGCCGGTGAGAGTGTTGGCCGCAAAGTCCCGGCTTTAGGTATTTCCATTGGAACCCCTGAAACTGCGAAAGAAGGATGGGAAGCCAAAAATGCTTGGGCGCGCGCTGCGAACGGGAATAGGAGCAAGCAGGAGCGGATTGCCACAACCCGAGCTGCAACCATCTATAGTCGTCGCGCAATTCTCAAAGTCGCCAGTACTGTTGCCGGTCAGATTCCAGTTTACGGAACAGCAACTGCTTTAGCATTGGATGGCGTCAACGCGCTTCTCAATGTCGCGGACGGTAAGCCCAAGGAGTTGGAGAAAGAAGCCTCGCGAAGTGGCGTGAGGAAAAGAAGAAGCACCGAGGCATTCATGCGTGCAATGCGTGAGCAAGCAGAAAATGCGGATCGCGAATCGCGGATTGCGGAACGGCAAGCCTTAATTTCGCCCGTATCCTGAACTCGAAATCCAAGCTTTGAATGAAGAACGATCTTGAAACGAGAACCAAACGATTCGCCCTTTCCATAATCGAGCTCGTTGGAAAGTTGCCTCAATGTAAAGCCTCTGACGTGATTGGTTATCAACTACTGAAGAGCGGTACTTCGATCGGAGCTAACTACCGGGAAGCCACTCGAGCGCAATCTTGTGATGACTTCATTCACAAAATCGGCATCTGTGAAAAGGAAACCTCCGAAACAGAATACTGGCTCGAACTCGCTCAAGGCGCGGATCTGATCGCATTGACCGCAAGCGAGGAGCCGTTGCGAGAGACTCAAGAACTGCTCGCGATATTTGTGGCGAGCGGCCGGACAGCAAAATCACGCCGTTGCCCCCCCAATCCGCAATCCGCAATCCGGATTCCGCAATTTCTGTTCCGTTCGTTGCAAGATCCCCCCGCGGACGATCGAGGCTCGCAAACCGCCATTTCCCTTGAGGGCCGCTTCAGCGCCTGGCCCGAATACCCGATCCATCCAATAACATGGCCGAGATTCTTCCCGTCCTAAAAACTGCACCCCCTGAACTTCGAATGTCTGGCCGATTAAATCGTTCAAAGCCACTCCGCGGGTGATTACGTTACGGCGAAACACTCCAGGCGAACGATCCCAAATACCCAACTCTGCGCGAAGCATGTCGTAAATCTCCTCCGCGAAAAAAGTGATCTGGCCCTTGTAATTTTCGCGAAATCCAAAAAAGCGGTCCCCCTTAATGCCCTCCCCGGCAACACAATTAATTTGGTCAACTTCCTGAATAGGATGATCGGATGGATCTTTCCCATGATGGCCAAAGAAGTTGTGGCCAGGTGAGATGTAAAGATGCCGAATATCGAATTCAACTAGAACCACAGCTCACAATAAGCGCTTCGGTCCGACCTGCCAACGGAAGATCAGCGTAACGAACACTGCCGGTACCCAGGAACGCCGGTAACGCCGAAAGCGCCGACAACGCGGCCCGAGGGCAAGAAAACATAGCCCAGGCTTTAGCCCATCTGCGCCAACTTAAGCGGAAGGGATATGCAGTGGGAGGACCTGTCTCGGAGGGACAGGTCCTCACCGTACAATCCTAAGCCCTTAAGTTGACGCGCATGGGCTAAGATAGGGGTAGGGACAAAGCTAAGCTTGCCCCTCCCTCCGAACCGGACTGGCAGATCTCCCGCATCCGGCTCTCCAGTTGGTAGTTAACCTCCAAAGGAGGTCGGCCGACCCATCCGTTGATCGGTGTCAGGTTCGATCCGTGGTTGTCTCCCGTTACCGGGGCGGCCAACCGACATTGGTCAAAGAGTCGAAGGTTGGCATACTCACGTTGCTCTTCCCCAGACTGAGTCCAGAGGACATTTACGGTGCTCTTTTCCTTCTTTGCTTTGTTCGTTGTCTCCATCTTCCTGCCTCCCTTGGCTCCACGGGCATTACCCCGCTTCCTCGCTACTAAGGAGGCTCTGTCACCTTCCGGGCACGGTTCTTCGGGCCCTCCAAGCGGCCATGAACGCCGTTCCTTCCCGGCTCGTGATCCCTGATTCATATCGCTCCAACTTCCGACCATTCTATCTCCACCCACCCCATGCATTCCTATCTTTCTGCTCACTGTGCTCTCCAGAGGATAGGTCGCGGATTTTCCGCTCGCCCTTCTCGGGACGGAT
>JBEEIB010000048.1:0-4825 GCA_041167675.1 Verrucomicrobiota bacterium
AGTCCGATGAGTGGTTCGGCAGCGACCTTCTGCAACGGGATGGATTTCAGACGAGCGAAAGGGTGCGCAGGGGTCACCGCGACACACAACGGGTAGGTGCGTAGCAATTCAAACTCAATGCCTGCGGTCTGCGCGCCGTTGAGTTGGGCCATGATCGCGAGGTCCAACGTGCCATTTCGTAATCCGGTGATGAGTTCATCGTTTGAGAGGTCATACAGCAATACCCTCGCGCGCGGCACGGATTTGCGAAACGCTGCGATCGCTGGCGGCAATATCTCCACCGCCGGAATTGGCGCGTAGCCAACGCGCAACTCACCATATTCGCCACAAACCAGTGCGCGACTTTTTCCACCGACTCATCTGAGCGCTTTAGTAGTTCGCGAACTTCTTCCAAAAAAAGCCTTCCCTCCGCCGTGAGCGTCACGCCGCGCGGACTACGGCGCATAAGTTCAACGTCGATTTCATCCTCCAAGTCCTGCACCTGTCGGCTTAACGCGGGTTGCGCGACTCGAAGTTGCGCAGCGGCCTTGGTGAAGTTCGATGCTTCACCTACTGCTAGAAAATATCGCAGATGTCGGAGTTCCATTGTAGCTTTCCATTATGCCGAAAAGGCATGGTCAGCTCAAGGAATACAGTATTGGCCCGTCCAAAGGATCGGCGGCAAACTGTGCGCAACTGAACGAGGTTCAACAAAAAACATTATGAGCAGCCACGTCGTTGCGATACGAGGCGTTTCTCTTGCGGGCTCGATATACCACATTTCTGTCACCTTTAGGAGATTGCAAGGAGGTGGTTTTTCCCCTGCGTCTGAAATAATAGGAAGTCCAAAACGACAGATGTGCAATTTTTGAAGATCAACGTGGTTTGACTGACCGTATTGCATTGTCAAAAGGGCAAAAAACTAAAGACGAAAGGCAACGTATGAATCGGACCTATAAGGCTGTGCAAGTAACGCAACCTGGCAAGTTGGAAGTCGTTGAGAGAGCAATCATCGAGCCGGCCTTTGGGCAAGTCAGAATCCGTGTCGAGGCCTGTGGCGTTTGCCACACCGATGCTCTTACGGTCGAAGGTGGTTTTCCTGGACTAACATACCCGCGCATTCCCGGCCATGAAGTGATCGGAAAAATCGAAGCCATAGGGTCCGGTGTCCAGGGTTGGAAAGAAGGACAGCGAGTGGGCGTGGGCTATATGGGTGGCCATTGCGGGTATTGCGAAAACTGTCGTCGTGGCGACTTCGTCAATTGCCAGAATCAACCCATTTCGGGAACTTCTACCGATGGTGGTTATGCCGAAATGATGATCGCCCAAGCAAGTGGGCTCGTGGCTATTCCTGACGATCTTCTGTCAACGGAAGCGGCGCCGCTCCTCTGCGCGGGATTGACGACATTTAACGGACTGAGAAACTCAAAGGCTCGGCCTGGCGAGCTCGTTGCTATTCAAGGAGTAGGTGGTCTCGGTCACCTCGGCATTCAGTTTGCGCGGCGGATGGGTTTTCAAGTCGCAGCCATTGCTCGCGGACCAGAAAAGGAAAGTCTCGCCAGGAAGCTCGGGGCACATCACTACATTGATAGCAGTGCTCAAGATCCAGTTGCCGCACTTCAAGCCCTGGGTGGTGCCCGATTGATCCTCGCTACAGCAGCTAATAGCAAGTCCATGTCTCCGCTTCTGGGAGGACTTGCTCCCCGCGGCCAGCTTATTGTCGCCGGAGCGGGAGGAAATGAGCCTATCGGGGTCGATCCTGTGCCACTTCTTTTTGGTATGCGCTCGATTGCGGGAACAATGACCGGATCTTCGATAGATGCGGAGGACACGCTTTCCTTCAGCTCCCTGCAAGGAATCCGCCCGATGATCGAAACCGTTCCGCTGGCAAATGCCGCAGAAGCTTACGGACGGATGATGCGAAACGAAGCTCGCTTCAGAATCGTGCTAGTTACTGGCCACTCATAACACGAATTCCGTTGACCTTTCGAGATCCTGGATGGCACGAGTTTTATGAAACTTGTCAACTAGATCAGGCGTGGAAAGATCGGACGGAATAACTGGATAAATAGCGGAAAACCCCGGCGGGGGCATGTCCATGCAGCGAGATCGCCCCGTACGTTTGATCTTGCCGTGCCCATCATATGATCGGGCAGTTCAAACACGAGGTCCCGACCGATTTTCGCATGATAATTAGCATTATTCATTCGGCCGACCGTGGTTTGCTGCAAGCATGTTAGACATAATAGGGAGAAATAATGGCGAAGGAGGGAGTCCGATAACAAGGCTATCGGCATGCGATGGCCTGCCGGTGAGAAAGGAAGGAAGACCGAAAACGATCATTGGATCGTTACATGTTCAATGCAATGGACACGGTCATCGGAAGTACCTAAACCAGTTGCTCAATGATGTCCTGAGTTGGCCTTACATCGAGTCAGCGCCAAGCTCTTCAAACCATCTCGACAAAGTGTCGATCCGACTAAAAGAAATAGCTGCGCCCGGCGATTCTTCGGCATTTATCAACGGGACGGAGTTTGCCCGAGTGCTTCTCGCATCACCAACGATCATTTTGGTGTTACCCCTAGTATGTGCTCATTGGGCCATCGTTAAGCGGTGGGCCGAACCGCACTACCTTCAGTCTTTTGGAGTACTGAACTTCCTCAGATGTAGCGAACACTGAAACTCCGTCGTTCTGAATATGCACCGGCAGCTCGCAATTCTCGCTTTGATTCATTCCTCCCAGTGCGTGGCCGGGTGACTCGGTTCCACGTCCAAAATCAAGTATATGTGGATAGTTAAGCTAGCTCTTAATCGGCCGTACACTTTTATAGTCTTGGCGCTGCTGATTTTTGTTCTCAGCCCACTAGTGATACTTCGTACCCCTACGGACATTTTCCCGAATATAGATATTCCGGTTATATCGGTTGCTTGGACATATACTGGATTGAATCCAGAAGACCTTGAGACCCGGCTGACGACACCGTATGAGAAGGTTTTAACGACTCTGGTGGACAATATCGAGCACATAGAGTCTACGACCTATAACGGTTCAGCGGTCATTAAGATTCTTCTGCAGCCCCACACTAGCGTGGACGGAGCGAATGCTCAGGTGGTCGGCGCCTCCCAATTTGCTCTTCGATTATTACCGCCTAGCGTGCAACCGCCAGAAAATTATTAACTTCAGCGCCTCCAGCGTTCCGATTCTTCAGCTGGGTCTCTCAGGCAAAGGGCTGGCGGAGCAACAGTTAAACGATCTTGCTCTAAATTTTGTTCGGACTCAGCTGATCACCGTCCCGGGTGCAGTAGTGCCTCTTCCCTATGGAGGAAAACAGCGTCAGGTCATGATAAACATGGACCACAACCTGATGCAGGCCAGGAACGTTTCTCCCACTGATGTACTCAATGCGGTGAACCCTCAGAGCCTCATACTTCCCGCCGGAACGGTAAAACTAGGGGAGAGCGAGTTGGATGTGCGTACGAATACGGAGCCCCGGACCGTCGCACAACTCAACAATCTCCCTATCAAGCAAGTGAGAAGCACGACTATTTATCTGAGAGATGTCGCCACGGTTAGCGATGGATTCGCTCTGCAAACCAATGTGGTGCGCGAGAATGGCCGGCGTGGTGTGCTAATGAGTATTCTGAAGGCTGGGAACGCATCGACTCTGAGCGTGGTCAGCGGGGTGCAAGGATTGCTTCCACGCATCGCAACGATCGTTCCACCGGAGCTAAGAATGACGCCGCTCGCGGATCAAAGCATCTTCGTTCGCGGCGCGGTCAGCGGGGTTATTCGAGAGGCCATCATCGCAGCGGCGCTAACCGGTCTAATGATTCTCTTATTTCTTGGCAGTTGGCGAAGCACGCTGATTATTGCGGTCTCCATCCCCCTGTCAATTTTGACTTCTATCATCCTGATTAGCTTGTTGGGCGAAACGATTAACATCATGACGCTCGGAGGCTTAGCTTTGGCCGTAGGTATTCTGGTAGATGATGCTACTGTCACATTTGAAAATATCGAGCGTGTCCTACAAGAAGGACGCTCCCTGCGGGATGGTATTCTTGAGGGCGCTTCCCAGATCGCGGTTCCTGCATTGGTCTCGACGTTGTGTATCTGTATCGTCTTTCTCCCGATGTTTCTGCTGGATGGTGTCGCACGCTATCTTTTCGTGCCCCTGGCGGAGGCGGTGGTGTTCGCGATGCTAGCATCTTACGTTCTATCCAGGACGCTGGTACCTACTTTGGCGATGTATCTGCTGAAGACCAAAAGTCATCAATCGGAGTCGCGAAACCTGTTTAGTCGGGTACAGCGCTCATTCGAGCGACGGTTTGAGCAGATCCGCACCGTCTATCGAACGGTTGTTGACCGGTCTTCTTGCTAATCGCAAACTCTTTGTGCCGGGATTCCTTGGGCTATGTCTCTGTGGCTTCTTACTGGTGCCGTGGTTGGGTCAGGATTTCTTCCCTGATACCGATAGCGGCCAGTTCATCCTGCATGTGCGCGGCAAGACGGGCATGCGTATCGAAGACACGGCACGCTTATTTGACCTGGTGGAAGATTATATTCGCCAAACGATCCCTGCGAGCCAGATGGGCAATATCCTGGATAACATCGGTCTTCCCTATAGTCCGATGAACACGATGCACTCTACCTCAGGGGTTCTGGGCGCTAATGATGGGGATGTGTTAGTTTCCCTCCGCGAGAACCATGGGCCGGTAGCCAATTATATTCGTGATCTCCGGTTTCAGCTTCCTCGAAAGTTTCCGGGAGTAACTTTCTACTTTTTGCCCGCGGACATTGTGACGCAGATTCTCAATTTCGGGCTGCCATCGCCAATTGATGTTCAGA
>JBEEIB010000049.1:0-13862 GCA_041167675.1 Verrucomicrobiota bacterium
TCACATCAGCAAACTGGCATGTCTTGCTGAAGAAGACGTCCTGAGCAACGAAAAACTCGAGCTTGGCGAGCCCATCCTGAACGAAGTTAGCGTTCGAATCAACCAGAGCGATTTCTTCGCCGAAGACATACATGGCCTTTAGCTTGCCGGCATGAATGGCATCGATCATCTCGTGAGTATCGAGGCCCTTGGTGGAAGGCAACTTCACGTTCCAGGCGGCTTCAAAACGCGCACGCACTTCGGGGTCGACCACCGACTGGTAGCCCGGGAGAACATCCGGAGCCGCCCCATGATCACCCGCCCCTTGCACATTGTTGTGGCCGCGCAATGGATAGGCGCCGGTACCCGTTCGCATATAGTTTCCGGTGACCAGCAGTAGGTTGGAAATTGCGGTAGAGGCGTCGGAACCCATGCTGTGCTGCGTAATGCCCATCGCCCAGAGAATGCAGACGCCATCCGCCTCCACAATCATGTGGGCGACCTGTTTCAGCAGTTCCACGGTCAGGCCGCAGGTCTTCGCAGCAAACTCCATCGTGAACGGCTCGAGGCTCTTTTTATAGTCCTCCGGATCGTTTACCCACTGGGCCAAAAATTCCTTTTTCTCCAACCCATTATCAAGGATGTAACGAGCGATAGCGCTGAGCCACACTAGGTCGGTTCCAGGCTTCGGCTGGAAAAAAAGATCCGCGCGTTCGGCCATTTCATGTTTGCGTAAATCAGCAACCACCAGCTTTTGGCCGCGCAACTTGTGGGCTTGCTTGACCCGGGTAGCCAGCACCGGGTGAGCTTCCGCCGTATTGCTACCGATGATCAGGACAAGGCCGGCATTCTCAATGTCTCGGATCGATCCGGAATCACCACCGAGACCAACGGTGCGAAACAGACCGGTCGTAGCGGGCGCCTGGCAGTAGCGAGAGCAATTATCCATGTTGTTTGTGCCGATGACGGCCCGCGCCAGTTTTTGCATCAGGTAGCTCTCCTCATTGGTGCATTTCGACGAGGAGATAAAGGCCAGCGCGTCGGGTCCGTCTTTGGCCTTGATCTCAGCGAAACGCCGCGCCACCAACGCGAGGGCTTCCTCCCAGGTCGCCTCGCGAAACTTGTCGCCTTCGCGGATCAGCGGCTTGGTTAGCCGATCGGGACTGTTAACAAAATCCCATCCAAACTTTCCTTTTACACAGGTGGAAATACCGTTCGCCAGACCTTCGGAAGGTTCCACCTTCAGGATGTGGCGATCCTTAGTCCAAACATCGAAAGTACAACCGACAGAGCAATAGGTGCAGACCGTTTTCGTTCTCCGGGTACGCGACTCGCGCATGGCCGATTCGGCTTCGGAGACATTTAAGATCATCCCGTAGCCTGTATCGGGCTCGATGCCTTTGATGACATCGATCATGCCGTTTAGAATCGGCTTGGGCAACCTGCTCATATAGCCGGCCTCACCGAGCATCGATTTTTCCATCAGTGCGTTGCAGGGGCAGACGGTCACGCAATGGCCGCATGATACGCAGCTTGATTCGCCGATCGCCTTGCCGCCGTCCCACAAAACCCGCGGATTAGGATCTTCCCAATTGATGGAGAGAGTTTCGTTCACCTCCACGTTCTGGCAGGCTTCTACGCAGCGGCCGCAAAGCAAACATTGATCCGGATCGTACCGGTAGAATGGGTTTGTGGCGTCAACTTCGTAAGGCTTGGGCTTGAACGGGATTTCTTGATGTTCGACCTCCAGCATCTTGGTCATGTTGTGGATTATGCAATTCCCGTTGTTGTTGTCGCAGACCGTACAGTACAACATGTGGTTGGCGAGGATCCTGTCGAACGCCTCCCGTTGCGCCGCATCTGCCCGCGTCGACTTGGTCTCAATCCTCATCCCGTCGGCAACTGCGGTTGCGCATGCCCGGACTAAGTCTCCATTCACCTCGACCAGACAAGTGTCGCATGTTTGGATCGGACCTAACTGGCGATGGTAACAAACTTGGGGAAGTTCTTTACCAACTCGATTAATTACGTCGATCAGTCGATCACCGACTTCTACTTCATAGTTTGAACCGTCGATTGTAATTTTCATCATTAACAAATGGATACTCAGTACACGTCGCCTGGTTTGTTTGTTTTATAACTCAGGCAAAACAAAACTATCCCAATCAGCGAAAGCCCGAAGGTAACGAGACAGATAACTAGCCAAAAATATCGCCAGCCAACTGACAATGGTAGCATGGTGGTGAACATAGCGGCGACGAACGAAAGCAGCCCATTGGCGGTAGTGAAACACAAGAGTGCTAACGAATGGTCTTCCGGTCCTTCCACGCTTCGCTCGGAGCCGGGACTACGACCTCCAATGGATGGAGATTTTCTGTGGAGTAGCGTGTTCATAGAATTAAGTTCCTTGCAATCAATTGGGCAACGGGCAGAAAGCATGCCAGACCCGGAGACACGTCCTAAGTTGTTGATAAGCAGCGAGTTCTCGAAGGAACTAACAATATGTCGAATTGCGAATCTTCGCGTGAAGTTTCGAGAACTCGTGTAAATTTACGAATCCTGGTGCAAAGGCGATATGAATGGCGAGTTCCTCAAAGATGTCGCCTTGCGGTTGCTCAAGAGCAGCATCTTGAGACGGCCAGGAAAATGATAGTTAAAGGAATCAAGGATAAAGCCGGCGTTGCTGTGGTCCCGCCTCCAGTTTCTCGTATCAGGGGGGTAGTCGCAGAGAAACTTATTTGGGCCCGGAGCGCGTGAAAGAAAATTTCGACTACGTACGAACGCGCGTGATGTGCAAAACCAGAATGTGTGCGGTTAGCTCCACTCTCCAGGAAAAACCTGAGCAGCGATGGGTCATTGGTAGCGGCGACTGTCCCGGTTAAGCCCTTGGCGTAGCAGGCCAAAAGGGCGGAGCGAAGCAATTGGTGTGGCTGACCTAAGAACGCAGTCGCCACCGCTCGCCATTACCCTCGGCGAAATTAGCGGGGCGAACGATCCCAAGGCGACTGCGACCTAAGGCCACGCTGAATCAGTCGCTTCGTTCCAATTTTTCGGCCGGGCACGCTATGGCCGTTGGTTGGACAGTCGCCGCTACCGCTGGCGCCAACCGCCGAACGCCGTGCATTCCTGTCCCTTCCAACCAGCTCCGCTGTTTAATTTGCTAATCACTGACTACTAGCAACCTCCATTGTACCCTTAAATTTCGGGGCCTCCTCTTGAATTCCGAAATTTATGGCAAACAGCGATTGAATCCGGTCCAGCTCATCATCGGATAGTACCGGAGTATCGGGCGCTGAAGCAAATTCGCTGAGCTGCTTCTCATCGTAGATATTGGGCAGCGTAGAGGCTACTCTTGGATCGTGAAGCAGCCACTGCAGCGCTGCTTGCCCAAGGGTCCGATCTGAGCTTTCCAAAAATCGCAATTGCTCGATCTTCCTGACGCCATTGAGCAGCCAACCTCGGGGGCGATGGTGACGGTGATCATTCGGCGGAAACTGCGTTTCTGCGGTGTATTGTCCCTCCAACAATCCAGAAGAATGGGTCACGCGAATCAGGAACATGGTGTCGCGATTGGCTTCGGCAGCGGCTTCTTGGATCGCTTTGCCTGGGTACTGCTCCAATATATTGTAGATATGCTGGAGGCTAGTCGGATTTCTGCGTTGAATCGAATACACCCCTTCGTAGAGCGACCCAATTGCGGGTCCGAGCGCGACCCCGAAATAGCGTATCTTTCCCGCCTCTTGGAGAGCGGTTAACGTTTCCCAGACCGAGTCATCATCGACTTGTTGCATTCGTATATTGTGTAGTTGGAGAAGGTCGATCCGGTCAGTTTGTAGCCTACCCAAAGCTGCGTCCGTGGCTCTTCGAATCGCCTCCGGGGAAAAGTCTTGCGGGATTTCCCGCTGTCCTCTGCGCTCGCTTCCGTGACGCACGAAATCGTAGCCGATCTTGGTCGCAATCACGATTCGATCGCGTTGCGCTCCCAATGCCTCAGCGATCAGTTCTTCGCTCAACCCGTTTCCGTAGGTGTCAGCCGCGTCGAATAGCGTGATCCCGAGATCAAAGGCCCGGCGCATGAGCGCCGTCGCCTCAGGCCTAGTGAAGTTGCCCCACCAACCAGTGGAAACAGTCCAAAGACCAAAACCCACTTCGCTGACGGTGAGATCGGTATTTCGGTAAGTACGATATTTCATGGCGTAACGCTGTTGTTGTGTTGATCAGCTTTCGCTGGAAGCACGGTCCTCTTCCAAGAGCAGCAAACGCTGGAACAAAAGATCGAGCGGCGACTGCAAACCGATAAAAAATTTGCCGAACTCGGCAAAGCGGGCGCTGACTTCGTCAAAACGCATTTCGTAAACGATGGATTTTACTTCGAATATATCTTGAGCGAACAGGGTGACGCCCCATTCCCAATCATCGAGTCCAGTCGCGCCGGTGATGAGCTGGCGAACTCGACCAGCATACTGGCGTCCCACTCGACGGTGTCCGGTCATTAGCTGTTTGCGTTCCTCAAAGGCGAGTCGGTACCAATTGTTGTCGTCCTCGCGCCGCTTGCTCATTGGATAGAAACAGATCACCGGCCAGTCCGGCAGATTAGGATAGAGCCGGTCCTGCAAGTACTTCCGGAGTCGGGCCTTAAACTCACCCATCGCCTGCTCAAAGTCGGGCGACCCGGGCTTCAGCTGTTTCTCTTGGACAAGGAGAGATTGATACTCGTCCTCGGACATCCTGTATTCGCTGCGTTCGGTCAGCGAATAAAAGCTGAAAACGGGAGTCAAAACGTCATCCCCGAGCGAAACCGAGAGCTTTTTCTCGACCGCGTTTGCAAAATGCAGATCGGGCGTAAGTAACATGAAGCCGAGATCCGCTTTTGGTGACACGACGCTGAAAGCCAAAAGCTGGGTATTATTCGCGGCTCGGACTTCTTGGACTAGCGAAGACATGGCCGTCTTGGCGTTCAGTTGGTCCTTGTCACTGACTAAACGCCAAGCGGTATAATCGATCCGATAAAAGAGATGTAGTACGTTCCAACCTTCTTTTGGGCAGAGAGTAGTTTGAGTCATGCGCAAGTTGAGTCGCCGCGACTGTGAAATGGGCAGAAAACATGCCAAACCGCCAGACAGATCCTAACCTGTTGATAAGCAATCGCTTCTCGAGGGAACCAACAATGGATCGAACTACAAATCTTCGCGTGAAGTTGCGAGAACTCGTGTAAATTTACGAATCCTCGTGCGAGTGCGATATGAATGTCGAGTGCCTCAAAAATGTCGGTCTTGCGGTTGCTCAAGAGCAGCATCTTAAGACGGTCATGGAAATGATCGTTGAAGGAATCGGCCAGGAACCCGACGTTGCTTTGGTTCGCCTCTGGTTCCTGGCGCCAGGGGATATCTGCGCAGAATGTTATCTACGGCCGGAGTGCCCAGACCAAACTCGTTGCCTGCATTTGGTCGCTAGTGCTGGACACTCGCTGGACCAACATGAAAATTGGACCCGGCACAATGGCGCCTTCCGACGAATTCCGCTCGGTGTCGGCAAAATCGGGCTCATTGGCCAATCGGGTGAATCAATTCTGATTCCCGATCTCACTGTTGATCAAAGGTGGGTAGTGCGGCCCGAATGGGTGAAGCGGGAAGCAATCCGCAGTTTTGCTGGTCACCCTCTGAAGTTTCGAAAGGAGGTGCTCGGGGTACTTGGCGTGTTCAGCCGAGCGCAACTTACCGAGAACGACTTCAGCTGGCTACGTACGTTCGCCGACTCCGCCGCCGTTGCAATTACCAATGCAAGAAGGTTCGAAGAGATCGATCGGCTGCGTGCTAAACTCGAACTAGAAAATGAGTATCTCCAGACCGAAATCAAAGAAATCTTCGACTTCGGAGAGATCGTCGGCCAGTCCTCAGCGCTGAAAAAGGTACTGCATCAAACACAGCTCGTTGCCGGTACTAATTCGACGGTTCTTATCCTGGGCGAATCCGGTACCGGCAAGGAGCTGATCGCCCGAGCAGTCCACGAGCGCAGTCCACGAAAGCAGCGGCCTTTCATCAAGGTAAACTGCGCCGCGGTCCCAGATAAGTTGTTCGAAAGCGAATTCTTCGGCCATGTTAAAGGCGCTTTCACCGGTGCTGACAAGGATCGTGTGGGACGGGTTGAGGTTGCAGACGGCGGCACGCTCTTTCTGGACGAAATCGCCGAGATACCCGTCGGTCTTCAAGCCAAACTTCTCCAGGTGCTGCAGGAACAGCAGTTTGAACGAGTCGGGGAAAACCGCTCGCGAAAAGTAAACGTTCGCATCATTGCCGCAACCCATCGCGATTTAGAGAAAGAGATCGAAGCTGGGTGTTTCCGGAATGACTTGTTTTATCGGCTCAGCGTTTTCCCTATCGAAGTCCCACCCCTGCGGGAACGCCGCGAAGACGTTCCTCTGCTGGCTGCACACTTCTTCAAGATTTGTGCGAAGAAGATAAATACCCAGCCACCAAAACTCACGAAGGGCAACATCGAACGGTTACAGGCCTACGATTGGCCCGGCAATATCCGTGAGCTGCAGAATGTCATTGAACGCGCTGTCATTTTCGCCCAGACAGGCGCACTAAGTTTCGACTTCCTACGCCTCGAACGCTCGAAATCGCGCGGTTCCGTTGACCTTTTTCCTTCCACCCTGAGGCCTGACCCGATTATTTTGACCGAGTCTGAACTAAAGCGACGTGAGCGTGAAAGCATCGTTGCTGCTCTGGCCCAGGCAAACGGCAAGATTTCCGGCCCACGAAGTGCCGCAGAATTGCTTGGCATGAAACCGACAACTTTGGCGTCGCGAATCAAAGCACTCGGCCTGAAATCCAAACCCATCTGAACCGTCAAGTCGTCGGGGCTTCTGATGCCTCTTAGTTCGCCCCCTGTGAGCACCGCTAACGACTTCGCGATATTATTATGAATAAAGCGAGTTACGGATTTTCGTAGAACAGCCAGAGAATGCTCCGTATAGCAACGCACTGCGCTATGCCAAATCAACGTCCCATCAGCCTGAGTCTTCGATCGGATCTGCCGAATCTTATTCTCAAAGTAAGAGACAACAGATCCGGCATAGTTACTGACAGAGAAGCCAGAGAATGATTCGGGTTAGCGAATATCCGCGCAAGAGTGAAACACTAAAGGCATCTCTAAACATTCGGACGCACCCGGGCGCGGTAACAGCATTATGTTAGTGTACCATTGTATCATTCAACCAGGAACTGGCGAGGCAGCAGAAAGGAGCATCACCAATCCGCCCGGATTGTGAATAGCTTTACGATATCCGGTAGCTAACCGTATCGGAAGAAAAAATGACTACTTTCGAAGAATATCTTCAACCCAAGACATTGTTGCCATGGTACTAGGAAAGCCAATCGTGGGGATCGCCAGCACTCCTACGTGCCGTAACTCGTCAGGAGTACAGCCTGCCTCCAATGCTCGACGCGTATGACTATGCACGGCGCCCTCTCGCAACGCGCCAACGGCAATTGCCAGCTTCACGAGTGTGCGGGTCTTTTTGTCCAACGGTCCCGCGGCCCGGGTGGCTTCACCGAGCGCCTCGACGGCTTGCATAACACTTGGATAACTCTTTGCGAAGTCCTGATAACGCCCTGGTAGCTGAGTTTCGGATTTGGGGGAGGAAGGCTTTTTCATGGGTCAATCGGTTATGTTTGATCATGCCAAGAAAGCCTTCCTTGCGCAAGCAAGGCAAAAGTCGACAGATACACACCGATCAAGTGGCTACTCGAACTGGCAACCTCCGGTCTCGCTCGGATTATCCTGGGCGGAAGCTTAGGATTTCCCAAATGTACAATCGAGCTGAAGGGTGCAAAAGAACGTTGATCTTAGCTGCTTCTAGAATTCCAGGCAGGAACTATAACCTCTTCAGAGTGCGGGATGGCGTTAATCGTCGCCAAATCAATATTCAAATGCGCTTGAACGAGCCCAGGCGGCAAATGCGTCAACCACTGGTTCAGCGACACATCCTGGTATTGGGAGCTCTTGAACATCTCAAGAAATATGAGATCCTCGGTCCCCGTATTCTCGATGTAATGCGGAAACGTCTGCTGGACGTAGCCAATGTCGCCTTGTTGGAAATCCATGGTACGGGCGTTGCCGTGAGCTGCGAAGACTGTCATTCGTCCTTTGCCAGCCACGTAATATTGCCATTCATCGGCATTTTGGTGCCAGTGCAGTTCGCGCAGTCCTCCGGGATGGACGATGACATGCGCGGCCGCGATCGCATTCGAGGCCTGGAAAACCTTCGAATCGACGATGCGTACTTCTCCTGCCTTTGTCCGATGCGTCGGTTGCATGTCCATCATCCGAAAAGAGAAGTTCTGCGGCGATAGGCTGCCGTCTCCTGCCGCTGCCCGGCGGGCCTCGGCGAGCGATGTCTTCGGCACCTCCGCTTGAAAAATGTAGAGCTCGTGGTCCGGCATTCTCGATAATGCCTGCTTCGGCACGCCGAAATTCTTGCTTAGCACACTCCGTGGCGTCTTCGCCAGCCAGTCTGATAACAGGACCGTGTCGTATTCGGAAAATGCGCCGTCGTCGAACACGAGTAGGAACTCGCAGCCATCCGGCCCTAAACCCTGAATCGAATGGGGATAGCCCGTCGGAAAAAACCACAAGTCTCCTTGCTTGACGTCGTCAATGAATGGTTTGCCGGATTGATCCAGGCAGGTTATTCGTGCATTGCCGTAAAGCATGAGCGCCCATTCGCCGGCGGTGTGCCAATGCAACTCGCGTATACCACCCGCGGTCAGACGCATATCCACGCCCGCGATCGTGGTCGAGACCGGCAAGTCCGCAGTTGTCACCTGGCGGGCCCAGCCGCCTTCCTGTATGCGCTTATGCGAAAAAGAAAAAGGATATTTGAACGGTTTGACGTCCCCATGATCGGTTGGAGGCGGAATCACTGAATCAGAATTCTTGCTATTTATCGCCTCGTTCGGGCTGAGCGGACTGCTCTCGCTTCGGTCGAGCTCCGCCTTCTCCGTGTCCTGCGGCATTTGCGCGGCTGCGGTTGCGGCCGCGATCATCGTCGCGCCGATGGCGGCCGATCCCACTCCCAGAAATTTCCGCCGGGAAACCGATCGATCGCTGTTTTCTTCAGTCATAGTAGTTTGAGTTAAGTTCATTGCAATCAGTCGTGGAATGCAGAAAGCATGCCCAGATCGCGAGACACATCTTAAGTCATTGATAAGCAGCAAGTTCTCGAAGGAACTAAAGATAGATCGAACCGCGAATCTTCGCGTCAAGTTGCGAGAACTCGTGTAAATTTACGAATCACCTGATCAATAGCGCGCGATCGCGCGTAGGGGCACGCTCTTTCCTATGCCGAGTAGCGGTCAATCACCTGTCAGAAACGAGTCAACCTATTCAAGCAGTGTCTCCAGCAGTGGATTTTTCATCTTATCTAAATACTGCCCGGAACGGCCCTGATGATAATTGAATGTTAGGATGATCACATCTGCTGAGAGCTGGCTCAGTAGCCTGCGTCGCTGGACCAGGCTTGAATAGTTTGTCGAAGACGAACTTACCAAGCGCCCGGCTGCGTTTGTGAATTCGGTGTACGACCTCTATCGAGTTCCTTTGATCTGGCGTGAATCCGGATCTTGGACGAGAAGCGCGAAGGCGTGCCCACTATTCCGGCCGACACAAGCAAACCCAAAAGAAGTGAGCCGGGGTCAATCCCGAAGTATTTCCCGATGAAACAGACGACTGCCAGCGGACCCGCCAAGTAAAGGTAAAGATAAACCTCGCCTTTGCTGATTAGCCGAACGGCTGCGATAACGATCAGGATTTCCCACTAAGTCATACAGCAGCTGTTTCACCCGATTGGCGAATGCACAAGAAGGAACGTCGAAGATTTACAGGCAAGTTAAGGCGTGAGCTGCAATCCTTTTCGCGTCGTCAGCTTCATTTGAAATGCTATTTTCGAAATATATAGCTTATTGCTTCTGTGGAACAGTTATCTCCGAGCCGAACAATCGAACTGCGATGACTGCGGCGAGCAGCTGGGCAACCGCAAAGATTGCTAGCGCCGCGCTGAAGCCCAGGCGAAGCGCTTCACCGAAGAGGTAGCTTCCAACTCCAAAACCGGTGAAAAGCATGAACACGTTGAGGCCCATTGCTTGCCCGGCGCGCTTCCTGTCAAGAGAGGTGACAATGCCTGCGAGCAATGGCTGTGTCATATCATAACCAAGCGACAACACCGTAATAGCCAGGGTAGCGACTATGACCGGGACATTGCCTATCAAAACAGTCGCTGCGAGTGCTGCGATCGCAACACCAGCCGGTATGAGCCATCGCCGTCCCCACCGATCAGCAGCTCGCCCAACGACAGGCCCGAGCAGAAAACCTGGGATACCATAGCCGAGAAGGGCTAAGCCGATGCCAAGCTCGCTCAAGCCGTAGTGCTGGGAAAAGTAAACGCCAAGCCAAGTGTACACTCCTGAGTGGAAGATCGCATTCCAGAACACGTAAGCATAAGTTCGAAAGCCCCGTCTATCCCCCAGAAGGCTGCGGTAACCAGCGAAGACTTCGCGCAATGATGCGTGGGGCCCTGGAGTTGGGTCACCCAGCAGCGAACCGTAGGGAAGTAGAAAGACCAGGACCACTGTCGCTGCTATTGCGACGCCTAGAAATAGAAGGCGCCAGCCAATAACTGACTCCAGCATTATCCCCACAGTCGCGCCGAATGCTGCCCCGCCTGCCATCGCACCAAATAACCAGCCGAGCGGGCGTCCGCGTTGCTCGTAGGGAAACAGGGTTCCCATCGACGCCAGCGCCAGAGGCACAACACCGCTAGCGCCAATGCCGGTCAAGAGCCGCCACAACATCAGCTGTCCAGCGGAGTTAGCAGTCGCCGTGAGGCCCGTCAGGATGATGAAAGCCGCGAGGGAGGCGAATATAATGGTCCGGCGACCAATCCGGTCTGAGAGGACCCCATAAACCAGTGTCGAAACTCCATAGGGGATCAAATATGCCGGAACAATAAGCCCGATCTGTTGCGCTGAAATACCGAACGCGATAGAGAGCCGCGGGATCAGCGGCGCGACCATGTAGGCTTGGAAAAAAATCAGGAAGGTGGCGGCTGAGAGCACCTTTAACAAGCGCTCGTGACGAAATTCGTTTTGGTCAGACGCAATACTGCGGATTGCCGCGGCAAAGTTTTCCATAATGCCTCGTTACAAGTTTCTAGGCGGCTTCCAGTGCGGTTGTACCGCCTGTGTCTCATCGACCCGCTTAAAGCAATCACGGAAATAATCTCCGAAGGCCGACGGTGAATCCACGCTGTCGGCAAACGCGTCCAAGGCAGAGCCTGCACGGGACGATTGGAGATACCTAAAGCTCAGCAATAAAGCCGGGAACCATAGGCTGCAGCTCGGGATCTTCTGTTTGCGATGCCAGATAATCTCGCGCATCGTCATGGAACCTTTTGTTATCCCCGCGACGGCTGCCATACTTCAACGCTTTCGCTCGGACCTGAGATTACGACTTTCGACGGATGGTATTTTCTGTGGAGTAGCGCCTTCATAGAGTTAAGTTCCTTGCAGTCAATTGTGGAAGGGCAGAAAGCATGCCCAGATCGCGAGACACATCCTAACTTATTGGTAAGCAGCAAGTTCTCGAAGGAATTAACCATGAACCTAATTGCAAAATGGTGAGGTAAATTTACGAGAACTCGTATAAAATGACGAACTCTGGTGAGAGGGCGTTATGAATGTGACTTCCTCAAAGACGTCGCTCTTGCGGTCGCTCAAGAGCAGCATGCTGAGACGGTCATGAAAATGATCGTTGAAGGAGTCAATAAGGAACGCGACATCGCTTTGGTTTGTATCTGGATTCTCGAATCGGAGGCTAACTTCACGGAATGGCATCTACGCCTGGAGGCTGCAAACCAAACCCGTTGCTTGCAGTTGGTCGCGAGTGCTGGACACCCACTAAACGAACATGAAGACTGGTCCCGGTTGAATGGCGCTTTCGGACGAGTTCCGCTCGGTGTTGGCAAAATCGGGCTCATTGGCCAATCGGGTGAATCAATTCTCATTCCCGATATTTCAGTTGACCAAAGGTGGGTAGTACGGCCCGAATGGGTGAAGCAGGAAGCGATTCGGAGTTTCGCTGGTCACCCTTTGAAGTTTCGGAAGGAAATCCTCGGAGTACTTGGCGTGTTCAGCCGAGCGCAACTTACTGAGAATGAGTTCGGCTGGCTGCGAACGTTCGCGGATTCAGCAGCCGTTGCCATTACCAATGCAAGAAGGTTCCAAGCTCTGCGAACCCAGTGAACAGCGGCTCCAGGATATTATCGACAACACCACCGCGGTCATTTTCGTCAAGGATCTCCAACTGAGATACCTACTGGTGAACCGAGAGTATGAACGGCGGTATCGGGTCCGCCGTGAGGAAGTCCGCGGCAAGAGCGACTTCGATATTTATCCTCGTGAAGTGGCGGAAGCAGTGCGGGCAAACGACCTGCGAGTGGTCGAGACCGGCAAGCCAAGTCGGTTCGAGGAGGTGGTGCCCTCGGTTGACGGCGGACCAGTGTATCTACGCCTCGATGGGAACAGTGCAGAATGGCTTGGTGGATGTCTTCCGCACCATTACAGCCGCAGTCGCAAGGCACAAGAGTTTGCAACTGGTGCTTTCGATTGGCGATCAGCTCCAGCCAAAGGAGATCGGACCTATTCGCAGCAATGCGATCATCGTAAAGCGCGCACCCCAATTGGAACTGCTGAAGCAGACCTCAGTCTGTATTACCCATGCGGGGCTGAATACCGTGCTGGAGGCTCTTACCCAAGGTGTTCCGCAAGTAGCGATCCCGTTTACCAATGATCAACCCGGCGTGGCTGCCAGAATCGCGGACAAGAAAACCGGTGTAGTCACCTCGTTAGACAAGCTAACGACCGACCACCTCTCAACACTGCTAAATGAGGTGCTGACTGACTCCACCTACCGGGGCAATGCACGCAAACTGCAGAAGGCGATTGCTAAGGCCAACGGACTCTCTGTCGCCGCTGATCTGATAGAAAAGTCCCTTGGTGTGACCAAGAAGGCCGGTGCGTTCCAGGTGTAATTCTGAATGCGCCAAGAGATAGCGAATTGGTCCGTCGCGAGATCCAGGAAATCCGCGATATTCTTGAGGCATTCAAGGTCGCCGTAGAAGCCGGAGAGCTGACCGGCTTCAAGGATAGCGGGATGCGCTCGCATGGCGGCTCTTGAGCGCTCTAATTCTGCTCGCACCATTTCAGCGCTTGCCGGATGACTTCGTTTTCGTCCGAGCCGGTGAAATGCCGCAGGAGGCGGCCGGCGGCCTTTTCGTAAACGAAGGTTGCAAAGCTAATGGTTTCTGGCCTCCGCCCAGCGTGTAACTCGATCAGATAGTGACCGTGATCAATGCTTCGCTGGAATGAGGGCCAGTTTCTCACTTATCGCCAGAACAGACGCACGCTATACCACTGGGCGCGGACCAAGGCAGAACTAGTCGTATAGTATTCCCGCCGCGGTCGGGTGGGTTCTGGCGCACTGGCGCTAGGTAGTTGCAGCCTAATCGGCAGAGGTCCAAGCTTCAGAAATGGCAACCCTCTATCTCTTAGCTGACGAGCCAGTTAAGAACCAACAGCAGCAAGATTGCCATTTGGTGGTGATCATTTACGCCCCTGATGGGTCCGATAGTGGAGCGCTTCGTAAGGAAGCGGAGAATAAAATCAAAGAAGGAGTCGACAAAAAGTTTGCGCTCGGCGAAAGATTTGAGCTCAGATTCACCGATAAGGACACAGCCTCTGAGTATTTGCGAGCGGACCCAGGCCACGCCAAGGGCTCATTAAACTTAGCGAGTACCGTCCCAGTAATTTGGCACATAGCGCGGA
>JBEEIB010000050.1:0-5701 GCA_041167675.1 Verrucomicrobiota bacterium
TACGCTTAACCAACTCTACTGCCAGAGACCGCTTCCGCGCCCTGCGTTTCAATTCACGCCGCTCAGGCGGTGCCAACACAATTCTACCTAAACTCACGCCTGCCAGTGTACAACATAATCCCTCAACAAGTCACTGACTTATTGCACTAGGAACTGAAATCTTGATTAGGGCCGAGGAAGAGGCACGGAAGCGCGGTTGTACAAACGCACATCTGGATACTTTCGATTTCCAGGCATTGCCATTCTACCAAAAGAATGGATATCAAGTCTTTGGTACGCTCGATGGCTATCCTAGAGGTCATCACCGCTAGTTTCTCACCAAGAGGTTCACGGACCCGCGGTAGAGACGATCTCCGTCTCGTCCGTTTGCGGGCTCACTGGTGAAAGCTTGTCCGGGTTGACGGCGAACGGGACGGACCCTCTCTCCCCTATAACTCCGCCAGAACCGCGTCCAGGTCAGCAAAGAACCTACGGTTCTGATCCATGGTTCCGACGCTGACGCGTACCCATTCCGGCAGCTTGTACTCGCCGGTCGCTCGCACAATGGTCCCTCTGCCAAGCAGTCTCTGGAAAACTTCCTTGCCGTCTCCGACTTTGACTAGAACAAAATTTGCCGAGCTCGGTACATACTCCAGGCCTCGTTTTCTAAATCCCTCTTCTAAAAAGCGTCGACCTTCAAAGGTGACCCGGCGGGTACGTTCCTGATGTTCTGTATCCTGTAACCCCGCCATCGCTCCAATTTGACCGATGGTGTTGGCGTTGAAGGGCTGCCGGCATTTTTGCAGAACTCGAATTAACTGAGGATGCGCTAGCCCGTATCCTATCCGAAGCGCCGCTAAACCCTGTATTTTGGAAAAGGTCCGCAAGACGATCACATTTTCATGATCATGAATGTAGCGCAACGTTGGCGGAGGATCCGGCAAGAACTCGTAGTATGCCTCGTCCAACACGATAATCACCTCCCGGGGAACTTGTTCGATCAGTCGTTCGATCGCCGCATCGTTTACCATGGTTCCGGTCGGATTATTCGGGTTGGACAGGTAGATTAATTTCGTCCGCGCAGTCACGGCTCGCGCCATGGCGTCGACGTCAGCAGTCAATTCCGGATCTGGAACTTCGATCGCCTTTGCTCCGAAAAGCTGCGCCATGAGCTTGTAAACAACGAACGCATGATCTGCGACGACAATGTTGTCGCCCGGCCGCAGAAAAGCGTGTCCCAGGAATTCGATGATTTCATTCGATCCATTTCCGAGGATGACATTATCCAGCGCGAGCTGAAATTTCTCTGCGATAGCCGTGCGCAAATGGTAGCCTCCGCCGTCTGGATAGTAATGAGCGTTGAGCAGCGCTTCCTGCATCGCCGCTACCGCCTTGGGAGAAGGACCAAGGGGGTTTTCGTTTGAGGCTAGCTTGATGATCTGTTCGGGATTGAGACCTAGCTCTCGCGCGACGTCCTCAATCGGCTTACCCGGAATGTAACTAACGATATCATTGAGCCAAGGATTGGCGCGCGGTGGAAGACCAGTGTGCGTCATAAAATAGACCTGTAATTCCGAAAACTCTGCACGGCAAACAGATGTCTTGCTTCTGCACCAATCCCGTCGGTCAGAGCTGTGATCAAACTAACGTAGCAATCACCACCAACCAAAACATTGTGTTATCCGTCTTCACCATCTTACAATGGTTACTGAGGGTCCGATGCGATCGACCATTTTCGAGAAGCTACTTCGCCTACTGGCCTATGTGATTGGCAGTTGCATCTGCCTGGGCGCGGCTTTGGCGTCAGCCGGCTTGCTTTACAATCAGGAAAACGCGTTTAAAGCCGGGCTATATCTCATTTTAACGTTAGCCGGAATGTCTGGCGGATTTTATTTCTACTTCCGCGCCCTGAGAGTGCTGTCAGCGAAACGCAGGGTCTTGAGCTATCCCGCTGCGCACCGCCCAAAGCCCTAATTTAGGGCCGAGCGAATTCTCGATACTCTCGACTCGTTCGGATTCACCGTACAACCCGGAACCGCTGGCCCCCAGCCGCGATCCGGCCCTCGACGACACGGCGAGTGCAATTTCCTTAAAAGTCGAACTTGTCGATGTTGTCCTGGTTGAAGACGAAGGGCGGCCCAAGCAGAAATTGGCTGCCGTTGATGAGCTTGAGCTTGCCCAGTCGACCGGCATCGAGCTCCGTGTCACCTGGTTTGAGTTTGCCGTCGACGACCGCCCGCATTGCGTAAATCGCCGCGTAGCCTAGATCAACCGGATTCCATAAGATGACAGACTTCACACAACCGGATTTAACAAACGGTTTCATCTGGTTCGGTGTAGAAAGACCGGTTACCGCGATCTTCCCGATCAGGTTGGCCTGAGTAATCGCGTCGGCAGCACCGGGAAAAGCGACACTCGAAAGCCCGATGATTCCTTTGACATTGGGATACGCCTTGAGAATTTGGCCGGTTACTTTGAACGCCTGTTGTTGGTCCTCTTCCGAGGGAAGAATTGTCACGACGTTCAACTTCAGACCCTGCGCTGAAATGTACTTCTTCATCTCCGCAATCCAGGCATTCTGGTTGGGTGCGGTAAGAGAGCTGGTTACAATCGCGATATCCGCTTCCTTGCCCATTTCGGCCACTAACGAATCGATTAAGGCTTTGGCGATTCCCTCTGGAGTCGCCTGCTGAATAAACCACTCGCGTGCATCTGGCTGGGATTCCGCGTCATATCCGATGACGTGAACTCCGGCTTTCAAAGCTTTGCGAAGCACCGGCGAAATCGCGGTCGGATCATTAGCGGCAAACAAAATGCCATCCATGCCGCGAGAAATATCATTGTCGATATATTCGATTTGCTTCTGAATCGCCGCTTCTGTTGGCGCGTCGGTGGTCACCTCAGTCGGGAGACTGTTCTTCGTCAGCTCCGTGGCCGCTTCAGCCTCTCCCTTGGTCGTGGCTGCGAAGTAGCCGATCCCAATGAGTTTCGGCACGTCTGCCAGGACAATCTTCTTGCCCTTCAGGTCTTTTGGATGAGTCGGCTGGCCGCCATCGTACGAGCTATCGGCGCCAAGGGCGCTACTGCTCAAGAGCGTTACGAGAGAGAAAAAGGCAAAAACGATTTTGCCGAAATTGTTCTTTCGGGGGGACATACCGTCCAATTTAACCCATCCAATGACTCGCTGGGAGAGGCAAAGTGACGAAACTCATAAAAAAATGACACTCCGGAAAGGAATGGACTAATAGAATCACGGCAACTTCGTTGAATATCTTTTCAATCGCGGCGATCCTTTACTTGGTAGCGGCGACTTGCCCGAGAGCGACTCTGCGAATCGATCCGCTGCCTTTAACACCGCTTGAAACGGAAACCCTGCGAGACCGCCAAAATCGGGATGTTTGTGCAGCTTCGTATGCGTGAGCAGCGGCGAATTCAGGCCGCAGAAGAAACGGGCTATCTGCCTGGGTGAGGTTAACGCCTCGGGATAACTCTGGCGTAGGCTCGCAATCTTAAACTGATCTAAATTCGGCGCGCCGGTCTCCCTCCGGATGCGAATCGCTCCGCTCGAGGTGCTCAAACAATTGCAACAATGCCCGCAATTCCGTCCCAGCTCCTCACCGAAATGGTCCAGCAGATAGCGCACAATGCATCCGGAATGCTCAACCAATTTTACGACTTGTTGGACACGATTGACGTCGTTGCGCTCTCGGGCTTCGAACCGTTCAATCAACGCATTTTTCAGGGCGGGCGGATCAGCCGGGCGCGTCTTTATTCGATAGCCTTGCCGCAATCCCGCAACCTTGAGAGTCAGGTCACCTTGTTCTTCCAAAAAGGAGAGGGCTTTGATGACGCGGCTACGCGTCGTTCTTAGTTTGCCTACGACCTTACCGAGATCGAGCGAAAACCATTTCTCTGCTTTATTGGCGCTGGCAAAGAGCTTGCCGAGAAATTCCGCACGCGCAGTATCGAATCGGGTGAGAATTTCTTGCGACGGTTTGTGCAATGTAAACTGGTACTCGTTGTAAAACGGTTCAGTTGCTTCGATGACCCCGGCCAACTCGAGATAAGTAAGCAAGGTCTCAACTACTAGCGGTCGCATATCATGGGCACGCGACAGCTCGAAAACTGAAATATCAAATTCGCTGGCATTCGCGAACACGCGGTCGGTGATGGCACCGATACTAGCCGCGTCGGGAGTATCGCCAAAGGTGAAGTTCTCCAGCACGGTAAGATCACTCCCGCAGGCCAGCATTTCGCAGATGGACGCCTTTCCATCACGGCCTGCTCGCCCAATCTCCTGGGAATAGTTTTCGAGGCTTTTCGGGAGGTTGTAGTGGTAGACATAGCGGATGTCAGATTTGTCGATTCCCATCCCAAAGGCGATCGTCGCTACCACAATCGCGTCTGAGGAATTCATGAACCAGTCCTGGACCGCACTTCGTTTGTCATTGGCCAAACCAGCATGGTAGGCGCGAGCCGGAAATCCAGTTTTGCTCAACTCGTTAGCTACCGTTTCGGCCGTCCGTTGCAATGTTACGTAAACAATGGTTGGACCTCGCGGCCGCTCCTTGAAACGGTCGAGCAAAAGGCCAATCTGTTGGTTTGGACGACACGGCGTTACTTCCAGCGTTAGGTTTGGACGATAAAAGCCCGTATGAATAAAGGCATCAGGGTTAATAGAAAACTCGCGGCAAATATCCTGAGCGACGGCCGGTGTCGCCGTCGCGGTGAGCGTGAGTACTCGCCCAACTTTGAGGCTGCGCGCCAACCGCGCCAGTTTTAGATAATCGGGACGGAAGTTGTGACCCCATTCTGAAATACAGTGCGCCTCATCAATCACCATGAGCGAGACCTTAAGTTGGCGCAGCTTTTGGATAAATCGCTCATTAGAGAAGCGTTCGGGCGCGACGTACAGCAATTTAAGCCGGCCCGACCGCAGATCTAAATCGACGCGTCGCAGTTCCTCCAGCTCGAGGCTGGAATCAAGTCGAGCGGCTGGAATATTGTGTTTGCGCAAGAAATCAATCTGGTCTTTCATCAGCGCAATCAAGGGAGAAATGACCAAAGTCAGGCCTTCCAGGTGAAGAGCACTAAGTTGGTAACAGAGGCTTTTGCCGCTACCGGTCGGGAAAACAGCGAGCGCAGATTTCCCCTCGAGGATCTTAGAAATAATTGCTTCCTGGCCTTCGCGAAATGTATCAAAACCGAAGACGACTTTCAGCGTCGCGTGAATGGAAGTGTGAGGTTGATAGATTCCCCTCGGCTCTCTCGTAGAATGGCTTAAATAAAAGGTCCAGATACACATTGAACTAACTGGGACTTTATGACAAGTTATGACTCGTGGCAAGTCTTCATAAAGATCCGCGAAAGAAATCTCCGTTCTTCTACTGCGCCTATCGGCTGGCCGACGGCCGTAGAGCGTTCCGGAGTACAGGCAAAACCAAGAAGGATGAAGCCTGGATCGTCTGCCAGGCTCTGGTCGAGATGGAGGGCAAGGTCGCTGAGGGAGAAACATCGGCTGACCAGCTCATGAAGGTCGTCAACGCGACCTTGAGGCGGCTAGGTAAAGATCCGATCGAGCGACCGAGTGCCCGGAAGTGGTTCAATCGGTGGCTCGCGACAGAGAAAGGAGCCATCTCCGAGGGCACTCTCGAGCGGTACACTCAGATTTGCGCAAGTTTTTTAAGCAGCCTCGGATCGAAGGCGGACGTACGGCTCTCGG
>JBEEIB010000051.1:0-6162 GCA_041167675.1 Verrucomicrobiota bacterium
CTTCTACGCTTGAAACTCCGTCCTATTCGTCGATCCATACGAAGTTTTAGTGGTTATCGCATTCCGGCGCTGCAAGGTGTACCATTCCGTTTTAGTCGCGGGCCCACTTTCCTCGGAGTGGAGTTAACCATGTTTGTCCGTGTTCTGACGGGCTCCCTCGTATTCTTGATGTTAGTTTGCTGTTCACTCCTGCCTGCTGCTTACGCCACACAGTCGGCACCGGGCCCCGGCTGGCAAGCAAAAGAAAACTCCTCGATGAAGGCTGCAGCTGATGTCCGGCTGGAGTCGAAGGCGGAAAAGACCGGACCGGCAGTGCCGCTCGCCGTGCTCGCTCCCAATGCGCAAAAGCAAATAGGGAAGGCGCTGGAAGCGCTGCGGGCCAACAAACTTCGTCAGGCGCGAAGTCACCTCGATGCTGCATATCGTCTTGCTCCAACCAGCCCGGACGTCAACTACATCTTCGGCGTTTACTGGTCTCAAGCGGATAATCTGGATCAGGCAAAGTCCTATTGGACGAAGGCGCTGGAGATCAATCCCAAGCACCTAAATGCGCTGCTTTCTTTGGGCGACCTGCTGTTGCGCGAAAAAAAAACAGACGAAGCGTTGCCGGTGTTGAAGCGAGCCACAGAAGCCGAGCCCTCTTCCTGGCGTAGCCATGCGCTTCTCTGCCACGCATTGTTAATGCAAGGGTCGCTCGACGAAGCCATCGAGCAAGCCGAACGCGCGCTAGAGTTGGGGCACGGTCCGGCAACGATTATTGAGCCGCTACTCGCTACGGCTTTGGCGGGACGCGGTGACACGAAGCGAGCAATCAGCGTTCTGCAAGGATTTCTGAAGGAGCACCCTGCGGATGCCACAGCAAAGGAACAACTACAGGGCCTGCAAACTTCGCAGGTAGCGGTGGCAAAGAAACAGGACGTGGTCACCGCAAATGAGACAGGGTGGCAGGATATAGCGAACGTGGTCCCTGAGATAGAAGTTGAATATTTGCAGACTTCCCGATTGCCGGTTGGCAGCGGCACAACGCCAACCAGCGCAAATGATATCGTGGTGCCGGATTTGATTCCCGCCGTCGGCTCGATGCGTATACCCTCGGCTGACAACGGCCCAGCCGCAAAGGGCGCAAACGAGATAGTGGTGCCAGATTTGATTCCAGGCGTGACCTCGATGCCGCTGCCCTCCAATTGGCTGCCGCCTGATGTGGACGAGAGAGTGCCGCCGGTGGAACCTAACGCGACGTGCGCTTTGGACGATGTGCTGCAAAAAGCCGGAGCGCGGATACAGGAATTTGTAACTAATGTTGACCGATTCACTGCGACGGAATTGTTGAAACATGAATCGATCAACAGATGGGGATTGGCAGCCCCTGCAGAAACGCGGAAGTTCGACTACGTGGTTTCTGTGGAAGAAATCCGGCCTGGCTACCTGGGTGTGCAAGAATATCGTAGCAGACATGGTTCGGGGGAGGATTTTCCGGACGGAGTGGCAACAAACGGATTGCCGGCGCTCGTTCTGATATTCCATCCATACAATAGGGGATCCTTTGAAATGAGGTGCGAGGGACTTGCGCGGTGGAATGGGACCCTTGGGTGGCAAGTGCATTTCCGCCAAAGGAGCGATAGGCCAAATACGATTCGCTCTTACCGGATCGGTAGTAATGGCCCGTCGTACGCCGTAGCGCTGAGGGGGCGTGCTTGGATAGCAGCGGACAGCTACCAAATCCTGAGGCTAGAAACCGATCTGATCGCGCCGCTGCCGGAAATCCGCCTGGCGACGGATCGCGCAATAATTGAGTATGGCCCGGTCCATTTCCGAGAGGGTAATGTGGATATGTGGTTGCCACAGAGCGCGGAATTGTATTACGACTGGAGAGGACGACGCAGCCACCGGCGTCATAGTTTCAGCAACTATCTGCTCTTCTCAGTGGGGGACAAGCAACGTATTTCTGTGCCTAAGATCGAGGATGAGGCGGCTTCCAACCAGCAGTTGAAATGATAAATCCAATCTGAAAGCTCAAAAAGGCCGGAATCGCCCGGAGACAGCCGAATTCAATTTTCGTGGACATGAAGGATCGGTGCGTTTTTTCAACTGTTGCGCAGGGCGATGGTGGGATCGACGCTGGCTGCGCGACGCGCGGGGATGTAGGTCGCCAGCATGGAGACGGCGATAATTGCTAGCGGAACGATGAAGTATACCCTCGGCTCGCTGAAGGGTAAACCGGTGAACATTGCGCCAAAAACTTTGGGCAAGGGCAGCGCAACGGCCAGTCCGATGGCCGCGCCGATCGCGGTCATTTTCAGGCCTTCCAAAAGCACCATGCGCAGTACCTGTTTACTGCCGGCTCCCAGGGCCACGCGGATTCCGATTTCGTGGGTTCGTTGGCCAACGGAATAAGCGATCAAGCCATAAATGCCGATGGCTGCGAAGATCAGAGCGAGAAGCGCGAAGACGCCTAACATACGAGAAAATAATACGTCGCCGCCCTTCTGAAGATCGATGACCGCGGGCATGCTCATCACGTGCAGGAGTGGCAGGTCCGCATCGGTCTGCTCAACAGCGCCGCGAAGATCCGACGCCAAGGCATTGGGATCGGCCTTGGTCCGAATCATGATTGAGAAAGATGACACCGGTCTCTGAAGGAAGGGCTCATACACTTCGGGGTCCTCATCCGGTGCTTCGGAATAGTTCTTTACGTTAGCCACGACGCCGACGATCTGAGACAACTTCGCTGTAGGGCCGCTGACATTCAAGCGGATCTGTTTTCCAAGGGGCTCCTGGTTGGGAAGGTGGCGACGCACAAACTCCTGGTTCACCAAGACCACCGGTGAAGCTGTAGCGTTATCCATGTCTGTGAAGGCGCGCCCGCGGAGTACGGGGATTTGCGCCACACCGAAGTAATCGACGGACACGACAACATCTTTGGCACTGCGCGCCTGGTTCGCCGGCAACTCGGGCTCACCTTCAATTTGCACGGTTACGCTACCGGGGCCTGTGGCCGGTAAGTCGGAGGTGACGGCCACGGTATCGGCGCCAGGAATATGTTGAAGACGAGGAATGATTTCTCGAACGAAAGAAGCTTGCTGAGCGGCATCTCTGTAACGGGCGCTATCCAAAGTCGCGCCTGCAGTAAGCAGATGCTCTGGCTGGAATCCCAACTTCTGATGCTCAACGACATAAAGTCCGCGGATCAGCAAGCCGGTGCCGATTAGAAGAAACATGGCCAAGGCGATTTCGCCGGTAACCAACACGGTTCGCAGCCGACTATGAGATCTTCCGGCGGAGGCCGCTCGACTCTCGTCTTTCAAAACGGTATTGATATCCGTTCGCGATGCTCTCAGGGCGGGGGCGAGGCTGCATAACACCGCGGAAAACACGGAGACACCCAGGACGAAGAGCAAAACGTTGCGGTCTAGAGTTAATGGGACGGCGCTGATGGCTTCGTTGAAGGTCATTTTTGTGGCGACAAAGTTAATACCCCAATAGGCCAGAACGAGGGCTACGCCGCCGCCAATTAAGGCGTTCAATAGGCCCTCGGTTAATAATTGGCGGACGACGCGGAGTCTTCCGGCGCCGAGAGCGATGCGGATGCCCAGCTCTTTTTGCCGACCGGTGGCGCGGGCTAACAGCAAACCCGCTACGTTCGCGCAGGCCATCATAAGAACGAAACCGACGGCGGTCATCATTAGAGCCAATCCGTTGCGAATGCCAAAGTTGTAGACCAGGAAATCGGGCAAAGTACGCACGGCGGCGCTCCAACCTTTTTCAGTTTCGGGAAAGTCTTGCTCGGAGCGGCGCGCCAGGTTGCTTATCTCCAGGCGAGCTTGTTCGAGAGTCACACCAGGTTTTAATCTCGCGAACACATGCAAGTTGTGATCTTTGCGCGCTGCGGTGGCTCGATCCGCTACTGTCAACGTCAGCGGGGTCCAGACTTGCGGTGTGAAACCCAATAAACGAAAACTGGCGGGCATCACACCGATCACTACATAGTTTTCACGGTTTAAGCGGATGGTGCTGCCGATGAGTGAAGGGTTCGAACCGAAACGTCGCTGCCAGAGTTCGTGACTCAGGATAACGACGTGATCACGTCCGGGTTGATCTTCTCCTTCGGAAAAGGTGCGCCCGAGGCGCGCGGCAACTCCGAGCGCGTCGAAATAATTCGATGAAACGGCTGCCGAAGGAAGCGCCTGAGGTTTGCCCTGCGCGGCCGTCAAACTGACAGTGCGGTACTCATCTGCGGCGGAGATATCTGAGAAAACATCGTTGGCTTCGCGCCACGCAAAGTAATTTGGCGCAGAGACAGGATTCGTGTCGGGGAGGAATCCACGAGCGGGATTAATGGAAGTAACCACGACCACGCGATCTGGTTCGTGGACCACCGGACGCCGCAACAAAAAAGCACTGACCAGACTGAACATGGTGGCATTCACGGCGATGCCGAGGGCCAAGGTGATCACCACGGCAATTGTGAATCCGGGATTTTTGAACAATGCGCGAACGGCGTAGCGCAAATCTTGAAGGAAGATTTCCAGGCCGGGTAGTCCGCGAGCGTCGCGATGCTGTTCGATGGCTTGTTGTGTTCCGCCGAAACGGATCAGTGCCTGGCGACGGGCTTCCGGAGGGGTTAGGCCGCGCTGCAGATTTTCTTCGATGGCCAATTCGAGGTGCGCGGCCAATTCGGCGTCCAAGTCGCGGTCCAGTTTCTTGCGGCGAAAAATAGAGGTTACGCGATGAAAAAATTGTTGCAGCCGGTCGATCATTGCTCGCCACCTTCCCGCATACCGAGAACGCGACTCATGACGCTCGCCAGCCTTTGCCAGTTCACGGCGTCCTCAGATAGTTGCTTGCGGCCCTTCTTGGTAACGGAATAAAACTTGGCCTTGCGGTTGTTGGACGAAACGCCCCACGCGCTGCAGATCCATCCGCGCTGCTGCAATCTGACGAGTGACGCGTAGATGGTTCCTTGATTCAGAAAAACTTTATCGCCACTGACTTGCTCGATGCGGCGCGCGATGCCATAGCCATGGAGCGGGCCCATGGCGGTCAGGGTCTGAAGGACCATAAGGTCCAAGGTGCCTTGCAGAAGGTCAAGTTTGGCTGCGGTCATGTGGCTCCTGTGTATGACCACAAGTGTGCCACGAGTTATGTGGGAATACCACAGGAACTGAGTATTCCCAGAGATTATATCTCTGGTAATCCGACTTCTCGTCCAGTTGGGCCTGAATCGAGTACGAGTCGCGCACAGGTGTGTCACAAGAACCGGACGAAGTTATGAGTAGTCAGAGAAAGATCGAAAACGCAGGAGAACTCGCCGACCTGAGCATTTGGCCTTGAGCCATTTGCGTCGTCCTCATCGGCAGCGTCTGGCCGCTCGTCCGCCATTTCCCCGAATTTCCATAGGATCAGCGTTTATTTCGTCGGCTACGTTGCCGCCACCCCAAGAGGGGATGGCGGCGGTAGCGCGGCACGTTGGTCATGGCATCTCAGTCTTTGATCTCGACCTTGAGAATTTGTCCGGTCGGCGGACCGAAGCCAAAGTTCGAAATGTAGAGGGAGCCGCCGGGTCCGAAGGTGAGCCCCGTGGGAAAGAAGAGGGGATCGTCCGGCGTGCTGTCGATCAGGACCTGCTTCTGGCCGTTGGGCAGTATGCGAATAAGACGACCCGTCGCGGGCACGGGGCCGGGGGAATCTGCTGAGTACGAGGTTTCCAGCACATACAGGCGATCGCGGCCGTCAAAAGCCACGCCCAGCACCTTGCTCAAGCCCGTAGCCACCACCTTAATTTGGCCGTTTGGAGTGATCTGGAACACGTCCTGCGTGTTGAGTTGGTCGGGGTCGAACCGCCCCAAGTTGCTGACGTAGAAGACCCCGTGGTCGGCGATCACCGTGGGCACCACATGGCCTTGCGAGGCGGAAACGTCGATCACTCGCGTGATCTTACCGTCCGGCGTGATCTTGTCCACTTCGCCATGATTGGGCTCGACGGCGTAGAGGGCACCCCGCACCGCGATCAAGCTGTACCAAGTGCCGTCCGGTTCGAAGTCCCCGGTGATCGGATCGGTGGCGTTGGCCACCGGATGAGCCCGCTGAAAAGCCCCGAGGTCGGCAATGATGGTCGGAGTGCGGTCAGGCTCGACGCGGACGACCGCGTTGGGAATGCTGGGC